>JANQZS010000055.1:1507-14021 GCA_030728405.1 Candidatus Nanopelagicales bacterium | reverse complement strand
TGATCGACTCAGACGTGATCCATTCATCGGACCTCCAGGGTTTGAGGATCACCCCTTGTTGGGAGATCCGTTACCCCTACTTCTCCCCGAGATGCGGTTTTGGATGCAGAAAACCACAAAGAATTACGACGCGACAACTTCGACTGTGCGGAGTTCAGGATCGCTGGCGTAAGCAACCCGCGTGCTCCGCCCCGCAATAGCAATCGCCTCGATGATTTCTTGGGTGATCTGCTCGCCAGGGGCGATCAGAGGGACTCCGGGCGGGTAGGGGGTGAACTGCTCGGCACTGATCAGCCCTGCGGCCTCATCGAGGGGCACTCGCCTGCGCGGTGCGAAGAAGGCATCTCGCGGAGTCATCGCCACGACGGGTGCAACCCGCCACATTGCCGCCGGGGTGGGCGCCCGGCTCGGCCCGCGTAAGGCGCCTATTGCTGAGGTGATCGTGTCGGTGATCTCGGTGACGAAGGCTTCTTCATCGACTAGAGACATGGTGATCACGAGGGTGTCTGCATCAGCAGCCTCCACACCGTGCCCGGATTCCCACAGCGCCGCCCCTAGTGCCACACCGTCGATCCCGGCTCGCGGCAGCCACAGCGTGACCTTGAGTGGATCGAGTTGGCATCCCGAATTTTCCTCGGTCAACACGACAAGGCCAGTGATTTTTGCCAGTGTGGCTCGCATGCTGGCGGTCAGTTCGACTGCGCGGTCCAATGCAGGACCACCATCACCTGCCATGACAACGCGGGTCGCTTCAATGGATGCAAGCAGCGTGGCAGAAGGCGAAGTGGTGGCGGTCACATCAACGGCTCGATCCAGCCTTGCAGCATTTACGCGATTACCGCCAAGAGTTGTCACGGCGGTCTGTGAGTATCCGAGCAGGGTTTTGTGCACACTCGTGGTCGCGATGTCGGCTCCGCGCTCAATCGCACCACCACCAGGCAAAAAGTCCAGGTGTGCACCCCACGCCTGATCGATGATCAGAACACTGTCTCGATCGTGGGTGACTTTTGCAAGGGCAGCAACATCGCTCAGCGTGCCCACGTAGGAAGGGGAGGTGATGAAGACCGCAACGTGGTCAGTGCACTGTTGTTCGATTCGCCTGGCTGGCATGCCGACGGGAATTCCAAACTCCGGATGGATCTCCGGTAGCACCCACGTGGGTGAGGCACCGCTCACCACAAGCGCTGAGTGCAAGGAGCGGTGCGAAGTTCGATCCACCAGAACGCGCTCACCCGGATTAGTTACCGCGGTCAATGCGCTGATGTTCCCCTGCGAAGAACCTCCCACGAGAAAGCGCGCGTGCCGGGCTCCCAACGCTGTGGCCCACAACTTCTCCGCCTGCACAAGCAATTTCTCGGAGAAGGCATTGTCATCAGCCCCACCCTGAAGAGGCAGGTCATCACGGATGAGCGGTGTGAGGACCTCAGCGCCTGGGGCGGTGGAATCGGCACTGACATAACGATTCTTGTGCCCGGGAATCTGCAATGGCCGGCGGGCGAGTGCGCGCGCACGGAACCACGCATCGAGGAGTGGCGAATCGCTCATGAGCGTCGATTATGAATTGACTGTTCACGCAAATCAAGTTTGCGTAATACCGGACGCATGATCGCGTCAGGAATACCTTCTTCATCACGCATGCGAAATAACTCCTCCTGCTCTGCGCGAATCATGGACGACTCCACCGCAGTGGCAATCTGCTGATCGGTGCGCACATGCGTTGACACTTCAGATTGAACTGGAGAAATCAGTTCGATCCGCGCTTCGTGTTCTGTCCGCAAGAACTCCACCACGGAAAGCGGTATAGGGTCGTTCATGGCTTCAGCTTCACGGACTGCCGCCTCCAGTCGATCAAGGGCCGCGCGAGCGAGAGCCGTTTCGACCTGTTGCAGAACTACTTCGTCGTGATCTGTTCCAACCTTGAGCCAGCGGGCCATCGGGCCCAATGTTTGTGCCAAGAGCAGAGATACGACGATGACACCGAAACTCACTCCCATCACAACATCCCGGTAGGGTAATTCTGCACCGCTCGCCATGACGAGTGGGATAGAAAATGCTGCCAGGCCAGACACCGGCCCGCGCGCTGCAGCCCATGAGAGAAGAGCCGCACTCGTCCATGTACTCACTGGGCTGTCCCGGTTGCCGCGCACCCTATTCGTCAGCACCATCAACGCGAGAAATGCGGCGCGCGTGAGAATGAGAGTGACAACAACGATAGGAATAAGCAACAAAACTTGATGCTCTTCGGTGGTCGTGAGTCGATTCACCACATCCGGTATTTCTAAACCAATCATGAAAAAGGCCATTGCCTGCAGGATGAACGTGATGTGCTTCCAAGCATTGGCGCCCTGCAAACGGCTAGCACCACCCGGCTCAGAGTGTTGGCGGTGCGCAATTAGTAAGGCAGCAACCACCACGGCAAGGATGCCGGAGCCACCCACTTCTTCAGCAAGAAAGTAGATCGCAAACGGGGCCACGATGATCAAAGCATTGGCTGCGACCACGTCGGTGGTTTTACGCAGAACCCATGACAAAACCATGCCTGACAGCGCACCGACTCCAACGCCGCCAATCACCGCGAGTGCAAAGAGCCCACCTACCTGCACGATGGAGACCGATCCGACAACCGCTGCGATGACTGCAACGCGTAACGCAGTGAGTCCGGTGCCATCGTTGACAAGGCTTTCACCTTCAAGAATGGAAACGAGACGGCGCGGCAGTGACGCCCGCTTGGCGACAGCACTCACCGCTACCGCATCGGTGGGAGCAAGCACCGCACCTAAGGCAATAGCCATGGCAAGTGGCATCGCAACGATTGAGACGACGACTCCACCGACCACAAGGCACGTTGTGATGACCAACCCCACAGCTAGGGCCAGAACGGGTCGACTTACTTTGCGCAAATCCAGGTATGACGAGTTCAGTGCCTCTCCAAATACAAGCGGGGCGAGAATTGCGACCAGAATGATCTCCGGATTGGGCAAATTGTCCGGACCTATCGGGAGAATGCTGACCAGAAGCCCGGTGACAATCAGCGGAAGTGCCATTCCCCACCCGCGCTGACGAACGAGCACGCCCACTCCCACAGCTATAACAGCAGAGATAGCCAGCGTTGCAAATGTTTCATTCATTTCTACAACCTCGACGCACGCACGCTTAGCGCGATTAACGCTGTGTACGCGATCACGAAGGTCACCCCGAAGATGAGATAGACCCAGCGCAACAACGTCCAGTCACCCGGGATCGTGAGGGTGAGAATCGTCATGAGGCCACCGGCAACGATCATGACCGCTGCGCCACCGCGTGCGCCAGCGTCATCAGCTCGCCGGACCAACCACATTTGTCCGGACAGTGCCAAGAGGGCTGCCCCCAGCATTCGAAGGACCCAGTCGACGCTGGCGGTGCTTGCAAGGCCTAACCACGTGGCAAAAGTTCCGGGGAAGACGAGCAGCGCCAGGGCTGAGATGAGGAAAACTGCAGCTCCAGCTCCCAGAACGATCCGGATGAGTCGCGCAGCACCGATGGCATCCATAGAGCGTCAGGCTAGTGCTTGCTGGGTTTGACCCGGTCCTAACTCAGGTGGTGCGTATATCGAAGCGATCCGGGACAGCACATCGAGCACATCTGGAAGGGGGACGGCAGCGATCATCGGTTGCTCAGACTCAAGGAAGGTGCTGTCCACCAGAGGTTGCGGCCGCAGGAATTCGGCTGGATCCGCTGCTGCCGCATCCAGGTACTCCTGCCATGCCAGATTGTGGACCAGGTACGCCACTTGGGCCTGCTCAATTGCACTGTGCCAAGGCAGCACCACAACTTCAGCGATGGGTAATGCAGCGGCTTCGATCGCATCGCGCCCCTCTGCCGCAATTTCTCGGAGCTCAGCGTCAAGCTCTGCTCGCTCGGCGGGGCTGGCATCTGCCTGTGAGTGCCCCGCAAATGCCGCATCCACCTCGTCGGACACCTGTCGCATGGCCGCTTCAGAGGCCTCGACCCGGGTGATGATCCTGTTCATCTCAGCCGTCCGAAGACCCCAATCGGCCACGACAAGCCCGCCGATGATCAACGTGATGAAGAACGCGAGAGCCCCGGCTGCCCAAGGGATCCACGGCTTGGCTCGACGATTGCTCACTCACCCATCATCACCTACTTTCCACTCCGAGGCCGTTCCGCACCCTCTGAGGACTACGGTGACCACCGTGAATTCGGCTACATCCAGCGGAACTTGGCAGGGGCGGTACGCCGCCCTGCTGGGCGATGTCCGCGGCCAATTTGCCCAGCTATCCCCTGCCGCACCCATTCGCCTCACCAAAAGCACCTCAAACCTGTTCCGCGCGCGAGCGGCCGCGACCAGCCCTGGGCTAGACGTCGCAGGTTTTGACGGGGTACTCCACGTTGATCCGGTCAATCGGAGCGCCGAGGTTCTCGGGATGACCACCTACGAACATCTTGTCGATGCGACCCTGCCCTACGGGTTGATGCCGCTGTGTGTTCCGCAATTGCGCACCATCACTTTGGGTGGCGCCGTGACCGGGTTGGGAATTGAGAGCGCGAGTTTTCGAAGTGGTACACCGCACGAGTCAGTTATCGAGATGGATATTTTGACGGGCAGTGGCGACATCCTCACGGTGTCAGGTGCCGCTGATGATCCGCACCGTGATCTTTTTTTTGCATTTCCGAATTCGTATGGATCCCTCGGGTATGCCCTGAGACTGAAAATCGAACTTGAGCCGACCAAGCCATTTGTGCACCTTCGTCATGTTCATTTCGCAACAGCCCGGGAAATGACGCAAGCGATTCAGGAAATCGTCGACGCCAAAGAATTCGAAGGCCACCGCGTCGATTTCCTCGATGGCGCTGTCTTCAGCGCGACCGAGCAGTACCTCACCCTCGGTGAAATGGTGGAAACAATCCCAGCGGGTCTGACCGTCAGCGATTACACGGGGATGGATGTTTACTACCGGTCGATTCAACAACGCACCCACGATGTACTGACCATCCACGACTATCTCTGGCGCTGGGACACCGATTGGTTCTGGTGTTCGCGTGCATTCGGGGCGCAGAAACCGGCGATCCGGCGAATGTGGCCAAAGTCAAAACTTCGCAGCGATGTGTACTGGAAGTTGATCGCACTAGATCGCAAATACTCCATCGCGAACAAGTTGGCGAAGCTACGACGCAAACCCTTGCGGGAACCAATTGTCCAAGACATCGAAGTACCAGCCGATCAGCTGGAGGAGTTCTTGGACTTTTTCCACCGCGAGGTAGGCATCGAACCGATCTGGGTGTGCCCACTGAAGCAGCGAGACCCAGACGTGGTGTGGCCGCTCTATGAATTCGATCCGAACGTCACGTATGTGAACGTTGGGTTCTGGTCGACGGTCCCGATGACAGATGGTGCGGATCCCTCCGAAGGGATCATCAATCGTCGCATCGAACGCAAAGTGACCGAATTGCATGGCCGCAAGTCCCTTTACTCCACCGCCTATTACGACCGCGACGAGTTCGCATCAATTTACGGTGGAAAAACATACGCAGCAATCAAAAAAATATACGATCCCGAAGATCGACTCCTCGGGCTGTACGAAAAGGTGGTAGGACGGCAGTGAATCTCGCAGAGGCTTTCTCTCTGATTGTTTCCCCGGATCGCAACGTGGGATTTCGAGCGTACGACGGATCTAGTGCAGGTCCTCAGGATGGCGATGCCATCCTCGAAGTGCGCAATCCGCGCGCAGTGGAGTACTTGGCTGGGGCCCCGTCGCAGTTAGGTCTCGCCCGCGCCTACGTCAACGGCGACCTAGAGATCGTCGGTGATCCGTATACGGCTTTGAGTCGGCTTTACCCCATGAAGATGACCCACCTCTCCACATCGGACAAAATCGCGCTCGGTAAAAAATTGGCTCCCTTCGCACTGAAGCGACCGACGCCTCCACCGCAGGAGCGCAAACTTGGTGGCTCGCGGCACTCGAAGAAACGAGATGCCGAGGCAATCCACCATCACTACGACGTGAGCAACACGTTCTACCGCTTGGTGCTCGGCCCTTCCATGGCCTATACCTGCGCCGTTTTCCCCAACGCTGATGCAACGCTCGAGGAAGCACAAACAGCCAAATTTGACTTGGTCTGCCAGAAACTGAACCTGCAACCCGGCATGCGACTGCTCGATGTGGGATGTGGCTGGGGAGGAATGGTGCTGCATGCAGTGAAAAACTATGGAGTGAGCGCCATCGGCGTAACGCTCTCAGAACAGCAGGCCGAGTGGGGTCAACAGGCAATCATTGAAGCCGGCCTTTCCGATCGAGCACAGATCAGATTCAGTGACTACCGCGATGTTCCTGAGGGTGACTTTGACGCTATCTCCTCCATTGGTCTGACGGAGCACATTGGCCGCGCAAACTACGCGTCGTACTTCTCATTTTTGTACGGCAAACTCAAGACGCACGGCCGCATGCTTAATCACACGATCACGCGTTCTAATGATGCTTGGCCGAGTCACTACAACACGTCTTTCATCAATCGCTACGTCTTCCCCGATGGCGAACTGTCTGGACCAGGGCAAGTCATCAGCGCAATGAACAGTGCTGGATTCGAGATTCGGCACGATGAAAATCT
This sequence comes from Candidatus Nanopelagicales bacterium, assembly GCA_030728405.1. Lineage (GTDB taxonomy): Bacteria > Actinomycetota > Actinomycetes > S36-B12 > S36-B12 > CAIXFB01. Next base: position 7,415 of record JANQZS010000055.1, on the reverse strand, counting down.
GCGCGAGCACTACGCCCTCACCCTGCAAAAGTGGTGTGGGAACTTAGAAGAAAACTGGGATGCGGCCGTCGCCGAAGCCGGACTGGGTACAGCACGCGTGTGGCGGCTCTACATGGCCGCTTCCCGAATGGGTTTTGACATCGACACCATTCAGTTGCATCAAACCCTCGGGGTGAAACTCGGTGCGAGAGGTTCTTCCGGTTTCCCGCTGCGCCCTGCTTACTGATCAAAGGGTGTTACTCGTTACCCGACTCCACGAAAATATGCAGTGCTTCTTCAGTGGGAATCTCCAGGTATTCGCCACCGCTTCCCACCATCACTCCGCCCATGGTCCGGTGCGCAGTGACCCCAGCGCCGGGAACTGCCCCGACTCGGCGCAGGTTGGTCATGAGATGTGCATCTGTCTGAATCGGCTCAGCAATCCGGCGAACCGTCAAGCGAACGGGATCTGCGCCCGCCGCATCACTGAGTGACCGCAACTTTCCCGTCACAATCGGAATCTCTTGGGTATGTGGGTTCAACTCAGCCAGCCCTGGGATGGGATTGCCGTACGGCGAGACGGTCGGGTTGCCGAGAACTTCGAGTAGTCGTCGCTCCACCGCATCGCTCATCACGTGCTCCCAACGGCAGGCTTCGGCGTGCACGTCTTCCCACGGCATCTGCAGCACCTCAACAAGAAGGCATTCGGCAAGACGGTGCTTGCGCATGACCCGCGTGGCCGCCTCACGCCCACGGGCAGTGAGTTCGAGGTGTCGATCACCAGAAACAACAACGAGCCCGTCGCGTTCCATGCGCGCAACCGTTTGGGAGACAGTGGGACCACTTTGGCTCAGCCGTTCGGCGATGCGAGCGCGAAGGGGGACCACACCTTCTTCTTCCAATTCGAAAACAGTCCGCAGGTACATCTCGGTCGTGTCGATCAGATCACTCACGAGGAACTCCTGACGAGGCGGTGGCACGAACTATGCATGAACTTACCCGAGGCCACGGTGCAGTCAGGCGGGAGTGCGTCTACGGTGTCGGGGTGCCCAGCATCCTCTGGTTCCGACGAGATCTGCGTCTGCTCGACCATCCGGCGCTGCTCGCGGCGGTGGAGTCAGCCAGAACCGATCTTGATGGCAAAGTTGTTCCGCTTTTCGTGATCGACCCGGTTTTGTGGGAATCCGCAGGCGCTGTTCGGCAGAACTACCTAGTGGCATCCTTGCGGGCACTTGATGAAAGCCTCAATGGAAACCTGCTCATCAAGCACGGTGATCCGCGCACGGTTGTGCCCGAGGTGGTGGCGACGGCGGGGGCGAAGTCGGTACACATCAGCGCTGATTTCGGTCCATACGGTCAGGCGCGCGATGAGTCAGTGGAGAGTGCGTTGTCCGTTCCGCTCGTGCGCATGGGTTCGCCCTATGCAGTTGCTCCCGGTCGGGTGAACAAAGACGACGGAACTGCGTACCGGGTGTACACCCCGTTTTATCGGGCGTGGATGCGCCACGGTTGGCGCGCGCCAGCGGAAGATGCACCGGCCGATGTTGACTGGTGGATGCCGATGGAGTGCGATGGTTTTCCCACTCCGGCAGATCTCGGTGACATCATTTTGCCACCTGCCGGAGAAAAGGCCGCGTGGGAACGCTGGGAGATTTTCCGGTCTCTATCACTCACCGATTACGACGACCTTCGCAACCGTGCAGATCTAGATGGCACCAGCGTGCTGGGCCACCACCTGAAATACGGTGAGATCCACCCGCGCTCGCTGCTTGCCGAATTAAGCGATGCCGACGAGGTGTACCGCAAAGAAATTTGTTGGCGCGAGTTTTATGCAGATGTGCTGTTCCGGCACCCCAGCAGTGCACACACTTCTTTGGATACGCGCTTTGATGACCAGATGAGGTGGGCCACCGGACCCGAAACAGAGGCCCGCTTCGACGCCTGGCTCACCGGTCGCACCGGATTTCCATTTGTTGATGCCGGAATGCGTCAACTTCTTACAGCAGGTTGGATGCACAACCGCGTTCGGATGGTGGTCGCGAGTTTCCTGATTAAGGATCTGCATATCCCGTGGCAACGCGGAGCCGCCCACTTCATGAACTTGCTGCGTGATGGCGATCTGGCGAGTAACGCCCACGGCTGGCAGTGGACTGCTGGTTCTGGGACCGATGCATCGCCTTTCTACCGAGTGTTCAACCCGATCACGCAGGGCTTGAAGTTTGATCCCGATGGTTCCTACGTGCGCAAGTACATTCCCGAACTTGCGCACTTGGCCGGCAAGTCTGCACATGAGCCGTGGTTGAGCCCGGAAGGTTACTCAGCGGGTTACCCGCGACCCATCGTGGACCACAAGGCCGAGCGTGAGGTCGCCCTCGCCGATTACGCGGCCATCAAACGCAGCTAACCCCCCTCTCATAGGCTTACGAGGTGCCCACCGTTGCCGTTCTGTCCATGAAGGGTGGAGTGGGTAAGACCACGGTCACCCTCGGGCTAGCGAGCGCAGCTCTTGCCCGGCGCTTCCGGGTCCTCGTCATCGATTTGGATCCGCAAGGGAATTCCACGATGGGACTCGGCGTTGATTCCCCCGTATTCACCATGAACGACGTCCTCGCGGACCCGCGCCCCGGCGTTGCCGCAGATGCACTGACCGACTCGAGCTGGGACCGACTGGTTCAGGTCTTGGCAGCCGATCGGGCACTCGAGCACCGGAACACAGTTGAAGGCGCGCATTCATCTCAGCGATTGCGGGTCGCCCTTGGTGGTCTGCCGGCGCGCTATGACTTGGTGCTGATCGATTGCCCGCCTTCGCTGGGCGAAATGACCCGGAACGCTCTCACCGCCGCAACGAGCGCGCTGATCGTTACCGAACCCAGTTACTTTGCGTTGCACGGTGCCGAGCAGGCGCTCGAGGCGGTCGACGTGATTCGCGCCACCTCGAACCCGGCTCTTCGCACCTCGACAGTTGTGGTGAACCGGGCACGTACCACCGTTGCCGATCACCGCCAGCGCATCGGCGAACTGCGCGAGGCTTACGGATCACTCGTGAGCGAGACGATGGTGCCCGAGCGCAATGCCATTCCACAGGCGGAGGGCGCTGGGATCCCGATTCACGCGTGGGAGTCCCCTGCTGGCAAGGAACTCGCCGGAGTCTTTGATTCTCTGCTCGATCAGATCGCACCTGCACTCAGGGTGCGTCCACTTGGCTGGATGAGGTAACCACCATGACACACAACGAACCATTCGTTGCCCCGCAACGTTCTGCATTGCGCAAGGCAGCAGACACAAACGTGCATCCTTCAACGCCGACTGACAGCGCGGATCTTCCTGCATTCAACACTGGCAATACAGGTGATTCGGTTTTGCGCGGCAAGAGTGAGAAGACCGTTGCGATGGAAGTGCAGATTCCGAAGTCGTTGCGCAAGCGCCTGCGCACGCGCGCCGGCGAGCTCGACATTTCAGTGGATGAGTTGACCTCGCGGATTTTGCGTGACGGCCTGAACTAAATGGCCTGAACTAGATATACCCGTTCACCCTTAAGGCGAAAGCCGCTCAACTTCCCAAGCGGATGCATCATCGAGCGCAGCCTGCGTGGCAATTGCCACAAACCTGAGCCGATCGTGCAACCTGGAAGAGCGTCCTTGCCAGAACTCAATGGTGCTCGGTCGCACTAGCCAGCCGCCCCAAAATTCGGGAACCGGAACAGTTGATCCCGCAGGGTATTCCTCGGCGAGCTGCGCCCATTTCGCATCGAGCTCTGCGCGTCCGTCAATGTGGGCAGACTGTCGACTCACCCACGCTCCGAGTTGCGAATCATGCGGACGCGATGTGAAGTACTGGGCCACTTCATCGCGGGGCAGCAACTCTGCTGAACCTGTGATGACCACTTGCCGATGCAACGCGTACCAGGGAAAGACCAGACTCACACCGGAGTTCCCAGCCAGCTGCTGACTCTTCGTCGAACCTAAATTTGTGAAAAATGTGAATCCGCGCTGATCGACTCCCTTGAGTAAAACCGTTCGAGCCGATGGCAGCCCTTCCGCTCCCACGGTGCCCACAACCATGGCATTGGGTTCATCGATCCCGGCTTGCTGGGCCGCATGAAACCACGTCTCGAACTGCACCAGCGGACTCGCTGCCAAGTCTGCCTCGTCCAACGTGCCCGCATCGTAGGAAACTCTGAGGTCAGCAATCTGGGTGCGGACCGTTTTCGGTTCGTTGGCCTTGTCCATGCCCCGATTTCACCATGAATTGCCCCGATGTGTTGAATGGGGGCGCCGCCACCATCGGCTCTCGATCGAGAGTCGAGCGCGAAAGAGGGTGTAATCGTGTCTGAATTCGTTCCGGGCCTTGAAGGCGTTGTCGCTTTCGAAACCCTCATCGCCGAGCCCGACCGCGATGGTGGCGCACTGCGTTACCGCGGGGTTGACATCGAGGATCTTGTTGGTCGGGTGTCTTTTGGAAACGTGTGGGGACTACTCGTCGACAACGAGTTCAACCCCGGCCTTCCGCCGGCAGAACCATTCCCGATTCCCATCCATTCCGGTGACGTCCGAGTAGACGTGCAATCTGCTATGGCGATGTTGGCCCCCGCTTGGGGATTGAAACCACTTCTTGACATTGACGACGACACCGCTCGGGAAAACCTCGCACACGTTTCAGTGATGGCGCTTTCTTTCGTTGCTCAATCCGCACGTGGCCTCGGCAAACCGATGATCCCGCAGGCTGATATCGACGAAGCGCACACCATCACGGAGCGTTTTATGCGGCGCTGGCGCGGCGAGCCTGATCCCAAACACATCCAAGCTGTAGATGCCTACTTTGTATCTGCTGCTGAGCACGGCATGAATGCGTCGACATTCACTGCGCGAGTCATTGCATCGACGGGCGCAGATGTTGCCGCTGCAATGTCTGGAGCAATCGGCGCGATGAGTGGACCCCTGCACGGTGGCGCACCAGCGCGCGTTCTGTACATGCTTGAAGAAGTTGAGCGCACCGGCAACGCCCAGGCGTACGTCAAGGGTGTGCTCGATCGCGGTGAGCGCATGATGGGTTTTGGCCACCGGGTATATCGGGCCGAGGATCCGCGCGCTCGTGTGTTGCGCCGCACCGCGCGTGAGCTGAACGCACCTCGCTACGAAGTCGCCGTCGCCCTCGAGCAGGCGGCACTGAACGAACTCCGATCCCGCCGGCCCGATCGCATCTTGGAAACCAACGTGGAGTTCTGGGCGGCCATCGTCCTTGACTATGCCGAGGTGCCAGCGGAAATGTTCACGTCGATGTTCACCTGCGCACGCCTTGCCGGCTGGAGCGCCCATGTGCTCGAACAAAAACGGACGGGTCGGCTGGTTCGACCCTCGGCCAAATACAAGGGTCCCAAGCCGCGCAAACCTGAGGCGGTGCCCGGCTGGGACGCCGAGATGGTTGCGCCAACCGGTTACACCCCGACTCCCTGAGGCGGGAACCGGGAACCCTCGTAGGCTTGCGCCGTGAATATCCCCAATGAACTTCTGCCCTCTGATGGTCGTTTTGGTGCCGGACCCTCCAAGGTTCGACAAGCTCAGACCGATGCACTAGCCACGGTATGGCAGTCGTTTATGGGAACGTCACACCGTCAAAAGACCGTCAAGAGCGAAGTTGGTCGCCTGCGCTCCGGGCTGACCGAACTTTTTAATCTCCCCGACGGTTACGAAGTCATCCTCGGCAACGGCGGTTCCACCGCGTTCTGGGACGTCGCAACTTTCGGTTTGATTCGCGACCGCGCTCAGTTCCTCACCTTCGGTGAGTTCGGTGCCAAGTTCGCCTCCGGTGCCCAAAACGCACCGCACCTAGGCGATCAAGACATCATCAAGGCGGAGCCCGGTACTGCTCCTGCGTTCACTGCAACGGCGGGCATCGATGCCTACTGCACCCCGCATAACGAGACTTCAAC
>JANQZS010000055.1:0-1407 GCA_030728405.1 Candidatus Nanopelagicales bacterium | reverse complement strand
TACAACACCCCAGCCCTTGCGACCATTTTCATGATGGCCGAACAGGTGGACTGGTTCAACGCGAACGGAGGACTCACGTGGTGCGCAGCCCGCACCACGGAATCATCCGGATTGATTTATGGCTGGGCAGAGGCCAACCCATTGGCCACCCCGTTCGTGACAGATCCCGCACTTCGCTCCGGGGTGATTGCGACCATCGATATCGACGACTCCATCGATGCGACGGAGATCACCAAGGCGCTGCGCGCAAACGGAATTGTTGACACCGAGCCCTACCGGAAACTCGGCCGCAACCAGTTGCGCATCGGTATTTTCCCTGCAGTTGAGCCTGATGATGTGCGGGCCCTGTTGGCCTGCATCGATTACGTCATAGCTGGACGTGCGTGAGCACCAAAGAAGCTAAGCGGCGCAGCCCAGGCTTGCGACCGGGCCGCCCAAATCGGGATAATGCTACCTGGATCACCTACTTTCAACTGGCATGCTTCGCGTGGTTCATGTATGGCTTTGGTGCCTCCCAAGCGCTGCTGCGCGATGACCAAGGAACAACGCGAGCGGTCTCCGCACTGCACAGCACATCCTTGGCCACTGCCGGCATCATCTCCGGGCTGATCACCTCGCGCTTCATCGAACGTTGGGGGCGCGGGATGGTCTTGCGCCTGGGTTCAGTGGGAACGATCACCGGGGTATTGATTTACACCCTCCCCGATGCGGCCTACCCCGTCACCATGCTCGGCGCATTCGTGACCTCGTTCTTCGGCACCATCATGTTTATCACGGTCAACGCCTTCCTCATCGATCATCAAGGCCCGGCCGGCTCCGCTGCCATCACTGAAGGCAACGCATTGGCATCCGTAGCCGGGCTCATCGCACCATTGGCAATCGGTATTGGCGCCGCCACTTTCCTCGGCTGGCGCTGGGGCCTGATCTGCGTTGCGATTGGCTTGGTGATTCTCGAGTTAATTCGCGGCCGTTCGGTTGCTCTGTATAACGACGCCCACCACGCACCAACCGTGATGGCCGAAGGTCGCATGCCTGCAAGTTTCGCTTGGAACACGGTCATCGTGATGTGTTTTCTCGGCGCCGAGTTCTCCTTCATCCTGTGGGGTGCTGACCTGCTTCGCGAACGCGCGCAGTTCGGTCCAGCAGCTGCCGCCGCGTCAGTCGCAGCGGTAACTGGTGGCATGGCGATCGGCCGTGTGGTGGGGGCCAGGCTGGCTCAGACCCTGCCCAATGACCTCATCCTTAAGTGGTCCGTAGTGATCGCACTCGTCGGTTTTGCACTGGCCTGGGTGACCGCCTCTGGTGTTCCTATTTTGATCGGCATGTTCGTGACGGGTGTGGGTCTCGGGGTGCAGTGGCCACTCGGGGTTGCCCGAGCAGTGGCCACTTCTGGCGGACGCACCGACC
>JANQZS010000054.1 GCA_030728405.1 Candidatus Nanopelagicales bacterium | reverse complement strand
GCATTTGAAGGCCGGGATATTCCTGCCGACCCCAGGCTTGATGAGGTCACCGCGATTCTTCGTCGGCACGCCCATCTGCTCGGTAACGACTACGGCGAAATCAAGGCCTGTCGCGACATTCGTAAGCACGTGAGTTGGTACCTCAAGGGCTTCAGCGTGCGCCAGCAAGTGCGTCAGGGTCTGGCAACCGTTAAAACCTTTGCCGAACTCGATGAACTGATCGGCCAGATCGATCTGGATCAGGATTTCAATGCCGAAGTAGGCGCCGGTCCGCGCGGCCGCACCTCGGGCGATCGCCGGCCCACGCTGCCTGATGGCTGGCTGGATTCGCCTTTCCTTGACGAAGCAGCAGCCTGCGAACTCAGCCAAGCAGAGCTCTCCGTCAGCGGCGGTTGATCGCACATTTCACGGATGTGGCCCAGGTCACGTTGGCACTGTGGGGCACTTCACTGTTCCGGTGGGTGAGCAATATGTGGTTTCAGGTAGCCACTAAGCGTTTGCATGTAGTCAAGTCAGCCCATGGGAAAAACATCGACGCGGGCCGCTCTGGTTTTTTCCTTCGATCAGGGCGATCGTTCGATGGCTGATCTTCTCGGCGGCAAGGGTGCGAACCTTGCAGAGATGAGTCGATTGGGTCTGCCGGTGCCTCCCGGGTTCACGATCACCACTGAAGCTTGCCGAGAGTTTCTGGCATCGGGTGAGTGGCCGCAGGGGCTCACCGGCGAGATGGCTGCACATGTGCACTCACTCGAACAAGCGATTGGTCGCACTCTGGGTGATGGTGCCGATCCTCTTTTAGTGTCGGTGCGATCGGGTGCGCGATTCTCGATGCCGGGAATGATGGAAACGGTGTTGAACATCGGCTTGAATGATGTGAGCGTTGAAGGATTAGCTCAGCAGTCGGGCGATGAAAGATTTGCGTGGGATTCCTACCGCAGGTTGCTCGCCATGTTTGGAAAGACGGTGCTCGATATTGAGGGCACCGAATTTGAACACAAGCTCGACGACGCAAAAACCGCCGCTGGTGTTGCCACCGACATTGAACTACCGTCATCAGCGCTGAAGACTCTTGTCAATGAATTCAAAACCATCATCAAAGATCACTCCGGCAACGATTTTCCGCAGGACCCGCAGGAGCAACTCACCCAAGCCGTGCGCGCAGTGTTCGCATCGTGGAATACCGATCGCGCCCGTCTCTACCGGCGGCAAGAACACATTGCCGAGGATCTAGGAACTGCAGTCAACGTGCAGGCGATGGTGTTCGGCAACGTGGGTGAGGATTCGGGAACCGGTGTTGCTTTCACCCGTGATCCAGGCTCCGGTGATCCCGGGGTTTACGGCGATTACCTGCCCAAAGCGCAGGGTGAAGATGTGGTGGCGGGTATTCGAAATGCATTTCCGTTGGAGGAATTGAATCGGCTGAATCCGCCGGCATATAAAGAGTTGATGCAGATCATGACCCAGCTCGAGCAGCATTACCGCGATCTATGCGATATCGAGTTCACCGTCGAGCGCGGCAAACTGTGGATGCTGCAAACACGGGTGGGCAAGCGCACAGCGGGCGCCGCATTCCGGATCGCCACGCAGCTCGTGGACGAAGGACTCATCAACACCGATGAAGCGTTGCTTCGCGTGACGGGTGCGCAGTTGGCGCAGTTGATGTTCCCGCGTTTCGTTGCCGGTTCCGAACATGAACTGCTCGCGACTGGCACTAACGCCTCACCCGGTGCGGCCGTTGGCCATGTGGTCTTCACCTCCGAGGCCGCGGTTGAAGCCGCTGCCAAGGGTGAGCGCGTGATCCTGGTGCGCCGGGAAACCAACCCCGATGATTTGGCCGGGATGGTGGCTGCTGCTGGAATTCTCACCAGCCGCGGCGGCAAAACCTCGCACGCAGCAGTGGTTGCCCGCGGAATGGGCAAGACGGCGGTATGTGGGGCAGAGTCGTTGCGCATTGATGGTCGCGCCAAAACTCTCACCTCTAGGAGTGGTGTGGTGGTAGCCGAAGGCGATCTGCTCTCCATTGACGGCACCAGCGGTGAGGTTTTCCTTGGAGAGGTTCCGGTCGAGCCGAGTGCCATTGTTCAGTACTTCGAGGAAGGTCTCGAGATCGCGCTCAAGGGCGTGGATCAAGACACAACAGAATTGATCCACGCGGTTGATCGCCTCATGCGCCATGCAGACGAACGACGACGCATGGGAGTGCGCACCAACGCAGATACCGGTCCCGATGCAGCGCGGGCCCGCCGCATGGGCGCGCAGGGGATTGGCCTGCTGCGCACCGAGCACATGTTCTTGGGTGAGCGCCGCCAACTCGTTGAGGACCTGATCCTGACCGAGACGCAAGATGAGCGCGACGCAGTTCTGGCGGCCCTGCTGCCGATGCAGCGGGTGGACTTCATTGACATCCTCGAAGCGATGGATGGTCTCCCGGTCACGATTCGGTTGATCGATCCGCCACTGCACGAGTTTTTGCCCGATCGCACCGAACTTGCGGTGCAGGTGGCCGTTGCTCGCGAACGTGGTGAAGACGTGAGCGACGACGAGCGAATTTTGCGCGCAGTTAACCGCCTGCATGAAGAGAACCCGATGCTCGGTTTGCGTGGAGTGCGCTTGGGCTTGGTACTGCCGGGTCTATTCGCCATGCAGGTGCGCGCGATTGCCGAAGCTGCCTGCGAGCGCAAGAAGAATGGTGGCGATCCACGCGCGGAGATCATGATTCCGTTAGTGGGTTCGGTCAAAGAGTTGCAGTTAGCGCGAGCTGAAGCAGAACGGGTGATGGCCGAGGTAATCGATGCAGCTGGCTGCGGGCTGCAGTTCCCGATCGGGACGATGATCGAATTGCCCAGGGCTGCTCTCACTGCTGATCAGATTGCTGAATATGCCGACTTCTTCTCCTTCGGCACCAACGATCTGACTCAAACCACGTGGGGGTTTAGTCGTGATGACGTGGAGGCGTCGTTCTTCTCTCCCTATTTCGCTAAGGGAATCTTCGCGGTCTCACCATTTGAATCATTAGATGTTGAAGGCGTGGGAGCGATGGTGCGGATGGCGGTGGAGAAGGGTCGGGCAACCCACCCGGACCTGCACTGCGGCGTGTGCGGTGAACACGGTGGCGATCCAGCATCGATCCACTTCTTTGACCAGGTGGGCCTGGATTACGTTTCGTGCTCGCCGTTCCGAGTGCCGGTTGCCCGGTTAGAAGCTGGCCGGTCCACTGTCTCATCGGGCACCAGCAGTTCTGACTCTCGCTGAAACGGCAAGTGTCGCGCACCTGAAACGCGAGTGAAACGTGTGACTATTGGGGCGTGGCCTTACCTTCCCCGGTCAATGGGGCTCCTCGCTCGGCTGGCGCACCCGCCCAGACCCGGCCACGCTTCGCATCAATCGCCGGCCAAGCACGGCAAGAGCGCGATCATCGAGCGCTTTGGACCGCAGCGCTGACAATGCTGTCAGGAATGGTGTTGATCCTGCCCGCGGGCGCCGCCCTGCAGGTGGTGCTCACAGCCCAGCTGGATGATCGCACTACCACCCAAGCCATCGTCATGCTCGATCCGGCCCGTGTCTGGGGTGATCCTGAGGCTGCCCGCCAAGCCCGAATGCTGCATGCGAGTGAGCTCTACGCCGAGGGAGTTGCACCGGTTGTGGTGATCACCGGACCGCGCAAAAACTCTGAACCTGCCCGTGATGCGCTCATCGCATCGGGAATCCCGGCATCTGATGTGGTGGTTTTCCCCACCGGCTCTGACACCGTCGGCAGCCTCGGAGTGGTTGCCACCGTGATCCGCGATCTGGGCTGGTCCTCCGCAACGATCGTCACTGACCCTGCCCATGCGGCCAGAGCCCAGGTCACAGCCGGAAAATACGGCATCGATTCGCACGTTTCACCCACCGATGCAGGTGGCTCCTCCTCACTCACCAGTGAGTACGTGGGCCGTGAAGTGCTTGCCTTGATGCGCCACTACCTCTTCACCCAGTGGTCTCTGCCTAACATCGTCCCGTCCGCATAGACCCCGCCTCGTCGTTGGTAAGCGTCGTCGTTAAGTACAGTCACGCGTATGTCTTCGGTTCCTGGCTATAGCGAGCACGACGTTGCCCGGTTGGTTGCCGAACCGGTCAAGGAGACGGTGCGCAGCGACTTTGCCCGAGATCGCGCCCGGGTGCTGCACTCAGTGGGCCTGCGCCGATTGGCTGCAAAAACCCAGGTAATGGTCTCTGGCGTGCACGATTTCCCGCGCACCCGGCTCACCCACACCCTCGAAGTCGCCCAGATCGCCCGCGAACTCGGCGATTCCCTCGGCTGTGATCCGGACTTAGTCGAAGTTGCCGGCCTTGCGCATGATCTGGGCCACCCGCCATTTGGTCACAACGGTGAAGAAGAGCTCAACAGGTTGGCGGCGAGCATCGGCGGATTCGAAGGCAATGCGCAAACCCTGCGCGTGCTCTCCCGGCTCGAGGCGAAGGTTGAGAATGAGCAGGGTCAATCTGTGGGCTTGAACCTGACCCGCGCCAGCTTGGATGCATCGTGCAAATACCCGTGGGGTCGCCGCGAAGGTAATCCAAAGTTTGGTTACTACCCCGATGATGAACCAATCTTCCGTTGGTTGCGTGAAGGTGCACCGGGGGAGCGCACCTGCCTTGAAGAGCAGGTCATGGATTGGTCTGACGATGTTGCCTATTCCGTGCACGATGCCGAGGATGCCGTGCACTCTGGCCTCGTTCACCTCGATGAGTTCACGAACACCGAAACCCAAGACGATCTTGTCGCCATCGCCCACGAGCGCTACCTACCCGATCGTGATCCGGACATGTTGCGGGCCGCGATCGTGCGCCTGACCAAACTTGATTACTGGCCCGGACGTTTCGATGGTTCGATGCGTTCTCTGGTTGAGCTAAAGCGGTTCACCAGTTACCTGATCGGTCGGTTCAGTGTCAGTGCGCAAATTGCCACCCAAATTGAATTTGGCGACGCACCGCTCACCCGTTACCAAGCCACACTGGTAGTGCCCGACGAAGTCCGCGACGAAGTTGCCGTCATGAAAGCCATCGCGGTGAAATACATCATGAACCGCGACGGTGCAGCCATCGAATACACACGTCAACGCGAGATCCTCGCCGAGGTTGTGCACGCACTCGTCCTAGATGAAGGCAGATCACTAGAAAGTTGGCTGCGCCCCACCTTCGATGCGGCCACAACTGATGGTGAGCGCTTCCGGGTGATCATCGATCAGGTGGCCAGCCTCACTGACTCCAGTGTGGTGAAGTGGCACGAGAAGTTGGTGCGCAAGTAGTTAGCGCTTCATCACGATGATCGTCAGCTTGGACACCTTGCCCACTTCGCCGCCGG
>JANQZS010000053.1 GCA_030728405.1 Candidatus Nanopelagicales bacterium | reverse complement strand
GCGAAAGCAACGACCTCATCGGCTGAGGTAACAGGGTCTGGGGTTCCTGGCGCAAGAGGGGCTCCCACTTTTTGAGCTATGTGGCGAGCGGAAACCTTGTCTCCGAGCGATCTAATGGCGGCTGGGGGCGGGCCGATCCATATGAGACCAGCATCAATGACCATCTGCGCGAATTCGGCGTTTTCAGAGAGAAATCCGTAGCCAGGGTGAATGGCGTTCGCGCCCGAGCGTTTGGCGATGGAAAGAATTTTTTCCGGAACGAGATAAGTCTCTTGCGACGTTTTGCCGTTCAGCGCGTATGCCTCATGTGCAAGGCGCACGAAGCGAGCATTCCTGTCTTGGTCCGCATAAATGGCGACAGTGTTGATGCCAGCGTCTTTCGCCGCACGTATCACTCGGACTGCGATTTCGCCTCGGTTGGCGATGAGGAGTTTAGAGATGGCTTCCACACCGAGAGTTTAGGCGCAATAGCGATTGTCGCGTCAGATCACACCAATGAAAGAACGCCAGAACTGGTGTCGTCTTCCTACAAGGGAATGTTGCCGTGTTTCCCCTCAGGTGTTCGGGGTGTCTTATTGCGCAGGGCGCGAAGGCCTTTCACAATGACACTTCGGGTTGCAGCAGGCTCGATGACACCGTCTATTTCTCCGCGCTCAGCAGCTAGGAAGGGGCTTGCAACGTTGTAGGTGTACTCGCTCGCAAGGCGAGCCCGAACAGCGTTGACGTCTTCGCCTGCTTCCTCCGCTTTCTTGAGGTCGTTACGGTACAAAATGTTGACGGCACCTTGGCCTCCCATCACCGCAATCTCTGCCGTGGGCCACGCAAAGTTCAGATCAGCACCGAGCTGCTTGGAACCCATCACGATGTAGGCGCCACCATAAGCCTTTCGCGTAATCACGGTAATCAAGGGAACGCTCGCTTCGGCGTAAGCGTAAAGAAGCTTCGCGCCACGTCGAATGACTCCAGTCCATTCCTGGTCTGTCCCGGGAAGGTAACCGGGGACATCGACCAGGGTGATGATGGGGATGCCAAAAGCGTCCAAGAATCGGACGAATCGAGCCGCTTTCTCCCCTGCGTCGATGTTGAGAGTTCCTGCCATCTGATTGGGTTGGCTGGCGATAATCCCGACGGAGCGACCCTCTACTCGACCGAAGCCGATCACGATGTTGGGCGCGAACAGAGGCTGAACCTCGAGGAACGAGCCAGGGTCAACGATTCCCTCGATGATGGTGGTGACGTCATAAGGAACGGACGCGCTATCAGGAATAATCTCGTTCATCCGTCGGTCACGATCCGTGATTTCTAGATCGGTCTCGGCCGCGTACTGGGGTCCTTCAGCACTGAAATTGTCAGGCAAATAAGAGAGGAGAACCCTTGCGTAATTGAAGGCATCGTCTTCGTCCTGAGCAAGATAGTGCGCAACTCCGGAAACCTTGTTATGGGTGAGTGCTCCCCCCAGCTCCTCCATCCCGACATCCTCACCGGTGACGGCTTTAATGACGTCAGGACCTGTGACGAACATTTGGCTGGTCTTGTCGACCATGATGACGAAATCTGTGAGTGCTGGGGAGTAGACCGCACCGCCCGCAGCTGGCCCGCAGACAATCGAAATTTGGGGGATGACACCAGAAGCTTTGGTGTTTCGCTTGAAAATCTCTCCATATTTACCGAGGGCGATCACACCTTCTTGGATTCGAGCTCCGCCCGAATCCAAAATTCCAATGATGGGAACCTTTGTTTCTAGGGCAAAATCCATAATTTTGATGATTTTGTCGCCAGCCACTTCACCCAGTGAGCCTCCGAAGACTGTGAAGTCTTGGCTGAAGACTGCGACCTGACGCCCGTGGATTGTCCCCAGACCAGTGACAACGGCATCTCCGTAGGGACGTTTCTGATCCATTCCGAAGGCGCTCGTGCGGTGTCGAACGAATTCATCCAGTTCGACGAAAGAACCGAGGTCCAACAGTTCGTCGATTCTTTCGCGAGCAGTCTTCTTCCCCTTCGAGTGTTGTTTTTCTTGCGCAAGCGCATTGCTTTCCACGACCGCCTCGTGAAAGCGCGCTTTGTAGTCAGCGATGCGCTCGCTGGTTGAGGGTGTCGTTGAATTCTGCGAATCGTCAGCCACGACAATCACCCTACTGCTCTTGCTGACGGGAGACAGGAGCTTGGAATCTGCTGTTTCGCCACTTGCTCCACTCGAGATTGAGGAGTCGGGTCTTGTGCTTCCACGAGTTGGGGAGAGCGAGTTGTAGGGCTTTCATGGTCGCAGGCGCATTCTCTGGGTCCCATGAGGCCCAGTCAGTGGCCTGGTATCGAAGGGGATATTCCTGGATCATCCAGTAAGCGACAAAGCGTTCTGCGCCCAGGGTGGATGGCTTCCAGGGCTTCAGTGCTTCCTCGGTGACATCTGAAGGTTTCAGGAGTTGCCGAATGTCTGCGACCTCGTCCCACTGTGTTGCTTGAGTTGCCCAGACGGATTTTCCCATGAGGCTGGCTTCAAGCCCAATTGTCGATCGTTCGACGATGACGTAATCCGCCTCAGACACCAGTTGATACGAATTCACCGATGAGTTGTGCCAATGAATTATCAAGGACGGGTGTCTTCTCTGAAGCTCCAGAATCTCCTCTACTTCCCTCAGGAAGTACTTCCGGCTCTTGGAGGCAAGATTGGGGTGGAGGCGCAGGACAAGACGCACGCCGCGTTTTTCCAAGATTGACATGATCAAGTCGAAGGCCTCAAATTGGCTTGACCACTCGTCAATCGTCCACATTGGGCCGAACGCCAAGAACTCATCAAATGATGAGGCAAAGAAGACCGCGGTTTCACCCTCGCTGTCGCCTGGGGAGTGATCCATAGACTTCCAAGTGGCCGAGAAGCTATTGGTTCCCTCGGAACCTGCCATCCTCGATTCAAGCCATTCTTTCGCCAAGCTACGTATTGCGGCAGGGTCGAGCGACGAGGTCAGGGATGCCACTTCGGCTTGGGACGCGATGCGATCATGCGGCTGCGTATTTCCCAAGTAGTAGGAGTTCCTCTGGGCTCTCCCGTTTTCATAAAGCCGGACGGGGATGTTCAACGCTTCGGCGACAAGTCGTGCTGCTTTCTGGCGGGAAGTTCGCCCGTTTGGCACCAACACCTCGTCCGGGGCGTGAGCGGACCAGAGGGTGTGCAAGGACCAATACGTCCGAACAGTATTCACCTCAAGTGAGGCCTGGAGATGACGAGCTTCCCGCGAGCGTGGAATATGGTCCAAGCGGAAATAGGTCAGGAGCTCGGATTCGACTGCGACCTTGAGGGGCTCTGCGTGTTCCTGAGGAACGGGCTGAAGAGTGTCTGTCACTGGCAAGAGCTGGTAGCTCGACCCGAGCGTGTGAAGCACATCCTTGAATGCCGTTGGTTTCACGGAATGCCCCCACAGGCGAGCCAGGTAGTGAGGGGGAAAGCCTTGTCTAATAGTGGTCGTGGGCTCCAAGTCCACGACAGAGACGTCGTTACCGTCATTCCGGAGATCTGCCACCACCGAGGCAACAACAGACAAGCTTCGGGCTGTTGCCCCAAAGTAGTGGACGAGGGAGACCCTGCTCATAGTGTCTTTCGTCTCTTGAGGAGTCCAACGACAGGGTCGCCGAGTGGCCCAGCAACAGCAAGGAATCGCATCACCCAAACGGCCAGTGCGCCTTTCCCGGTGTGAAGCCTTCCGCTGAATAATGCCTGGCGCCGTAACTGATTGACGGGTCTTTCGAGTCCTGAGTCTTTTAGATCGTCTAGCAGCCTAGATTCCGAGGCATACCAGTATTCCCAGCTCGGGTTGATGTCGGCCCATGCTTTTCGGTGCCGCATAGCAAGGTGCCAGGGCTTGATGGGTCCGGAGTAATGAATAATCGCTGATCGCTCTAACTCTGTCGTGTGTGCGTGCCAACTGGAGAGGAAATTGAACTTCACGTCTATCGCATGAGCAGAATCGGCATAGAGGGTATTGAACAGAAATTGTTCAGAGCTAAATCTCTTCTCAGGCAGTGAAGCAAGTGCCGGCAGCCAGTCCGCTCGTGGCTTTCCAGTCCACCCCAAGATTCCTGCGTTGAATCCCTCGAACCGGGTGTGGGGGCTTTGAAGCTTTTCTGCTACGACTAGCCCCGCAGATTGTGGCGCGGAATAGAGATAGGTAAAAAACTCGTCCCATCCCTCCCTGGCGACAGTGTCGAGATCAATCCAGAGGTGAGGGTCAGGAATCTCGTCCGAAATCACGAACTTGGAGAAAGTGGTGATGGTGAGATGTCTGCGCTCAGTAAAGAGCGTGTTGGGACTGAGTTCACGAAGATCGAGGGGGATTCCCAAGTGCTTCGTGAAATCTCGAATTAATGCTAGGTGGTGGGGGGCTAATCGACCAGTGAAATGACCCACGACCAGTGAGAAAGGTTTCGCAGCGTTCGAGGCCAGTGAGTGAACAAGAACAAAGAAGGCGTAGACCATGTTGTCATCCAGAGCGAGCGCCACGAGATGGGGTGCGCTCGATGAGTTCTGTGCCCGTGATGCCACGACGTGATCCTGACTTGCTAATGGATGGGGTGTGTTCCCCTGGGAACCCATTGTTTCAGGAGCCGGAGCACGTTGACGACGATAGGCGCGACAGGTCCCAAGCCAGTAAGAAGTCTTAGGAAGTTGTAGCCGGAGTGGTCCCGCTGGAGTCGGACCGTTCCGGCCTTGAGTGCGACTTTCTGGCGCCTCAGGAGTTCGCGGCCAAAAGCAGTGTTGCCGTGTTGAGAGTGAAGCCTCTGCTCTGCTTCAAACCAAGCGGCCCAGGGGCACTGATGGTCCAGACAGGCTTTGGCCAGGTCTCTTCTCAAATGCCACGGCTTGTGGGCTCCTGCGTAATGGATGATGTAGGGCATGTCGTTCGGGTCGAGGGAATCAACCCGATAGGTCAAAAGGTTGAATTTCTCTGACACTCGACGCGCGGTAGATGCGTACAGCTCGTTGAAGAGAAACTGCTCCTGAGTATCGACCACAGCGAGGCTCCCGAGAGGAGTTTCCCAATCCCTGCGAGCACCTGCCGGCCATCCGAGAACTCCTGCGTTGAAGGGTAGGTCTGATGGTTTGCCTTGCTGGCTTGAAGAGTTAGAGCCACGCTCGGCCACAACAAGCCCCTCGTCTATCGAGCACGCCGTCACCTGGTCAAATAACTGGTCCCATCCGGCGAGGGCAATGGTGTCTGCGTCAATCCAGACGTGTGGTGTCGGGTATTGGTCGCCCAACAAGAATTTGGCGAAGGTGGTGGGAGAGATATGTCCTTGAGTAATGAAGATGTCCCTATCCGGCAAGGGAAGGAACTCCGTGTCGATTGCAAGTTCCCCTGTTGCCCACCTGAGATAGGTTCGGT
>JANQZS010000052.1:88759-91301 GCA_030728405.1 Candidatus Nanopelagicales bacterium | reverse complement strand
ACAATTCGGTAGAGCTGCTCGACATCTTGGAGCGTGTGTTTGCCACGCGAACTGTAGAGAGTTGGACTACGCAACTGCGCGCCGCCTCAATTCCCTGTGGAGCGGTGCAAACGGTAGGTGAAGCGCTCACCGACTCGCACACCATCGAACGTGGCCTCATCGTTGAAACCCACACTCCTGCCCTGGGGGACGTGAAATCAGTTGCCTCAGCCATGCGGGTGGGCACCCGCGACGAACCTCATCGACGCGCACCTCTGCTCGATGAAGATCGAGCCGACATTTTAGTTTCCATCCTCAGTTACAACGCAGAAAAAATCGAACAACTCAACGCCTCCAATGCATTTGGCACCAAAACCTCCTAACCGACTCACCTCCATCACCGGAAAGGCTTCACCATGGATTTTCAGTTTTCCGAAGAGCAGCGCGACTTTCAACGAACTCTTCGCGACTTCGTCGATAAGGAAATCAAACCCGTCGCCAGTGAGATGGAAAAGAGCGGGGAGTACCCCACCGAGATCGTCGAAAAGCTCAAGGCAATGGGTCTTTTTGGCATGACCGTTCCGGAAGAGTACGGCGGCCTCGACTTAGACCCCGTCTCCTTCGCTATCGTCTTTGAAGAGCTTGCCCGTGGCTGGATGGGAATCGCCGGCACGCTGGGCAGCCATTCGCTCTCTTGCTGGATGATCGCCCACTTCGGTACCGACGATCAAAAGAATCGCTACCTGCCCGCCCTTGCTACCGGTGAGCGCCGCACCGGTGTTGGTCTCACCGAACCCGATGCCGGCACCGATCTGCAGGGCATTCGCTCGACCGCAGTACTCGATGGAGATCACTACATCGTCAACGGCTCAAAGACCTGGATCACCAATGCTCGCCACGCTGACCCGCTGCCCATCATGGTCAAGACCGATCCCCAGGCCGACCCCCGCCATAAGGGCATGAGCATCTTGCTGATGGATGCCGATACTCCTGGCTACGAAGTACTTCGCGATATCGGAAAGCTCGGCTACAAGGGTCCGGAGTCATGCGAGGTTGTCATGAAGAACGCGCGCGTTCCCGTCGCAAATCTTCTTGGCGGCGTTGAGGGTCGCGGTATGCAGCAGGCACTCCCCGCCCTTGAATCCGGCCGCGTCAATATCGCCGCTCGTTCGGTCGGCATCGCCCAGGCCGCCTATGACGCGGCCCTCGATTACGCGCGGGAGCGCACGGCATTCGGTAAGCCGATTGCGGACTTCCAGGCGATTCAACTCAAGATCGCCGACATCGCCACCGAACTGCAGGCTGCCCGCCTCATGACCTACTGGGCAGCTAGTGAACAGGCCGGGGGTCGCCGAGCCGATATGCAATCGGGTATGGCGAAGTACTTCTCCTCCGAGGTAGCCATCAAGGCCTCCCTTGAGGCGATGCGCATTCACGGTGGCTACGGCTACTCCACCGAATACGTGGTGGAACGTCTCTACCGCGATGCGCCACTGATGGCCATCGGCGAGGGCACGAACGACATCATGCGCATGGTGATTGCCAAGTCATTGGTGTCGGGTCGAGATTCCATCGGATGACTCCGCGCAGTTGGCTCTTCGTTCCCGCCGACGACGCAGCACGTCTAGACAAAGCGGCCGGGCGAGGTGCCGACGCACTCATCATTGATTTAGAAGACGGGGTTACCCCCTCAGCCAAGGCTGCTGCGCGGGTCAACTTACGGAACTATCTCAATGAAAATGCACCGCGGCTGCGTGAGGTGGGTGCACCCAAAATTTGGGTGCGCATTAACCCAACCCCGGAGCTTTTTCAGGCTGATCTTGACGCCGCCTTAGTCCCCGGCCTATCCGGTATCGTGCTGGCCAAAGCCGAGCGACCGCAGCAGGTTTCGATGGTCGTCAACCGAATTCAGCAGAGTGGCCTCCCCGATGTGGGATTGATGCCGCTCATCGAGACGGGCCTTGCTGTCTTCAGTGTTGCCGACATCGCGGCCGTACCCGGGGTCACCCACCTGCAGGTGGGTGAGGCCGACCTGCGGGCCGATCTCGGTGTCACCTTCGGACGGGAGGAATCTGAACTCACCGTCGTTCGCCAGCGTGTTGTCATCGTGTGCGCAGCTCTCGGCCTACCCGCACCCATCGCACCGGTCAGCGTAGAGTTTCGAGACCTTGATCTCTTCGCCGAGAGCACTGGGCGGCTTGCTCGCATGGGCTATGTAGGACGTTCTTGCATCCACCCAGCCCAGGTTGACGTCGTGAACGCACTCTTCACCCCCAGCGATGACGACATAGCAACCGCTGCCCGGCTCGTAACCCAGGCTGATGCAGCTGCGGCTGCCGGTCAGGGCGCATTCGTTGACGATGCCGGTCGAATGGTGGATGAAGCGATCGTCCGCACCGCCCGGAGGACTCTAGAAATGGGTATGCGGTAAATCCATCCACGTCCATCGAATCGGCAACGACCAAGCGCCTCTCGTTGCCTCTGAGTTTGGCGGCGCTACGCCGCTAAGAGTCTGCGGATCCTAATCAATTTTCGGCTAGGAATCGACAGGACTAGGGCTCCT
>JANQZS010000052.1:69772-88659 GCA_030728405.1 Candidatus Nanopelagicales bacterium | reverse complement strand
GAGTCTGCGGATCCTAATCAATTTTCGGCTAGGAATCGACAGGACTAGGGCTCCTAGCCACGCGTCACCCGTGGAACCACGAACTTTGACATCGATGCTGGCAGCAAAAACGAAAATTCTGGTCTTTGCTTCTCCTTTGCACAAGCAAATCCACAAAAATTAACTCGCGCGCAACTACGCCTAGAAGTATGAGCAAGCCATGCCAAATACGTTCATGAAAATATCAGACAAAATCGATTTTCGTTAGATACAGTAGGAAATGGAATCATCAAGTGTTCCCGTCGCTTATGGGATAACGGGTATTCGATTCCGAACCGCAATTCGTTATGCTCCATCGCTCTGTGAGGTGCTAGTGATTTTCAAAAGAAACACACCAAGCCAAGGTCTCGATGGCTCGGAGTATTTTCACATAATTGATTTCGGTCAGTTGGAAGCGCGTATCAAAGGCGACTGCAGGCCTTGATGCTGCAAGTTTACAGCCTACGACAAGGAGTAAGAAGTGACACAGAAACTTGATATCACCGTCCATGATGCGAGTGGTCTGCATCCAGTAACACTTGACGTTACACGCGTATACAACCTCGGATTCACTATTCGAGACCGAGCGCAGATGCAAAGGCACCTTGATGAAGTGGTCGGCGTAAGCGTAGCTTGGCCCGAAAAACCTCCGGTGATATTCCCAATTAGTTGCTGGGCCACACTCATCACAGACGATGTACCCGTGCAATATGAAACCACCAGCGGCGAAATCGAGATTGTAATGATCAAACAAGACGGCAAACTTTTCGTCACTTGTGGCAGCGACCACACAGATCGTGAACTCGAGAAGACAGACATCCCTTGGGGAAAGCAAGTCACTCCGAATATCTTCGCTCCGACGGTCTGGAATTGGGAGGAAGTCAAAGACCACTGGGATCAAGTAGAGATGGAAAGTTACGTCGACGGTGAGTTATACCAAAAAGCCAGTGTTGCTGAGTTTTGGTCACCAGACGAAATCGTTCGCAGTGTTCAGGGTCGTATTCCCGAATCTGAGGGCGCAACAATTCTCTTCTCTGGAACTGTTGTGAGCGTTAATGGAGTGATGGATTTCGGCCTGAACTGGAGTCTTCGTATGACCGATCCCGTACTTGACCGAACTATTCGTCATGACTACACCGTGACTGTTCTATCGAACGAAATCGACATCTAAGTTGAACTCCCACGCTTATTCAGGCCTAGAAGGGTATGCCGATGCCAATCTCCGCATCAAAGAGCGAAAGTGAAGACGCAGGCAAGTGGGATGTCTTTGACCTGCCAGTAAACCGGCTTCTGGAGAACGTCGATCCAAACATTCGAGCCATATTTGAGGAATACATTCAGTACACAATTTTTAATGAGCGTCCCTTGGCACTTGATTTGAAGACCCGCTACCTGGTCTTGGTTGCCATTACTACCGCCGTACGTGGCGATCGGGAGGGAATAGAGTGGAGCTCCCAATTGGCAACCAAGCACGGGGCTTCCGACCGGGAAATACTTGAGGCGATTTCATTGACCAACCTACCTGCAGGAACCCCTGCTATGGAGTACGCCGCCGTCGTTTGGTACCAAATGAAACGCGGCGAGGCTCTAGTCCATCGAGAAGGAACAGAAACGCAAACTCGTGGCTTCACGGCATGGGACGCATGGACCCGCCAAGACGCGGCTCCTGCGTCGTGACAGAAGACTAAAGCGATTGATGGCATTCATCTTCTTTTTAAAACCGGATCACGTGCAAACGTCAGATTTGTTCGAACCTCACTAATAGAAGGCGGCACATCGAAATGGCCTTTTCTAAGGTTCCGATTGAGGACCTCTCCGCTCCATTCCGCGCAAAAGTCGAGAGCGTCAAAGCACTCGGCGGTGATCCAAGTTTTTTCCAATTTGCCGCCAACGCAGAACACATCGTTGACTTTTACTGGACAGACTTCTATCGGAAAGTTTTCTTCGGAGGCGTTCTTCCCATCCGAGTAAAGGAACTGGTGCGGCTTCGTCTCACTCTTTACTCAGGTTGCAGTTTCTGCCAAGTTGGTGACAGTGCCTCTGCAGTTGAACACGGTGTCACCGAGGAAGAGATCCGCACACTTCTAGATCCGAGCCTCGAGCTTGATTTCTTGAACGTGGCCGAACGAGCAGCTATCCGATTCGCTGATGCTGTTGCGTCCCTCTCGCCAGTAATGCCGATTCAAACCGAATTGCACAACGAACTTGCCTCCCACTTTTCGGATTGTGAACTCGTAGAATTGTTCACAATCGTGGGTGTGCTTACCGGAATGGGCCGCATGTTAGCTGCGTCTGGATTCATTCCCGCAACCTGTGACATCTCAGGTGTCATGCCTGATTCTACTTTTGATAAATGAAGATCAAACGTGAACCAATGACCGTCTCGCGTCCACCCGTGCAATCACCTAGCGCCTCATATCTTCGGGCCACTTCTCTCCCAATATATGGGATACCAATGTCAGAGATTTGCCATGAACTCGCGTCAAAGCAACTAAGTACAATTCAATTGCACCGCTGACCGTCTGTTCCAAACCGCCGCCTCTTACATCCGGTAAAGCGAGAGCGCATATCTGCAGCGACATGACGCTCGTGCCACCTACGTACTTTACACGCAACGCACGTCTGCCAGGAGAAACACTTTCGCTCAGGATTTGGAGCATACCCCGTGGCAGTAGGTGAACCCGATGAGAATCTGTCTACCACTCATGATTCGGCAAGATTACGGGTCAAAATCCTTGTCGGGCTAATTGTCGTCTCTATTGCGGCAATTCTTGGCGTCAATCTGGTTGCGCTCAAGGTAGCTATCGCCGCATCTGACCCTGTTACAGCGCAGGCATTGTCGATGATTCCTGCTATAGCTGCGATGTTCCTCTACACGCGGATAGCAAAGGAACCCACCCGCCTTGCGCGCAAATGGTGGCCCGCAGCGACTGGCATGGCGTTATCACTCACTGTTGTATCAACACTGGGGATCGCGTTCGGCGTCCAACGCGTCAGCGCCGGTGTTGCTGCGCTGATGATCAGCACCACACCCATTATGGCGCTAATTCTAGAATCAATAGTTTTTCGCCAGCAACGTTCGTGGCATGGCTACGCCGGTGTAGCAATCGGGTTTCTTGGCGTTGGGGGAGTCGCAGTCATCGAGCGACAAATTGGTGGCGACACCCAATTGCTCGGCATACTGTACCTCCTCTTTGGAGCCTTCGGTTGGGCCCTTGGGCTCGTGCTCATGAAAGCAGCGGCAAATACTGCGCCCCGGTCCACCCTTCTGGCTTGGACGTTCATCATTGGTACGCCGGTGCTCATCGCTATAGGCAGCGTTACTCGCGGACTTCGGGTGGATTGGAGTTGGACAGTGGCTCTGGCGATCACGTACGCCGGCGTGTTTGCCAAGACCATTAGCTTTCTTTTGCAGATCACGGCCGTTCGTCTTGGGTCACCCGTTCACGCCAGTCTCACGGCTTTCCTGATGCCTATTTTTGGAACGTTGGCAGGCGTTTTACTACTAGGTGAAAAGATTGAGGCAAGTCAAATTGTTGCAGCGGTTCCCCTTTTGGTCGGGGTAGGTCTAGTGCTTCGTTCATCCGTAACTATTCGACATTTGCCGTAACAAGTCAGCACCTATACGCCGCCGCCACGCATGTATAGTCGTATTTCCGACAACTCATATTGACAGAAAACGACGCATGTTCGTCTATTCCCAGGTACGGGTGGGTGGAGACTTGATCTCCAGCCAGACCGCTTCGGTTCCTATTGCTGTTAGCGAATGGGCAAGACCAATCGGGTGTAAGAACGCGTCGCCGGGGCCTAGGTCCGTCGTGTCATTACCGACGGTCATGCTCACCCGACCTCGTACGACATATCCCACGCTCTCATGGTCGTGGACGTGTGAAGGTGAACTTTCACCAGCGGGCATGGTTACCTCAACCATGAGCATGGTCTCACCTTCGCTAAGAACTCGAACCAAGGCATGCTGGCTGAGTGGCTGGCCTTCCACGTGGGTGATTCGAACCACCTCACAGCCATCCCAACGGGTCACATTCTGTGTCATCAGTACTCCCTCAATAATGTACCGAAGCCCTGCATTCGATCAGTGAATCCGCATGAGCGGAGAGCGTGCCACACCGTGACTGCATTAATCGCTAAGACTGGCTTGTTCAACCACCGCTCAGCCTCATCCGCCAATCGCAACATCGACAAGTTGGTGCCGACCTGGACGATGCCTTCGATGTCAGAACCATCAATCTCTGTGAGCGTACGACGGATCTGAGCCTCATCAACCTCGGCAATAGCCGTTGCGGAGGAGCACTTCAAACCGACTACCCGCACGACATCTAGACCAATCTCGGTGAAGTAGTTGCGTGCCTGCTCGTCTGCTACCGGTTGATACGGAGTGATCACCGCAATCTTTGTGATGCCCAGGCTGCGTGTAGCTTCGCCACATGCAGCCGCTCCAGTCGTAACACTCAGGCCACCAGAAAGTTGCCCAACTCGAGCAGCGAAAGCCTCATTTCCTTCTTTACCGCCCCAGAACGTTTCAGCGGACATTCCCATCACCAGGTGGTCAGGTTTGGCAGTCATAACATCGCGAACAGCAATCTCTGTGGTCACCCGAATTTGTGCGATCAATTCCTCGAACGCTTCATTGTCAGCAGCATTCGGTTGCGCGATGTACATGCGTCCGAAGTGAAAAGTAACTCCAGGAGGGCGCATCAGAGAGTAATCGTGTTCGACCACGGTGTTCGTAGACGGGATGATGACCCCCATTTTAGATCGGTATCCCACAACGTCTGGCATCAAACCCTCAATTCATATCAGGGGGAAACAACGCGCTTAACCTACGTGTTTTGAACAATATTCGCAGGAGGATACCTCCTTAATGAGCGCGCTGATAGGAGTTTCATTTTCTGATACTTTTAGATTACTCCTGCTAGGGCACTCGACCCCATTTAACGCAGGGGAAATAACCATTTGGACTGCTAGCGCTGAAGAGGTACGCGAACTTGATCAACGGAAAAGCAGTGACGTTACGTGTCCGGTACCGACAAAGGTTCTTGCTCGGACACCGAATCAGTTGGTTTTAAGGGTCTTCATGTCGACTGGTGAGCGATTCTCCACACATGCTCCTGCGTGCGATATCGCTGGCGCCATGCCCAAATCTCGCGCAAAAGCAATCGTGGCCGGCCAGGTACTAGAATTCGGACCTGGCGATAGTTCTCATCATCCTCGGGATACTCACCACCATATTGAAACTCTCCTTGACTCCCTCTTAATTGAGATAACATGTCCACCCGCCAGTTCTTGCTATAGACAAAACAAGACCATCAATCATCTTTCAAGCCAGACGCCACTTTCCTGATGCGAGGTAAGGGTGGCGCGAATAATACAGGAGATTTTTCCGATGCCCATTAACCACTGGCACAAGACAACCGAACCCGAGAGGCAGTAGTGAAATGACAACTAGTGACGCAGGGACTAGTCGCCCATCACCCACAAATTCTGGCGCTTTTTATCTGGTCGACAATTGGCGTGTTAGGACGGACCAACGGGACGATTTCCTTAACTACTACACCCATAACGTTGCTAAGATCGTTGAGACGTTTGATGGCTTTGTAAGCGGCCGACTTCTCATCAACGACCCCTCGGCTCCACTAAATTGGCATGTCCAAGCACTGTACGAATTTGAGACGGACGCCATCTTGGATGATTTCCACTCAAACTTTGATCGTGAGATTCAACGAGTAGATGCCGAACTTTCGCTAGAAAAGGTCCTGGATGGCCTGGACGCATGGGTTTTGGCCCACGAAGATGGAACTTTGACAGAAGCTTGGTCCAGCTCGTCTCTAGGTAGATTGGCGAAAAATGGAATGTGAAGTGACGCTCCTCGTCCTTCACTTTCATTTACATACATAAGCTTCCTGTTCTGCGATATTTCCATGTCAGTAACGGTCGCGTGGCCACTTACTGTTCGTCCTGCTGATAGCGCGCCCGCTCGAAAAGTGGAGACATGCAATTACGTTTGTCGTTTCGTCGAGACAGTTCATGTAACTGAAATGAAGCAAAATGCTGTATGTCTAACTGGACCTTCCGGGTGCGTTTGAATCAGAAGCATCGTTCCAGTCCTCGTCACTCAATGGTGCTCGGATACAACGTCCATAGTGTTTCGGGCCCAGGAGGCGCAGCACACTCGGCTCGGAACGGCAACTATCCACTCGAACGGGACATCGGCCGTAAAGAAAACAACCTTCGGGTAGTCGCGTGGGATCAGGAATTTCACCTGCGAGCATTCTTGATCTAGACGGCGCAACAGTGACATCCGGATCAAGAAACGCAGCTAAGAGTGCCTGCGTGTAAGGGTCTTGGGGATTCTGCACAACAGCCTCCAGGGGACCCTGTTCACGAATCTGGCCCAAGTACAACACCGCAACTCGATGAGCCAAATAGGAAACGGTGGATAAATCATGCGAAATATACAGATAGGAAAGGCCATGAGCCTCCTGAAGATCATGAAGAATCTCCAAGATCTGAGCTTGGACAGAGAGATCTAGTGAGGAGGTAGGCTCATCCAAAACCACTAGAGCTGGGCGTGTTATCAGTGCTCGTGCAATGCCGACTCGCTGTTGCTGCCCCCCAGACAGTCCGCGGGGAAAACGCTCAGCCTGATCCGCATCGAGTCCAACTTCTTCAAGTGTCGCACGCACCCTCTCACGGAGATCGGTTCGAGACATCGAAGGTTCATGGATCTGGAGCGGTTCCGCGACAATGTCGCCAACGCGCATTTTTGGATTCAAAGACTCGTAAGGCTCTTGAAACACGACCTGCATCTTTGCACGCATAGCGCGGAGTGCCGAACTGCGCAGAGCAAGAAGGTCAGTGCCTTCAAGTTCAATCGTGCCCGCGTCAGGCTCAAGCAGACGTAACAAGAGCCTACCTATAGTTGACTTGCCAGATCCGCTCTCACCGATCAGAGCTAGCGTTTCTCCGTGGTCAATCTCGAAAGACACATCATTAACCGCATGAACGGCGTCGCGTCCACTCCTCTGGAACGACTTCGTCAAACCTCTAACGGTCAACAGCGGCATCTGCAAAGACCTCCTGTTCATTCACGTGGCATCTCACCTCTCTGACACCTCGGCCACTCGGAAACGCGGGTCGTAACTCGGGTATGTCTTCTCGGCATCGATCAATCGCGAAAACGCATCGGTCCGCAAAAGCGCATCCCGGAGGATAATCAATTAAACTAGGAACTCGTCCTCCAAGAGTTCGAACTTTCAATCCCCGCCGTGGAACTGACTGCAAGAGGCCAAGCGTGTATGGATGCGCTGGACGCGCAAAGACTTCACTCACCAAGCCAGTCTCCACGACTTTCCCTGCGTACATAACCACGACTCGATCACAATACTGCGCGACAACACCCAAATCATGAGTAACAAGAAGCAAAGACCGTCCCTCGTCAACAGTCTTACGCCGCAACAAGTCCAAGATCTGACGTTGAATGGTAACGTCCAACGCTGTTGTGGGTTCATCCGCCACAATAAGTTCAGGATCCAAAATTAGCGCTAGGGCAATAACCACACGTTGAGCCATCCCGCCACTAAGTTCGTGAGCATATCCGTCCAAGATTCGTTCAGGTCCTGGGATACCCACGGCTGTCAACATGTCTACAGCACGCTTGCGAGTCGACCGACTGGAACTTCTTCCTTCATGTGCTCTAATCACATTGTGAAACTGCTTGTGAATCTTGTAGATCGGATTTAGAGCCGCGAATGGATTCTGTGCCACGAAACCAATTTTGTCGCCCCGGACCTGTCTGATTTCCTTCTTTGTCATCTTCAAAAGATCCTGACCGTCAAGCAGGACTTCACCTTCAACCACTTTTCCAGGTGGTCTAATCAGACCCAATAAAGCCCTTATCGTTGCGGACTTTCCGCAACCACTCTCTCCCACGATACCGACCATCTCTTTACGGTCAGCACTGAACGAGACTGCGTTGACTGCCTTCACGACTCCACGAGGACTGTCGTAGTTTGCGACAACTCCTCTTACATCCAAGAGTTTTGTCTCACTCATCAGCGCTCATTCTCCTGTCTCATCTGGAGTCCATCAGCGACCAAGTTGAAGGCCGCAACAGCAATCAACACAGCTAATCCAGGAAAGACAACTACCCACCAGTCACCAGTCGTTATCGAACGCACTCCAGTTTGAATCATCAATCCCCAACTTGGATTAGGCGGAGAGACTCCAACGCCGAGGAAACTCAAGGCGGCAATAATCCCGATTGCTTGCGCTGCCGCAATGGATGTTTGCGCCAAAGCTACGCCAACAACATTCGGAAACATATGTTTTCTCATTACTCGGATAGGAGTCGCTCCAACGGCCCTAGCAGCCTCAATAAATCGGCTCTCACGAAGACTCAGCGCCTCGCTCCGAACAAGACGCATGAAGCGGGGCACGTTCACGATAAGAATGGCGATGACCACATTCTCGAGCCGATTGCCCATTAATGTCACAATCGCAATCGCTAGGATTACGAGGGGGAAAGACTGAAACACGTCAAGCCCCCTCATGATGCGCTCAGACCACGGACCCTTCGTACTTGCCAATAGGCCAAGGGGCACACCGACCAACGCGCTCAAAAACGTGCCAATCAATGCTAGTGGGAGATCTCGGGCAGCTGCTGCAATCGTCCTCGAGAACACATCAAAACCATCGGAGTCAGTACCAAACCAGTGCAAAGAAGAGGGTGGCTGAAGCACATTCAGCGGATCGGGGCGCGTCGGACTATACGGCAAAGGAAGGAAGAAACCAGCCAAAAGCATAGCTAAAACAACAGTTAGACCAACACCGATCGCTGGTTGAGATCGCAGCACGCTAAGGAATCTCTTCAAGATTTCTAGGGTTCTTTTTCCTAGGTCACTCATGATCACTCCCTAAAGCCGTACTCGCGGATCAAGCAGGAGGATAAGTACGTCAAGAAGCAAAAAGACGGTGATCGTGACAAAGCCTGCCGCCAAAATGAATCCCTGAATAACAGGGATGTCAAGGGAGAGAATTGCGGTCAAAGCCCAGCTGCCGGCGCCCGGCCACGAGAAAATAGTTTCGATGATGGCAGCCCCGCCGATCAGCGCCCCGAAAAGAATCGCACCATAGGTCAAAATCGGTGTGCGAGCTTGAAGGAAGGCGTAGTAAACCACTTTCCATTCCGACAAACCACACGCTCTGGCAAACTCAACCTGAGTCGAATCAAGTGCCGTAGCCATCGTAGAGCGCGCTGTCTTTCCAAAATACGCTGCATAAACAATTCCCAAAGCCAACACAGGTAGAAGTAAATGCTGACCCGCAAGAACAAACGCATTTAAGTCCCCGGCAACGAGCGTGTCGACAAGTAAGAATCCCGTTATCGGCTCTACCGAGACGCCAGAGAATCCTAGGCGCCCCACTGGGGCGGGCGCAACACTCCACAAGTAGAACAAAAAGAAGATGAGTAATAGAGCCATAAGGAAGTCCGGAATCGACTGAAACAAAGTGACGGTGCCGCGAGTAGCCTTATCCACCTTTCGACCACGGTAGTAGGCGCCGAGAACTCCAAGGAATAGACCAACAATTGCTGCAACGATGAGTGACAAGAACACTAACTCCATCGTTGCAGGAAGACGCTCGCGCAATTCACCTAGTACCGGCTGATCAGAGAAGAACGATCGCCCCAAGTCTCCACGAACGACACTTCCTAGGTAAGACAGATATCGCGCACCCAGTGGATCATTTAGCCCGAGTGATTCCTCGATTTTTTCAATTTCAGCATCCGAAGCAAAATCTCCCGCAATGGTGATAGCCGGATTGCCGGGCATTAATTCCAAGAGAAGGAAAGACAAAGAAACCAAAATGAAAAGCGAAATAGGAATTAGAAGAAGCCGCTTGCCAATCAGTCTCATCAAACCCATCGCTTGCCCTTTCCGCTTCTAGTCGAAAGCAGCCTTGATCTACTCTCACTACTGGCGGGCCGACTATCCACCGGTCAGCCATCCATCAACATGATTGCAAAGCCGTCCAATAACGCCGCGAGCGTCTCTGGGCTGTCCTGCATGACACGATGGTTTGACCTTGGTATCTCGGCAATAATGCAGTCCGCTATCAACGAACCTAACCGAACAAGTTTTTCGCGCCCGAAAACTTCAGACCGGTCCCCGCGAACTGCGAGGGTCGGGCACGCGACGCGAATCTTGTCCCACATCTCAGGCACTAGGGCATGCTCAGTCTCACGTGCAGCTGTTTTCGAGTAAGTACCTTCCCAACTTCCATCATCCTGCTCACGAAAAGCGTGGTCCGCATAGAATTCTTTGTTGGCGGTGCTCCACAAGGAACTGAACGGCAACGACTCAACCGCTTGCGTTCGGTTAGAAAATGAGTGCTCATGTTCAATCTGATCCTGCACTCTCGCGTTTATGGCGGGATCTAGTGACAACCCAGGATCAATTACCGCAAGACCACGAACCAAGTCCGGCCTAATTGTTGCGACGAGCAGTCCAATATTTCCCCCGGTAGCGCCGCCGACCAGTATCACTGGGCTGGGCGAAAGCTTTTCGATAACCGCAATGACGTCTTTCACATAATCTTCCAGCTGATAACCCTTGTTCGGCCATTCGGACTGACCATGGCCGCGAAGATCTACGGCAACAAACCGATTTCGCAATTTGGAATTGGCTACCATGAAATCCCATACACGAGCATTCGCCCGATTCGGGTGCAAGAGCACTAGTGGCGGATCTGTGCCGGGCCATTCCACAGTATGAAATCGCAAATCATTGGCCTCAAAAAAGCGGCTGACTCCAGGTCCTCGCACGATTACAACCGCGGCAATTCAAGGGAACTCTTCTGCTGCCCTCGACTAGGCCCTCCCACGAACCTCACCATCGCACGGTCTCCAATCCAGGCCGATCATAACCTTTGATAGAACGAACGTTGCATGTCCAATACTCAGATTTTTCGTATCACCTGGTATCAATATGCTTCTTGCTGGTTTAGAGGCTGACTCGTACAAAAAAATCAAGTCGATCTTCGAGACCCAATCCCACTGATAGGAATGAAGGGAACCGATCAATCCGGTTGTCTCCAACATGACCGCAGTGCGGAAAGTTCAATTTTCTTGGCGGCCTGACGAGGTCACTTCGCACTATCCATCAAGTTTAGGGCGACAGTGCGAAGTGACTCATCAGCCAGATGACGTACTACGGCATCCCAGACCTATGCTTTCGCAGATCAGGATTTGCTTAGTTGAAAAACCATTAACGAACCGTGAGGCGTGTTCTCCAAGCCAGTTACATCACTGCCAAGAGCGAAAATATTGGAGCGTTCCACCAGATAAACAACAGGTGTTTCCGTCACGGTGAGATCCGAGATCTCCCTAATCAACTCTTGACGCTCAGGGCCTGGTGAAGTCTGTTCAAGCTCTGACAGCAACTCGTCATACCGAGCGCTGTCGTACCCATGAGTGTTTTGAAAACTTTCTGAGTTGTTATAAAGGCCCGCAGAATACAGCGGATCGGCTAGTGCCGGCGGCTCCAGATAAACTAGCGACTCATATTCACCAGCAAAGAACAAATCTGAGAATTCTGTACCACCCGGGACAACATTGATATCGGTGGTTACACCAATGTCGCTCATGAAGGCCTGTATCTGGACCGCGATGGACTCAGCATGGGCACCTGGACGTGTCGGACTCGCAGTAATCGTAAATGCCAAGTCTGAAACGCCTTTGTCCGCCAGGATTTGTCGTGCCAAGTCGGGATCGTAACCAAATTCAAGAAGACCGTCGGAGTTCTCCAAGTAGACAGACCCCAGCCCTGTTGTCGATGGTGTAGCAAAACCTAGATAGACACCCTGGACTAGAGCCTCGCGATTGATTCCCAAGGAAATTGCCTTTCGTACCTCAGGATCATCAAAGGCCGCGAAACTTGAGTTCAACATGAGCATGTCTCGGTTAGCTGAAACGCAGTTGTAGATCTCGACTGATTCAGCGCTCTCCAACTGGCTGTATTCTTGGAATGAGAGGCGTTCCGCGAAATTGACTTCACCGGTTGAAATTAATTGCGATCGAATTGACGCCTCTGCCACATTGCGAATCACCATGCGATCAAAGTTACCGCGTCGATCTTCATCCCAATAGTTCGGATTCTCCTCGTATACCGTCTCTTCTCCTGGTGCAAAGCTCTCGAGGACCCATGGACCAAAGTTGGCAGTGTTGGTTGTCAACCACGCATCGACATCGCCACCTGCTTTGGCCTCGATCTCGGTCCAATCAAGAACTCCAAACATTGGGTAGGAAAAAAGAGAAACGTCAAGGGCGGTCGGACGGATGACATTGACTTGAACAGTCTGATCGTCAACCTTAACGAACGGGGCTTCCTCCTTGAATTTTGCGACGGTGTTCGCCAAGAATCGCACGACGCCGGATTTTTCTACAGCTCTATTCCAACTCTTAACCACGTCGTCTGCAGTCATTACGTTCCCGGCACCGCTGGTAACCCCCTGTCGCAGGGTGAATGTGAGGGTTCCATCCGCTCCAATTGCCCATGACTCGGCAAGTCCAGGCCTCACGTTTTCAGTCGTGGCCAGTTGCTCGCAGCCGTTGCCAGCCAAATCGGATGCGTCGTAGTAGACCAGCTTTGAACCCCACTCGTACATTTGCGTTCGACTTGAATCTCCCTGATACGTTGCCCACACATCTAAGGACTCAGGAACACCTGCAGCTGCGTAGACAAATGTTTGACCCTCTGGAGCCGCAGTAGGCGACTCTGCTCCAGTTGTTTCTCCAGATGATGTTGTTTCTTCAGATGATGAACCACCTGAACAGGCCGCAAGGAGGAAACCTACTGCGACTAAGGAAACTCCTACACGAAACTTGCTGTCAAGTAAACGCTTCACGAACCAGATCCTCCCGGTTGACCGCTGCCACGTATCGGACTACATGACATTTGGCTGTTTAGTATTCGTCAGCAAAAACTGCTCCTGGCTAATACGTACTACAATTTAGCAACGTACAGGAGCACCAAATCGCTGTCAACGAGTTTTCGAAATCTCACTTAGGGCTGACCTGCCCCCGCTTAGTGAACCAGTGGCCAGGAGTTCGTCGCGGAGCTTGCCGTTGAACGACTCCACAAACGCGTTCTGCCAGAGCGCGCCTGGTTCGACGAACACTGACCCGGTGGCGCCCCCACGCGGGCACGCTTACGTCTGGAAATCCTTACCCGTAGGCCCCTTCATCACGGCAGAGGCGTTGCACGCGCTGGTGATTGACCACATGACCTTCCAGTCACGGCAGGGCATGTAACCGTCGATACCCATACCGAGGATGACGGCGGGCTCGTTCAGGTAACCGTGCCCGCACAAAGCAACTGGATAACCAGCAGGGGTCAGGTCAGCCGGGCTGAGAACGCCCGTCGAACTTGATGCGAATCAGCCCTGTCGCAAGCCAACGGCCACACGTTCTCCCAGCGATCTATCTTTCGAGACGTATGCGAGCGCTCTCAGATAAAAACTTGATCAACGAGAGAACCAATTTCTTCCGCGGCAGTCGACGCAACCTCCTCACGTGATTTCCCGAAGAGACTAGTCCTGATAGCAACCACGGGTAGGTCTGGGAGACCGTAACGAGTTGCAACCGCTGTTGCGATCTCTGCTACCGCCCCTGTCACTAAACAAACTGCGAGTATCCCAACATCATTCGCATACACAGCATCCCTGACTCCTCTTGTTGTACAGGTTATGCAGTCGCCAGCGGCCACTATCATGATCTGGCTTCCACCTAACGTTGCAGCTACCCAAAGATCAGGTTGTGGATTGTCAAGTGGATTCAGGTCAATTCGCCGGAACACAGCAAGCGGGGCGCGGTTTGATAGTGAGGTTTCCGCCGCGTCAAGCATTCCCTGGCCCCACAAGCTCGACTTATTCAAAGTTCCATCAACTAGCGCTATCTGCAATTGATGATGTGCCAGAACCCTAGGAGCTAGGTCACGGTAACTGAATACCCTGGCAGTCGGGTTAACCAGCTCCACTTCAGGATCCATTTGGCTGAACTCTCCGCACTCTTTTCGTGATCGTTTCACCCTGACCAAAGAAGACAGCGGTATAGCCGCCGAACTGGCCGCCGGCAACAAAGATCTTCACCCTGTCATGACGATCAACCATCGTTACTCGCGCGCTTTGCTCGAGCCACACAGGAGGACGAAGTTGATCCACGTACCCGTACAAGCCCCTACCCACCAAATCCTGAGGATTCCTTGCTGAGCTTTCGACTAAAGCGCTCACAACATCATCCCTGTTCCATCCAGCTTCATCGAAAACCGAAGCGTGCTGGGGAGACAAGATGAGCCAAAGATCTGATCGGAAGAATGCGTTATATGTACCAGCCAAAGCGATGCCCTCGGCGACCGTTTCAATGATTGATTCCGGCCTAGTGTCCCCCATCTCAGTGAGCACCACAGGCGGGTCTGCCGCAAATGCACTTACCCACGATTCCTCAGCACCAAACCCTTCTGCAATGTGCCAAGAGTCCCATGGACTATCAATGATATTTTCGGTGAAGCACAGACCCCGCGACATCGGGCTCCCGATAGTTGAGTGGGGCATGCCGCCCGACGTATGGCTCGCGATGTTGCGCAGACAGAGCATGGCTGCTCTACCAATCGTTGCGCTGGATCTGCTCGATCCGCTGAGAACTTCCCAAGCACCCTCGAGGCCCACATCACTTGCTAGCGGGCCGTTGACAACGAAAATCGGAACCTGGCTGCTCGCGGTCGTAGCTACTCGATCCAAGTTAAAGCCTGGGTCCGAAATCGCCTCAATTGCTGCCTCAACCACGGGGAAATAGGCAGAGGTACATCCAGCCATAACGGCATTGGCCGCAATTAGTTCTCTCGTGGCACGCGCACCCGACGGTTGCATCGTGGCAACAACGTAGTCCTTTGAATCCAAGAGGAAGCCCAACATCTCCTCCACCCGATGTCGAGTAGGTGGAATGACCGGCAGGCCATCGGACCACTGCATTTCAAAGCAATATTCTACTAAGTCCATCGCCATCTTGATCGTCCTTCGGATACGTTCCGCAGGGAAATAGGTCCATATAAGACACTCGACTATCGCACAGGTAGTGCGCATGCATCAGGTGTTTACCTAAATGTCGGTTTCTCCGCGGAGGTAGGGATCAAATCAACACGGATCGAAACGGCGCTGCGTCTGTATCGTGGTGTTCATGGCCTGTCAGCAGCTCACGCAATTTTGATTCCTATGAACCACTCAGAAATCACTGACCGCGTGCGGTGGCACTATGCTGTCCCTTTGACGTCTCGATCGCGTGTTCATCACAGTGCTACTTGCACTGCTCGTCCTTTTTCTATCGGATCACCGCGCTCACCTCAGTTTCGGTGGCCTCCACCTACGCTTTCACTAATCCGGTGGTTGCGATGGTCTTATCCGTTGTTGTTCTCGGCGTGTGGCCAGACCAGGTGAGTGTGATTGCCGCTCCACTTGTCATCTGTGGTGTTGCGCTGGTTATCTACGGAGATCGAAGAAAGGACACTCATCTTGACGCACCGTAAGCCTGAGCCAAAAACAAGTTTGTCCGACCAAATCGTTGACACAGCAGCACAGTTTGGCTGGTCGCTGGGTGAAGATCGGCTACCAGAATTCACCGCCGCAATTGGCGGACTTGCCGACTCCTATCGGCGACTAGCTGAACTCGACACCAAACATTGTCCTGAACCTGTGCCACGCAAGGATGCTGGGCGACCACCGGGGATCACCGAGTCATCTGCCTGGGCTTGGCGCTGCTCGATTCAAGATCAAGATGAAGGTGGCCTAGCCGGGGTTTCGGTGGCGATCAAAGACTCCATCGCGGTTGCCGGTTTACCCACGGTCATGGGTTCTGAACTATTGATGCAAGAAGGTACCCAACACATCGCCCTCGAGGACGCAACCGTCGTGCGAAGACTGCTTGATGCCGGTGCGATCATCACCGGTAAGTCCACGACTGAGGACCTGTGTATCGGTGGATCTTCGTGCACCTCCCTTCCGCAACCCGTTGAAAATCCCCACCTTCCCGGTAGATCTGCCGGCGGTTCATCATCGGGAAGTGCCGCCCTGTTAACCAGCGGCGAGGTCGACCTAGCCCTAGGCGCAGACCAGGGTGGATCGATCCGCATTCCAGCTGCCCTGTGCGGGGTGGTGGGACTTAAGCCAACCTTTGGTCTGGTGCCCTTTACCGGCGTGCAGGGTCTGGTGTGGGGGCTGGACCATGTGGGACCAATGGCGCGAACGGTTCGCGAGGTAGCCGCGGCACTCGATGTGCTCAGCGGATCTGATGGCATTGATCATCGTTGTGCCCCAACCGAAATCCCGTTAGCGCGAGCGGCGCTAGGCGAAAGTATTGATGGGCTGCGCGTCGGTATCTTGACCGAGGGTTTCGAACTGACCACCCAGGGCGAAACTGAATTTCCCGGCTCCGCGGCCGCAGCGGAACTTGTCCGCGAACGAGCCTGGGCGCTAACGAATATGGGTCTGCAGGTAGTCGATATCTCGATCCCACTGCACGACGAGGCACGCCACATCTACGGTCCACTCCTCGTCGAGACCGCAGCAATAAATATCTGGCGCGCCTACGGCCAGGCCGGTGCTGATCGCGGGCCAGCGGGCGACACTCCTATCGCCAGCATCATTCAAGCACTGAGTGCCTATCCTGAATTGGCATCAGACCCCACCAAACTCGTGGCCATCGCTGGTTCGCTCTTTCTTGACCACCACCGGGGCGACTCACTCGCAAGCGCGGCACGTCTGACCCAAAAACTTACCGGTGCCTATGACGAAGCCCTGTGCGAGGTGGACGTGCTAGTTCACCCGACAACCGCTCCGGCTGGGGTCAGCGGTTACCTACCAGCACCCGGTCAGGGAGTGCTCGTGGAGAGCCTGGCCTACTTCCACAATACGTGCGCGACCAACCTCACAGGTCACCCGTCCGTATCGGTTCCGGTCGGGCAAATCGACGGTGCACCCGTAGGAATGCACATCACCGGCAAGCACTTCGCTGACGCAACCATTTTGCAGGTCGCGTCAGCGATTGAAGTGATATCTAGCCGGTAAGGGCTGCCCCACGTGCCACATCTCCGGTGGCTGAACCATCATTGAGGACCTCGGTGGCCAGCAGTTCGACCCGGTAGGTGTGCTGAAGAGTTCTACCCAACACCGGGTCGGTCATAGAGATTGTCCATTCCTGAGCGAAACGAAGCCGTTCTTCAATGGACACCACGGTGCCACTAAACAAGATGATGGCACCCGGTACCCGAATCACGCTGTCGCGGACACCCTGCAACATTTCATCTGGCGCCCAAAATTCAGCAACCGAGGCCTCCTGGTACTTCACCCGCTCACCGTCGTCAACAACCCAGCACTCCATGCTGATCTGATCCCAGTGATCCTTTACGTCTTCCCAGCGCCACGCGTTAGGCGAAAAAACGTTGGGGGTCACCTGCTTTGCCCAGGGAATGTCATGGCCTTCCAGGGAACGGTCAGTGTGGTCAGATCCGACCGTGACATACACGGTGCCGTCGTCATCTTGAATCGTGACGATCTCCACCTCACCACTAGTTTTGGGACGCTGAACCGAAATCACATCGTCGGTCAACGTGGCCCACATACTGATCGGCATTACCAGCGGCGGACGATCGCAGATCAACTCTTTGACACCAAGTTTGTAGCACTCCTCCAGATGCGCTTGCATTTTCGCTTCATCGCGCATGGTGAAGCCAAGGTTGTAACAGCGGACAAAATCAACATCGACAGGAGTAACCTCGCCGGTGGTTTCTTGAATCCGTAATGAGCGTACTGACATGGTTCCTCCTTGTTGTAATGGTCACCGTCGTGTCGCTGTCGGCTGGTGCTAGTGCGTCTCTTCGCCACCGGAAACATTGAGTGCGTCGCCAGAAATGTATGCGCCGTCCTCACTGGCGAGAAATGCACAAGTGGCGGCGATATCTGATGGAAGTCCATTGCGACCCATCGGAATTCGGCCAATCATTCCGCTCATGTACTCCTCCAGCGTTTGGCCGAGCAAATTCGAGAAATACTCGTTCTGCCAGGAGCCGAGTCCGGTCGTCACATGATTGGGGCACACCGCGTTTACGGTGATGTTGTGTGGCCCGAATTCGATGGCGGCCGTACGAGTAAATCCGATCACTCCATGTTTACTTGACACGTAGGCACCGGCGTGCGGGAAGCCGGATTTTCCACCCTGGGAGGAGATATTGATGATCCGCCCACCGCGCCCCTGGGCAATCATTTGCCTACCCGCGTGCTTGGTTGCCAGGAAGGTGCCGGTGAGATTAACCCCCATCACCACCTCCCAGTTAGATAATTCCGTTTCCACGATCGGACTCATGAGATAGCCAATCCCGGCGTTATTGACCAAGACATCCAGGCCACCGAACCTCGAAACGGTGGCAGCCACGGCATGTTCTACGTTGGCTTCATCTCGCACGTCACATACAACAGATGCGACTTGTCCCGGCCCCAGCGCACCAAGTTCAGCCACAACGGCTTCCATTTCTGACTGTGCCGGCACGCCATGTTCGGGAAAGTGATCACCCTGGGGACGATCAAGGTCGGCGACCATGACATTGGCGCCCTCTTCAATGAAGCGTCGAGCGATGCCCTCGCCCAGACCACCGCGTCGACCCGCGCCGGTGATAAGGACGCTCTTGCCACTCAATCCGCGCATAAGATCACGATCCCAATTCGTTAGTGACGATAAAGGTGGGGTTGTCGGCGAATGCGGCAAACTCGCCGGCAATTTTTTTCATCTCCGGTGACTGAACATCGGCAAC
>JANQZS010000052.1:55420-69672 GCA_030728405.1 Candidatus Nanopelagicales bacterium | reverse complement strand
CCGTGGATGTGAGTAGTAGCAGCCGTACGCCATGAGCATTCCCTGGTCGAAGGTTGCTGAGTCGCTCGCCTGGTACCGCTGGAGTGCCTGCTGAAGTTCAACCGGCTCGGTGGTTGGTGGCAGGATCCAGGTGGAGACTTCTTCCCAAGCCTGGCGCATTTCGATCGTAGCTGTGGGCAGTTCCACGTCGAAAACGATCTCAAGACCACTCGGCCAAATGTCACTGCCCGGCAGGAGTCCGGCTACAAACGAATTCAAGGCAGCGTTCATGCCAGTGAATCCACAAGTTGGTCTGCGGCCCGCAGCGCAATTGCCTGCATCGTTGGGGTGGGGTTGACCGCAGCAGCACTGGCGAACACTGATCCATCCACGATCAACAGATTCGGCACATCGTGCGTTCGACAATGACTGTCGACAACACTGGTCGCCGGATCACTTCCCATGCGCGCCGTTCCCATGAGATGAAAACCTGCTCCGGGCAGAACGCGGGTCGTCGAGATCTCACGAGCTCCTGCCTCCCGCAGCAGTTCCGTCGCCGATGCAATTCCGTGGTCCAGCATGCGATCCGCATTTTCCTCTACCGAATAGTGCATGCGTGCGGCAGGTACTCCGAATGCGTCGGTGGCACTGGCATCTAATTCAATGAAATTGCGCGCATCAGGAAGGTCTTCACACGTCACCGCCAGGGTGGCGCTGTGTCCGAACAACTGCTCGAAGCGTTCGTGATGATTTTCACCCCAGGAAATATCCATGCCAAACCCGCCGAGTGCGCTCAGCAGCGGGCCCTGAGAGCGCGTGAGTTGTATTTCATACCCCCGCGCGAATCCTCGGCTTTCGTCCGTCTCATAAAAATGCTGGGTGAGTAGGCAGAACGCGTCGTTTCCAGACCACCCCTCGACCCGGTCGTCCCACACACCGGTAACTCCCGCAATCGGATGAAGCATGAGATTCTTGCCCACCTGATGTGATGAATTGGCCAGCCCAGTAGGGTGCGAAGGGTTAGCGCTAGCGAGCAAGAGTCGTGGGGTGCCGATCCCGTTGCCTGCCATCACGATCACATCAGCCTCGGTCAGGTGCTCATCACCGGACTCGTCACACCAGGTGACCGACGTAGCCAGGCCATCGGGGCCGGTATTGATGCGCGTAACAGCTGCCCCGGTAATTAATTGAGCGCCCGCGTCCAGTGCTTTTGGCCAGTAGGTGATGTCTGCTGATGCGCGTGCGCCGGTGAAACAGCCCATTTCGCAGGGGCCGCAACCGTTGCAGGCTGGCCTTCCGTCATAGGACTCGGTGAGCAACTGACCATCTGTTGGCCACCAGTGCCAGCCCAACCGATTCAGTGCAGCACCCACCCGCGTACCCGCGTCGCCGAGCGGAACCGGCGGTGTTTGTCTCGGCGTTCGCGGCGGATTACCGGGATCGCCACTGCGCCCAGAGACACCTACGATGCGGTCATTCAGTTCATAGTAGGGCGCCAAATCCCAGTAGTTGATGGGCCAATCCGCGCCAACGCCATCCAGGGATTCGACCTTGAAATCCGATGGGCGAAAGCGCGGCGCATGCGCCGACCACAGCACCGTGCTACCACCAACACCATTGAACGTGGCCGGCTTGATGACTGAGGTGTCATCCAGGATCGGATAGTCCGCTGCTGACCGTCGAACGTTGGGATTGGGTGAGCGGTCGGTGATGCGGCGGACCTCCCAATCAGAACTCACACTCGGTGTTGACTCAGGCAGCGCCCACCGACCACGTTCCAGACATGTCACATCTAGCCCCGAAGTCGCTGCACGCCAGGCAAATGCTGCACCGGTTGCACCAGAGCCGATAATCACAACGCGCGCGCTAACCATGCTGATTCACGCCTCGGAATCAACCACGTTCAATACTCCACCGACAGCCTTCCAGCAGCGAACGAGGTGCCCCGGCTCAGTAAATTCCAAGAGCTGCGGCTCTTGCCTGCACTTTTCTTCGGCGAAGGGACAACGACCGGCTAGGTAACAGCCCTTGGGCAGGTCAACCGGGCTTGGGATCTCACCAACCAACGCGCCACGATGTTCCCGATCCACTCGCCGCGATAGGGGATCGTGGAAGAGCACTGAGTCCAGCAGCGCCTGCGTATAGGGATGCTCAGGATGGGCGAAGACTTTCGATGTTGGACCCATTTCTACAATTTGTGATAGGTACATCACGGCAACGTCTTGGCATAGCTCCCGAACGGTGCTCAGATCGTGGGAGATGAAGATGAAGGACAAGCCCAGGCGTTCGCGCAGATCCTTAAGTAATGCGATCATTTCCACCCGCGCCACCGGTGGAAGTGCCGATGTGGGTTCGTCAAGCACCAGGAAGTCAGGGTTCGTTGACAGTGCTCGCGCCAAACACACGCGCTGCTGCTGGCCGGCACTCAACCCGGCAGGCTTCACCGTACGAATACTTTCGGGAAGTCCCACCTGTTCGAGCAGTTCGGTGATCCGAAGTCGCTTCTCATCCTTCGACATTTTCATGTGCAGGTCGATGGGTTCAGCGATCGCCTTCTCCACCGACCAGCGCGGGTTCAAAGAGTCGAATGGGTCCTGGAACACAACCTGAATCTTGGATCTGAAGTCACGAAACTCTCGCGTCTTCATCGACGTCAACTCGGTGTCGCGGAACCAGATGCTGCCCTCGTCGGCGTCAAGGAGTCGCAAGATGAGCCGGCCAACCGTAGTCTTACCGCTCCCACTCTCACCAACCAGCCCCAATGACTGACCCTGCATGACGGTAAGGCTCACATCAGATACAGCACTGAGAATCTTCCCGTCGTCAAGCTTGAATGTTTTGCGCAGATTCTCAATGCGAAGCAATGGTTCTGCCGTGGTTGCTCCCGCATCAGCAGTTTCGGCGACTGCTCGTTCACCGGCAAGGGCGAGTACCCGCTTGCTATAGGCATCTCGAGGGTTTGCGAAGAAGTCTCGAGTGGGGGCATCTTCCACAAGCCTGCCATTTTCAATGACCAACACGCGATCGCAATAGTTGGCAACAATGCCAAGGTCTTGCGTCACCAAAAGAACTGCGGTACCGGTTTCTTCTGCTCGCTTCCACATGCGGTCAAGGAACTGGGCCTGAATGGTCACGTCGAGACCACTGGTGGGTTCATCAGCAACAAGCAGTTCCGGCTGAGCGCTGAGCGCCATCGAGATCAGGGCCCGCTGTGCCATACCGCCGGAAAGCTCATGTGGATAGGCTCGAATGCGGCGAGGTGCGTCGTTGATGCCCACGTTTTCCAGTAGTTCGATTGCGTGGTCGTTAGCCTCGCTCTTGGACGCCTTCACGTGCGCGCGATAGACCCGGCCGATTTGGGTACCCACATTTTGAAACGGATTGAGTGATTGGCGAGGCTTCTGGGTAATCAGCCCAATGGAGCGCCCACGAATCTCGCGCAGTTCATCAGTGTCCAGCGACAGTAGATCCCTGCCCTGAAAATCAATATGACCGGATACTTTTCCCGGATGCCGCGCCAGCGCTAGGAGACCAAGGGCCAGGGAGGTCTTGCCCGAGCCACTCTCACCAATGAGGCCCACAATCTCACCCGAGCGAAGTTCCAGGTCAACATCATTGACCGCCTTAAACTGACCCGTCGGCGTTGGGTAGACCACGTTGAGTCCGGTGGTCTTCAAAATGGTGGCGGTCATGAGGTGGCCACCCGTCGTTCGATCGCATTACTGAGCGCGGCGAAGCCAACAACGGTCAGGGACACCGCGATACCAGGGAACAACGACGTCCACCACTCACCCAGCACCAATTGCGGGGCGCTATTAGCGATCATCAAACCCCATTCAGGGTTTGGTGGTCGGACACCTGCGCCAACGAAAGACAGGCCCGCGGTGAGCAAAATGCCAAAGCCCACGGTGACAGAAAGCTGAATCAGCGACGGTGTCAGGGAATTGGGTAGAACGTGCTTGAGCGCAATCTTAAAATCAGAGTTCCCCGCTGCCCGTGCTGCCTCCACATAGGAACGTTCCCGCTGCGTCAAGACCTCGGCTCGCGTGAGCCGAATGAAGATAGGCGTGTACAAGAACGTGAGGGCAAAGATGAGGTTCGTCAGGTTGCGACCCGATAGTGCCACCAAGACCATGGCCAAAATGAAGACGGGGAACGCTTGTAGCACGTCAGAGATGCGCATCACCAGCGATGAGAAAACCCCGCGATAGAAACCGGCCATCAGGCCAATCAGGGTGCCAAAAATGCCGGACAGAAGGGCAGCGCTCACGGCCAGCGTCACATCGATGCGTGGAGCAGAAATCACGCGACTAAACACATCGAGACCTGAGGTATCAGTGCCAAACCAGTGTGCACTCGAGGGCGGGACGCTTGGTGGACCCACCGGAACCGTCGGGTCATATGGAGCGATCGCTTCACCGAAAGCGGCTAGGAAAATTGCGACACCAACGATAACAATGCCGACTACGAGCAGTGGATCATGAAACCAACGCTTCGTCTTCAGCTTTTCGTTGGCGAGGTTCTCTAACGGGTGCTCACCTTCGACCGGTGGGGCCTGGGGAATAGTCATTAGTTCTTCACCCTCGGATCGATAACGGCTAGGAGTAAATCAAGGACGAGGTAAACCACCAAAGACACCACGGTGATGATGAGGACCGTGCCCTGGATGGCGGGATAGTCCAGATTCAGCACCGCGCGCACGGAGTAGGACCCCAGACCGTTAAATGCAAAAACCTGTTCAATCAGCACAGCTCCACCGAGCAGGAAACCGAAAAGGATTCCGGCGAGGGTCAACACCGGGGGCAAACTGGCACGAATCGTGGAGCGAGCGATCTGACCTGATGGCAAGCCTGATGCCTGCTGGTACAGGATGAATTCACTGCCCAGGACCCGGCTCATGCTCTGTCGCGTCATTTTGATAATCGGGCCGGACACAATAAATGCCAGGGTCATCACCGGCAGCCATAGATGCCAGGCCGCATCAATAAAGGCGGTGAAGTTGCCGGTGATCAATGAGTCCACCAGGGACATGCCCGTGATTTGTGGTGGTGGATCAAGCCCCGGCGCATATTGGCCAAGGGGAGCCGGTGCTAAGCCCCAGGAGTAGTAGAAGAAGAAGATGAACAGCAGGCCCCACCAGAACTCAGGTTGGGCGCCAGCAAAGAGGCCGTAACCGAATACACCCTTATCGAGTTTGCCGCC
Source organism: Candidatus Nanopelagicales bacterium (assembly GCA_030728405.1). GTDB lineage: Bacteria > Actinomycetota > Actinomycetes > S36-B12 > S36-B12 > CAIXFB01. Next base: position 64,491 of record JANQZS010000052.1, on the reverse strand, counting down.
GGGACGCTTTGCGGTGGCAATACCCACGGGGACGGAAACTAAAAGTGCCAGGGCGAACGAAAGGGTAATCAATTGCAGGGTAATGGGAAGGGCCGAGCGAATTTCTTCCAGGATCGGACTGCCGGTGACCCACGAGACTCCGAGATCACCACGGAACAGACCCGACATGTAGGTAACAAACTGCGACCACACACTGGCGTCGAGGCCAAGAGAGGCCTGCGCTTGCTTGTATACCTCAGGGGAGGAATTAAACCCGACCAGACGAGCAACTGGATCGGCCGGGAGTGCCCGAATAACGAAAAAGACAACGATGGTAATGCCCAGGGCTTGCAGTAGCCCGACTCCAGCTCGTTTGAGTACGTAGCGACCCACGGTGCTAGCGACTCCTCCCTGAGTTCCCCGCTGACTTCAAACACGAACCAGGTGTGGCTACGAAAGCAGCGCACCGTGGCGCTCGACGATGAACACATCGAGCGCCACGGTGGTTGAAACTAGTTGGTTAGTTCCAGATCACTGAAGTGCACTGAATTGTCCGGGTGAAGCACAAGTCCGGACAGACCAGGTGCGGAGATCCACTGGTTGTCGTACTGCACAACCGGTGCCCACGCGACATCCTCCTGCAGCTGCTTTTGAACCTGGGCGAGAAGCGCATCGCGCGACTCCACCGAAGGATCCGTCTTAGCTTGCGCCCACAGATCATCTACAACCTTGCTCTCGTAGTTGACCATGTTATTCAGCCCACCCTGAGCGGTAGACACGAAGAACAGCAGGGTTGCGTAACCAGCATCCACACCGATCGGCTTCTCGTTGTCATTCACGAAGAAGGGCAGATCGCGCTTCACCAAGACTCGATCACCAAACTGAGTCTGAGGGATCGGGTCCAGCTGAATCTCAACCCCGATAGCGGCAAGGTCCGCCTTCATCTGGGTCACGATCGGGCCGAGCGTTGACTCAGCCTCGGAGATATAGGTCAGCTTCAAACTGCCATCATCAACCCAGCCTGATTCAGCAAGAAGCTGCTTGGCCCGCTCCACGTCGTAGCCGTACTGGGGCTCCTGCTTGGAGTAACCCGGGTAAGACATGGGGATCTGACCTTCCCATTTCACCGCACGGCCAAAGTACCCATCCTGAATGATCTTGTCGTAATTCAGAGCGAGAGCGAAGGCTTGACGCACCTTGAGGTTGTCAAAGGGCGGCGACTGGAAGTTCATGCCGAGGAACAGGTTCAGGTTGCCGGTAGCTCGCCAGGCGCGGACCGCGTCATTGCCTTCAACGCTGGCAAATTCGCGAGGCGTGAGGCTATCGGTCAGTTGAGCGGCACCGGTGGACACCGAGGCCAACCGGTTGGCTGACTGAGGCACCTTGCGCCACACCACGTTAGTCAGTGCTGGCGCACCGCCGTAGTAGTCCGGGTTGGACTCCAACACCATTTCAGCATTCTTTTCCCACGACTTCACGCAGTAAGAGCCAAAAGATGGGGCATTAACGTTGTTGGCGTATTCATGGGACCAGGGATCATCCGGGGTCGCGTTCGCCTCCATGATTTCCTTGTCATAGATCTGCAGACCGAAGATGGTGAGCACCGGCAGGAACAGTTTATTTGCTGCGTCCTGCTTGATGACAACGGTGAAGTCATCGGTCTTGGTGATCCAGTCGCCTAGTTCTTTCGCTTCAGCTGCAACGGCAGGGTCTTCGGCAAACACATCGGTGGTGAATCCACCGATATTGGCCACATTGGAAAGGAACCAGCCGATGGGCGCCGCGCCGCTGACACTCTTCGCACGGGCAAAGGTGTAGAGCACATCGTCGGCATTAAAAGTGGCTGCATCGCAACCGGTAACGCCTTGACGCAGATTGAACGTCCACGTCAACGTGGCCTCATCAAAGGTGACGCTCTCAGCGAGGCGGCCTTCAAATTTGTCGATGTCGTAGCCGTACTCCAACAGGCCAACGCCGGTTTCATTCTCTGAGCCAGCCTTGTAGTACACCAGGGGCTCCATCAGATTGGCGATACCCATTTGAGTAGCCGGAATGGATGCCGATGGGCCATCGGGATCTAGGCCCGCTGGCACATCAAGACCCAGATAGGTCAGGTTTGACGCTGCTGTTCCCCCAGTTGTTGACCCATCACTTGAACCGCCAGAACAACCGGCGATAGTGAGGGCCGCTACGGCCGCGGTTGCGACCAGGGCCTTGCGCTTCATGAAACCACCTCTACTCATTAGTGCTTCTCGTCAACCACACTCATGCTTGGGTGACCGGTTGGCACAATTAAATGCCCGACGATTTAATCGCGCAAGGGTTAAGGTGTCACGAATGAATAAAGATGTCAGCCGATTTATCGAAAAGGTAAATAAAAAGTGACAGAACACAGTGCTGCGAACTCCACCGGTGCTCACGCGGTGAACTCAGGATCACCCATCGCCTATGACTTCATTGAGCAGATCAAGGACTCCATCGACGCTGGAGTTCCCGGCACTGTGCGCTCCCAGGCCGTTGCACTGCTGCGCGACACGGTCGCGGTAGGCATCGCCGGAGCTTCCACAGCCGAATCCCAACGCGTCCGCGAACTCCTTACCCATTGGGGTGGGCCGAGCGAAGCGGCTATCTGGGGCGGCGGCCCACTCCTCGGCGTCGGAGGTGCTGCCTTCGTCAATGCCCACCAGGTACACACCCTGGAGTGGGATCCCATTCACGAGCCAGGCGTCGTGCATGCGATGTCCGTGGTGACCCCGTGTGTGATGGCCTGGGCGCAGTCCATGACTCGGCGCGGCGAAGTCGTGAGTGGACAACACATCGTCAACGGCATTCTCGCTGGCGTTGACATGGCAGCCGGGCTCGGTGTGGTTACCAACAGCCCCCTACGGTTTTTTCGACCGGCAACCAACGGTGGCATGGGCGCGGTTGTGGGCGTAGGAGTCGCTGCCGGGTGGTCATCAGAAAAAATCCTCGCCGCTTTGGGCATCGTTTACGGCGGAATTTCGGGCACCATGCAGCCACACACCGAGGGCGCGCAGGTCTTGGCGCTACAGGTGGGATTCAATGCCCGTGCCGCGATGAACGCAATTGATCTGGCTGATGCCGGGTTCCAAGGCCCCCGCTTCATACTCGAGGGCACCTACGGTTACTACAACCTCATCGAGACCGACGGTGATCCCGGGCAATTAGCGGCCAACAAGGCAGCGCACTGGGAGATCACTCGCGTAGGTATCAAGCCCTTTCCCAGCGGTCGAGCAACCCACGGAGCTCTCGGTGGAATCTTGGATCTGCAGCACACACATGGATTCACCCGATCAGATATCAGCCGTGTCGACATCGCGGTCCCGTCCATGGTCCGCGGACTTGTTGGTCGCCGACCCACCGCCGACATGCCCGTGGGCGCGGCCCGGCTGTGCCTGGCCTACCTGGTGCCCTGTCTACTCGATGACGGCACCATTAACATGGACACCTATCAGCCTGAACGCATCACCAATCCAGACATACTCGCCTGGAGCGAGCGGGTCAGTGTCGTGGCAGACGACAACCCCGACCCCAACGCATTTAACCCCCAACGAATCGTGATCACCCTCAATAGCGGTGACACGATCACGGCTGACATACCTGGGTCGCTGGGTAGCCCGGAATCACCACTGAGCCCGGAACAATCACGAAAGAAATTCGATGACGCCATGGCTATTGGTGGCCGCGCGGACTATGCAGAAGCACTGCACGCAATCATTTCTGACATCGACAACCTTGCTGATGTAGCTGACCTCTGGGACGTTTTATGAGTCGCGACACCTCACCTATCCCCACCTACGCTGGTGCGGTAAACCAAGAACGACTGCAACAGGAATATCCCTGGGGCCCTGGGTTTTTGCACACGTACCAGGGCATGTCTCGCACCACCCTTGAGGATCTTCAGCAGCAGCGGTTCACCACGGTCATGGACTGCGCGTGGGCCACGCCGTTTTACCAACGCATCTGGGGCGAAGCCGGCATTAGCAAAGGCGATATCAATAGCCTGACTGATCTACAACGCCTACCCGTTATTGATAAGAATATGATCCTGGCCGACGTGGCCGCGCACCCGCCTTTTGGTTCACTGGCCACCAGAACAGATCGACCGCGTGGACCGGCCGTGTTGCAAACGACGAGCGGAACCACCGGAAATCCACAGCCGGTCATCTGGGGAGCATGGGGGCGCGAGGTACAAAATGCGCTCCTCGGACGAATCTACGGCTGGCTAGGTGTTGGCGCCGACGATGTTGCCCACAGTGTCTATGGGCACGGGCTGGTCAATGGTGGTCACTACGTTCGCGAGTCGGTGACGCGTTACACCAACGCCATGCTGCTGTCCGCGGGCACCGGCATTGAGACTCGATCGGAACGCCAGATAGCGGTAATGCACCAATTCGGTGCCACCGTGCTTCTTGGCTTTGCCGACTACCTGCGCAAACTGGCCGATACCGCGCGTGATGTGGGCCTTGAGCCCGGCACGGATCTGCCCGTTCGCATGATCATCGGACACCTGCTGGCAGGTGGCCGAGAGCCGCTGGAGCAAGCCTGGGGTGGAGCCAAGGCATACAACTGGTATGGCGTTGCTGACACAGGGGCGCTGGCAAGTGAGGGTCCAGAACGGGACGGATTACACCTGTGGGAAGACGCCAATGTTGTTGAAGTCCTTGACGATGACGATAAGGACGCTGGCAACGGGGTCGGGAATATCGTCGTGACCTGTCTGGCCAAGGACGACCTCGCGCCCCTCATCAGATTCAATACCCATGACCTCACCCAGTTACGCAGTGGCAGCAATGCTGCTGGCTTGCCCTTCCGCCGCATCGACGGGCTACTCGGGCGCAGCGACAATATGGTCAAGCTCAAGGGCATCAACGTTTATCCGTCAGCCATGGGTGCGCTCCTGGCCAATGTGCCCGGGTTTACCGGTGAATTCGTGTGCCGCTGGGAAAAGTCTGGGCACGGCGAAAGGCTAACCATCATGTGTGAGGTGCAAAAGCCAGAAGCCGTTGATGCCCAACAGGTTCAGTCGATGATGTCTGATCGGCTCGGGGTCGGTATTGAGATTGACATCGTCGCTCCCGGGGGAACCGCCAGTCTTACCGGGGTTCATGAACGGCAAAAGCCAGTTCGCCTGGTGGATCAACGGTGAGCCCAACTACGTGGTCGCAGCTCATGGCAGCTATCGATCACGACCCGGCACCGGGTGCGATCGAGTCACTGATCCCCACCGCCTTGGCACAGGCTGAGCAAGCAGACAGCCGCCGTGCACAAGGACAGACACTCGGGCCGCTAGACGGCCTAGTATTTGCAGTGAAATCCAATTTCGACGTGGCGGGGCTTCCCACGAGTTCCGGTCTCATTCCCACTCTGGCACGTCCCGCTGCGAGCGACGCTTTCGTTATCGAACTTTTGACGGCCGCGGGAGCCATTGCTGGGATGACCACAACGATGGCGCCCATGGCCATCGGGGCGATTACCGAGTCCGCAGCATTGGGGCCATGCGTGAACCCACGAGATCCGACCCTGCACGCTGGTGGGTCAAGTGGCGGGTCCGGCGCAGTTGTTGGTGCAGGACTTGTTCAGTTCGCCCTTGGTTCAGACACCATGGGAAGCGTTCGAATTCCAGCCGCCTACTGCGGCGTCTACGGATGGCTCCCCACCCACGGCGCAGTAAGCGCACGAGGAATGACGCCACTCGCGCCGTCCATGGACTCCGTGGGAGTTCTCGCTCGGGACCCACGCGTATTGATAGACGTTGCCGACGCAATCCTTCGCTTTGATCGCGATTTTCCCTGGTCGCGAGATGTTGCGGCCACAACGTCAACCGACTATCCGGCGCACATTGCCCTGTGTGATTGGGCAAGCGTTGCCAATGAGTCGAGTCGTCGGGCAGTCACCGAGGTTGTCGACCTCATGCAAAGTTGGGGCAGTACGACGGTGGATCCCATTACTTTTTCGACGAGCGTTGATCTCACACCGGACCGCATCCGTCGTCACGGCCTGCTAGTCGTTGAGGCCTCCGCCTGTAACGTTTTCGGTGAACCATGGCAGCGAGACCTCATGACGCCATCGGTTCGTTCCATGTTGGATTACGCAGAGAAGGCCAGCGCGGCACGACTATGGCAAAGCGTGGATGAACTGGTCGGCATCCGACGGTCAATTCGCAACGCACTCACTCACGTGGACTGTCTGGTTCTCCCCACGACACCGCAGTCAGCGCCGGTCATTGGCGACGATCCCGTTCACGCTGCAGATCTCACCGCCTGGGTCAACGTCGCAGGACTCCCAGCCGTTGCGGTTCCATGGCAGGGGACTTCCGTTCAACTCATCGGCCAGCCTGGTAGCGACCGAAATCTCCTGCGCTGGGCCGCCAAAATCGACGACTATGTCAACTTTCAAACACCGGAGGTCGACGCTCGATGAATGCGGAAACGCCCTCGTGGTAATCCGCCGAACGCAAGGCGCGATTGACGAACTCGTCGGTCTCAGCGCACTCCTCACGATGACCAGACATGATGCGTTGGATCGCCTCTTTCATAATCCGCGCACTCATCCCGCTGGTCTTCACCAGACCCGCAGCAAAGGCCTCAGTTGCGGCCTCCAGATCGGAATCACCAACGACCGAGTCAACAAAACCCATGCGCTCGGCTTGCGTGGCGTCGAAGGTTTCACCGGTGAACAAGATCTTCTTTGCCTGGGCTGGTCCCACCAAATCAACGAGCGCAACCAATGCCCCAAACTCGTAAACCATGCCCAGTTTTGCCGGAGTAATAGCAAAGGTCGCCGATCTTGTCGCGATGCGAAAATCACACGCCACCGCGATCCCGGCGCCACCACCAAAACATGGCCCGTCAATTGCAGCCAACGTCGGCGCGTGAGCTTGTGCCACAGCAGCCAAGGCTGCGCCCACGACACGTTGACTATCGGCACCCCATTCCAGATCTCCCACGTGGTGTCGATATTCACCAATGTCTGCGCCGGCAGAAAAAACTCCGGGACTCGAGGAACCAACAACGATCAAACGGATGCTCAGGTCACTATTCAACTGATCAATCATCGGGGGGATCGCCGCCCACATGGCTTGGGTCAAGGCATTTCGTTTTTCCGGCCGGTCGATCTTGATGTATGCAACATGCTCATGGCGTTCAACCAACACGCCTGCGTTTTGCGAATCAACGTTCACCATGTTTGCAAGTCTAGTCACTCCAAAGTTTCGCCAACCCGTTTCACTCATCAGATAGGAGCACACCGTGCCTGAATCCGATCGACCTTCGTCCACGTCCTTGGGAATGTCTGTCGTTGTCAACGTGGAAGAGGGCGCAGAAATGTCGATCCTCGACGGTGATCGTCGACCAGAACCGGTGGATGAAATGGGTCTTGCGCTCAAGGAGGGAATGCGCAATTACGGAAACGAGTCGAACTACCGCTACGGGATCAAAGAGGGTTTCCCGCGGGTGGCGAAGATTCTTACCGACACTGGCGTTCCGGCAACCTGGACGGCCGCAGCAGTCGCTTTGGAACGGTCGCCACAGATTGCTGAGTTCATCAACGAGCGAGGCGATGAGGTAGCCAGCCACGGCCACCGTTGGATTCAGCAGTACCGCATGGACGAAGCAGCAGAGCGGGAATTCATTCGCAGCGCGCGTGACAGCATCGCGACAAGCACCGGCGTCGCACCGTCGGGACACCTATCGCGCTATCTGCTCACCGAAAGGACCCGCGAAATCCTGGTGCAGGAAGGGTTCACCTACCACATGGACGACTACTCAGGTGACGAACCGTACTGGGCCACTACGCCATCGGGACCGATCGTCGTGATGCCCTATGCGATCGATACCAATGACATGAAGATGTGGCAGGGGACTGGCTATACACCACGCGACTGGTACGACTACCTCGTAGACAGCTTTGATCAGATGTACAGCGAACGACGCGACGGGTTCCGTTACATGTCACTGGGGGTTCACCTGCGGATCGTCGGACGCCCAGGTCGCATCGGAGCGCTGCGCAAGTTCTTAGAATATGTCCAAGACCACGACGATGTCTGGTGGGTGCACCGACGTCAAATGGCCGATGCATTCGCCGCTGCGAACCCTGCTCCCCGCTGACGGTCCTACCAGGGCAGTTCAGCACCGTTCATCGCGATGCATTGACCGCTGATGTATTCGGCATCAGGAGTGCACAGCCACGAGACCGTACCGGCGACGTCTTCTGGGGTACCGAACCGGCCCCACGGAATCGTTTCAGCAAATGCCTGCAGGGTCTCATCTCGTGTTCGACCTAACTTATCGCCCATGCCGGCGATGATGTCTTCCCACAGCGGGGTCATGATGTGACCTGGTGTGTAGCAGTTGACCCGAATCTTGTGCTGCGCCACCTCTTGAGACAGTGACTGGCTCAACATGATGATGGCGGCCTTGCTCGCGCAATACTGAGAAACGTTGGCAACACCATGACGCCCACCACCGGATGAGGCATTCACGATGCAACCACCCACACCCTGACTGATCATCTGCTTAGCCCCGACCTTGCTACCCATGGCCACTCCGACCACATTGATATCAAGCAGCCGAACCCACTGGTCTGCCTCAGTTTCAATAAGTGGGGCAACAGCAATAACGCCAGCATTGTTCACCATCACATCGAGTTGACCGGTGCGTGCCACCGTGACGTCGACAGCATTTTGTAGCGCAGCTTCATCACGGACATCCGTGTGAACTGCAACCGCAGAATCACCGAGTTCTGCTGCCGCCAAACGAGCAGCGTCCATATCGATATCGGCGATCACCACGAATGCACCCTCGGCAACGAAGCGTTGCACGATGCCAAGACCGATGCCTTTGGCCCCACCGGTCACCACCACACCCTTACCGCGATGTTGGTCACCAGCTCCACTTGTTTTCAACATGGTCATTTCCTCAATTCACCTGACGCCATAGTGGGGGCATTTGCTTTACCGAAGCCAACAATGATTCGTCAAAGGGTTCCATGACGTACCCGGTCGGTTGTGGAGCACCAGGGTTGTATCCGGTGCGCCCAGACAGTGCCGCCAAAACCGCACCATGGGAGTA
>JANQZS010000052.1:36805-55320 GCA_030728405.1 Candidatus Nanopelagicales bacterium | reverse complement strand
AGATCCTCGGTGGTCACCGTAATACTCGCCGTGTGACCAAATTGACGATCGAACTGTGTGTGGTGGTCCCGCCCCCACGGCAGTCGTGGGAGGTAACCACCCAAGGCGGTACCTAAGGGACCATCACTGCGAATTGTTTGCGCTTGGAAGCCACGAACGAAACCGCGAGAGGAGTCAGTTTCATAGAATTCTTGGCTCACGATGCTGGTTGCAAAAGGCCCCTCATAGCCTTGTAGATCCTCGTGGAAAACTCCGGTCACCATTCCGGTGGGATGGTGCATGAGATTGCGTCCAACCTGGTCAGAGGAGTTCGCTAAACCATCGGGGCACCAATCGTCTGCGCTTAACAGCAACAGTCGTGCGGTTCCCACCCCATTGCCCGACATCACGACGTGCTCAGCCGGCTGGTGGCAAAGATTGCCATCGGCATCGAGGTAGTCAACACCGGTAGCGCGACCGGGTACCGACGCAATCTTGACCACGCGGCTCTGCGTGCGTAATTGTGCTCCCGCCGCAATGGCCTGATGCCAATAGGTAATATCGGTGCTTGATCGTGCCCCTCGTGGGCAGCCGAGATCGCATGGACCACAATTGTTACAGGGCGACCGATGCGGATCTGTGCCGGTCAAGATGGCTGCATCAACCGGCCACCAATGCCAACCCAGCCTGTTGTACGCCTCCGCGATTCGTTGCGCACCTGCTCCTAGCGGAAGTGGCGGACACGGCCTGGGTCCTCGCGGCGGATTGCCCGGATCCCCGGCCAGGCCGGCCACTGTCATCATGGCGTCATTCACCTCGAAGTACGCCGCAAGATCGTCGTAGCCAATGGGCCAATCCACGCCTACTCCGTCAAGGGAATGAACGGCGAAGTCACAAGGACGCAGTCGTGGAAAATGCGCTCCCCACGCGATGGTTGAGCCACCTACCGCGTTGTACATCAGCGGGCGAATAGCACTGTCTGCATCGTCGATGGGGTAGTCCCATGCATTCTTGCGGATGTTGGGATTGGGGTGATGGGATCGGGCGCGAGCTCGTTCCCATTGAGGCGTAAGCGATGGAATTGATTCCGGGGTGACCCAACCCCCCTGCTCCAGACACACCACGTTGACCCCGTGATTGGCCAATCGCCACGTGAGTGCTGCGCCAGCTGCGCCAGCACCCACGACCACCACGTCGACGCGATCACAATGCTGCGACATGATCTCCCACCTGTTCTCGATGAATCAAAAACACAGGGGCAGTCTAAATCAGAATGGTCTAAAAAATCCGATGTTTTAAGTCTGCGCCGATTTCTCATCCCTGCGTGCTGATCACCTTCATAGCCGCAGCTCGGCCCGGTACAGCGCTCACACCCCCACCACGTCGCGCACCCGCCCCGCAGACGAGCACATTCGGGTCTTGAGTTTCTACTCCCCATGCACCGGGTACCGAGTCAGGATCGGCATTTCCCGACGGTGACCAGGGCCACCGCAGGTCGCGATGAAAGATATGTCCGCCGGGCAGACCCACGCTCGCCTCGACATCCAGCGGTGTGCGCGCTTCTGCGCACATTTCACCGTTGGCATCGATGGCGAGACACTCACGAATGGGCTCGGCCAGGAACCGATCAAGACCATCGAGATAGGAGTCAAGAACTTGCTGGCGTTGTCGCTGACTGGACTCAGAGTCGAATAGGTGAGCCGGTGTATGCAGACCAAACAGGGTCATTGTGTGCCAGCCAGCGTCAATCAGGTCACCGCTGAGAATACTTGAATCGGTAAGCGTGTGGCAGTAGATCTCAGCCGGTAGTGGTTCAGGAAACTCTCCTCGCACGGTCGCAGCGAAAGCATCCTCAACCTCGGCGAGTGACTCACTGATATGGAAAGTGCCGGCAAAAGCAATGCGCGGGTCGATACCGCTGCGCAAACGTGGCAACCGCGTGAGCACCATATTGACCTTCACCTGGCTACCCTGTGGAGAGGTGCTCGGCTGACGTCCGAGGAGGCGCTCGAGAGTGTCGGGCGCAGCATTACTCAGCACCCACTCTGCAGCTATGCACTGTTCGCTGTCGTGATCATCACGGTAGGTTACTAATGCTTGCGCCCCATCAGTTTCCACCTTCAGTGCCTGTGCATTGGTCACGATTCGGGCCCCGGCACTTTCGGCCGCAAGACGCAGCGCTGTACTGACCGCACCCATGCCACCGACGGGCACTTTCCATTCACCGGTGCCATCACCAATGAGGTGATAGAGCAGACACCGATTCGCTAACAGCGATTGATCAAACACCGAAGCGTACGTTCCGATCAGACCATCGGTGGCGATGACGCCTCGCACATCGTCGTCGCCAAAGGCGCTCATCAACGTCTCGCCCATGGGCACCTGGGCAATTTCAGCCCACGTCTGTGCACCCGCAGCTGCGATCACCCGTTCAGCCATATCTTGGCTCGTCAACAACGGCGACAACATGGTCGGCGCAATAACACCGGCCGCCCGTTCCATTCGGTCGTAGAAGTCCTGCCACGACGAGTAGTCACGCAGACCGCCGGTAACGGCGCGAAAAGAATCTTCAGTCACCATGCCCGCGGTGCGCTCAACCAGGAGGCCGGTGTCAGTGCCACCGCGGACCACCGGGGTGTAGGACGCCACTGATCGCGAACGTAAATCCAGCGATAAGCCGAGTTCAGAAATGATCTGACGAGGCATCAGTGACACCAGATAGGAATACCGGGACAGGCGCGCGTTGACACCGGGGAATACCTGCGCCGACACTGCCGCTCCCCCCACCTCGCCGAGAGCTTCGAGCACCACCACGTCAATGCCCGCCTGAGCTAGATAGGCGGCTGCCGCAAGGCCGTTGTGTCCACCGCCAACGACGACTACCCGGGTGCGCTGAGTCATGTATCCAACCTAGGGCAGTTCACCCGCAGCCCTCATCCCCAATCCCATTTTCGGCCGCGCTATTGAACCCGAATGGTGGTCGTGGCCGGTCACGATAATCACCGGCATGTTGGCCGGCATCGCTCTGCTCATCTGGGTGTTGCGCACGCGGCTGAAGGGCGAGGTTTCCTGCGCTATCCCAGCCAGCGTCTAGTTAGTCAGCCAGCGCCAGCACCGCAATCTCAGATTCCACCAGACTGCCCAGGAATAGCTCACCGGCACACTCGGTGACACCGGTGACGTAATGGTAGGGCTCACCCGCTGAATACAGGTTGTGCTTGATCGTGCCATGGCCATCAATCGCACATACCCAGGTGATGCGGTCGGCCTCTGGTTGAAGGCGGTCAGGTAGCCGCCAAATCGCCGACCGTAAGGCACCTGGTCGGGGTAGAAGCGTGTCGAGGAGACGGTTTCGGGTGCTCGGCATGGCAATCCAAAACAATCCGTCCGATCCGGTTGACATGTTGTCGGGCATCCCAGGGAGGTTGTCGATGACGACGCGCGACTGTCCTGCCGATGCACCCGTGAGGTCAAGCCGCTGCACCCGGTACGCCCCGGTTTCGGCAACGAGTAGAAAACTCTCATCTGGTGCCAGGGCCACACCGTTGGCGAAACTCAAATCGGTGAGTAGCACCTCAACCGTGCCATCAGCATTTCGTCGCAGTAACCGCCCCGTTGCGGAATGCTCAAGAATATCGCCCTTGAACTCACTCAACGAAAACCGCTGCGACGACTCGGAGAAGTAAATATCCCCGTTGTGTCCCAGAGCCGCATTATTGGTGAGTCGTAACCGAACACCTGCTACTTCACTAACCAATACCTCGACTTCGCCGGAGTCAGGATGAACGCGCAAGAGACCCCGATCGGCATCGCACACGATGATGCCACCGGCTGCCTCCACCTCAATGCCTAGCGGCCGGCCACCGGTGTTTGCCAAGACTTCCACGTTGTCACCGTCGGTGGTCATGCGCAGAATGCGGCCATCTGCCAAACCAGTGAGAAGTCGCCCCTGCGCATCAAGTGCGGTGTCTTCCGGGCCAACTCCACCCACCGGTAGCAGCCGAGTGGGGATCGCCGGGCGCTGCGGGGCGAACGAACCGGTAAGACCTGCGTCCTTCGGTGGAGTCCAACGATGCGGTGTCAACCGGGTGCGGGTAGCCATGTGCAAACAATGCCACCTTCAGGCGTACCGTGTCAGCGTGTCGTCACCAGCCGTTACCGCCGAAGACCTCACCGTGGTTTATGGCGACAAGGCCGCCCTTGACGGTTTGAACCTCTCCATTGCGCCAGGCGTGATCCACGCGATCCTCGGGCCAAATGGAGCGGGCAAGACAACATTTATTCGGGTTGCCACCACTTTGCTCACGCCCACCTCCGGCAGTATTCATGTGTTGGGACGCAATGTGGTCACCGACGCGGCCGCCGTACGCGACCTCATCGGTGTGGCCGGCCAGTACGCCACCATCGATGAAGTACTCACCGGTGAAGAGAATCTACTGCTGACCGGCACCCTTTATGGCTTGCCCGCCAACGAACGACGCGCGCGGGCAGGCGACCTACTCTCCCGATTCGATCTCACCGATGCCGCCCGGCGGCCAGCCCGCACCTACTCCGGGGGTATGCGGCGGCGGCTTGATCTGGCCGCCTCACTCATGGGCAACCCCGAGGTGCTCTTCCTCGACGAACCCACCACCGGCTTAGACGTACGCACCCGTAACGCGCTCTGGGAAGAGGTGCGTGCCATCGCCGATCGAGGGGTCACGGTGGTGCTCACCACACAGTACCTGGAAGAAGCCGATGCGCTGGCGTCACGAATTTCGATTATTGATACCGGACGAGTTGTTGCTGAAGGAACCCCGCAGGAGTTGAAATCTACTGTGGGAGAAGAGATATTGAGCCTTCAACCAGCAGATGAGCGGGCGTTGTCCGACCTAGCGGATGCTGTTGGTGGTGAAATCAGGGGACAGCACGTGCGCGTTGCCACCGCAAAGGATGGAATCAATAGCATTCTGGCTACTGCTCTCGGCGTGGGTCCACTTGCCAGCGTCACCACATCCACAGCCAGCCTTGATGACGTGTTCCTTTCCTATACCGGGCACGCACCCGAGGAGGAGGCCCTTCCTGAACCCACTAAACGGCGCCGAAGAGGGTCATCGTGAAGAAGTTCGCGATCGACACCTGGGCGCTGACCAAGCGAAGCCTGGTCAAGTATCGGCGCAACCCGCAGGCCGTGGTGCTCACCCTGATTCAACCGATCATGTTCGTGCTGCTGTTCCGCTACGTATTTGGCGGCGCCATCCAGACTCCCCCGGGAGTAGATTATGTCAACCTCCTCATCCCCGGCATCGTGGTGCAAAACGCCGTGTTCTCCGCAGCAGCCGCGAGTGTGGCGATCTCTGACGACTTGGCCAACGGCTTCACCGATCGCCTCCGCAGTCTGCCCACCGCCCGCCTGGCGCCCCTCACCGGTCGAGTTTTTGCCGACACCTTGCGGGCTGGACTCTTAGTGACCGTGATCTTCTTCGTCGGCATCGTGGTGGGTTTTCGCCCCGAATGGTCCTGGGGTCTCATCGTGGCCTGGCTACTGCTCATGCTGGTCGCCTTTGGGTTCGCCTGGATCGCGGTAGCCATCGGTGTCTCGGTGAAATCACCTGAGGTCGCCCAAAGCGCAGGCTTCATCTGGATTTTTCCCCTCACTTTCGCCTCCAGTGTTTTCGTACCGGTCGACACAATGCCCGACTGGCTCGCTGCCATTGCCACCGTTAATCCCGTGACGCAATTCGCCGACGCAACACGAGCACTCGTCCTTGATGCCCAGATCACTTCGGCACTTGGCTGGTCATTGGTGTGGGTGGTGATTCTGACTGCGATTGGCGCCACGTTCACAATTCGCGGCTGGAACCGCATGACCAAGCCGTAATACCGCTGCACGTCATGGCACGATCAGGTCATGGAACCCAATCAAACCGACTGGTTCAGTGTGGTGCTTGGTTTCGCGACCGTCTTGGTGCTGCTGGTCTTCATCGGCTGGCTATCCGGTCGCATCCTGGGCGTCAAGCGTGGGTTCTTCCGGGCGATGCTCGCCGGCCTGGTGGGTTTTGTTGCCGGTGCAACTCTCATTGCCATTCAATTCGGCTCCAACGAAATCAAGGACCTCAGCGATATCTGGGCCCTAGGGCTGGGGTTCTTCAGCTATGTCCTTGTCGTCACACTGCTAGCCAGTGTTGCTATTGATGCGATCGCACGTCCGCGAAGTCAACGCCGGCGCCTGCGCATACCCCATCCGATCCGCTGGATTCGTGAGCGGTTAGCTATCGCCTCCAGGGTGCGCGACATTGCAACGTCGGCTCGACGTAACGGCTTAGCCGGTCGACGAATCACCACCGCCGGACTCTCCACACCCGAGGGTGCACGCGCACTTCGCCGCACATTGGAAGATGCCGGCGGCATTTTAGTGAAGTTCGGGCAAATCGCTTCCACGCGCGAAGACCTACTACCCGATATCGTCACCATCGAATTAGGCAACCTACGCGCCTCTGTGCCCGGACTGCCCTACGACGAAGTTGTGGCCGTCATCGAGACTGAACTGCACGCTCCCCTCAGCGACTTCTTCACCTACTTTGATTCGGAGCCCCTCGCTGCGGCCTCAATCGGGGTCACCCATCGGGCCACCCTGCTAGATGGCCGTGAAGTGATCGTGAAAGTGCAGCGCCCCGGGGTGGAACAAACCGTGCGACGTGATGGGCGCGTGTTAATTTGGGCCGCTGATCAACTTCAGCGGCGTTCAGAGTCTGCGCAGCGAATAGGTGTCGGTGCACTCGCCCGCGAGCTCGTCAGCGGTATCGAAGAAGAACTAGATTTCACCCGCGAGTTGGCCAATAATCAAGCGATTCGACGTACGCGTTCAGATGATGAGGGTGTGTACATACCCGAAGTTTTCACCGATATTTCCACCCGACGCGTGCTGGTGATGGAAGAGGTAAACGGCAAGCCGGTGTCCGACACCGCGGCAGTCGCCGTTACGGGAGTGCCCCCTGCCACGCTCGCTGGAAATCTACTCGATTCCTTCCTCGCTCAGGTACTGACCGACGGCGTTTATCATGCTGATCCACATCCAGGCAATGTCCTCGTTGACACCGAAGGAATGCTCTACTTCATCGATTTCGGCGCGGTGGGCTACCTCAACCCGGTCACTTTGGAGGGCCTACAACAGTTGGCGATCGGATTCTCCATGCGTGACCCCTCGGTTATCGCCCGTGGTGTCCGACGCCTTGCTGGTCAGGCGGGTGACGATATTGACATTGCGTCCATGGAGTTTGACCTCGGCGTGGCCCTGACCGATGTGCAAGGCGGTGGGTTCGACCCAAATGCTCTTTCTGAGGTTGTTCGTGTTCTCAATCGACACGGGATTGCCGCACCTCAGGCACTTACGGTCCTCGCCCGCGCGGTGCTCACCCTCGATGGCACCCTGCGCATGATTGATCATTCTTTCCGTATGGGTCCAGCAGCTTCGGCTCGCATGACCAATCTGGTGATGGCGACCGAACTGAACCCCCGCGATCAAATGATGGGTGAACTTGTTCGAGCGCTCCCTGTTTTGCGTTCCATGCCACAACTCACCGAAGACATCGCCCTGCAAGCGCGTTCGGGCAGACTCACCCTGCGGGTAGATCGCTGGAGCGGCAGTGACGGCCATCGCCTAGATCAGTGGATTTCACGCATTCTTTTCGCCACCATCGGTGCCGTTGGTCTTGTGGCATCGGCCATGCTGCTCATCGCTTCCGGATTGTCACCCAATGAGCAGGTAGCGATTTATCTACGCATCATTGGTTTCGTAGGAATCGTGTTATCCACCGCAATGCAACTGCGGGTTGTGGCCCGCATCATGTCGCGACGCGATCCCAACGACATAATTTAGCCGCACAAAAGCAAATCCCTCTCTCCCCGCGTATTCACGGGAAGACAGGAATTTGCGTGCAAAAAAACGAAGCGCTAGACCGTGACAACCTCAAGGTTGATGGTGGCCTGCACATCCGGGTGAACACGAACGACGGCGCGATGCATACCCAGCGTCTTGATGCCGTGCACCTCCACCGATCGCTTGTCTAGCAGTGGCCCACCGGCTTTACGCACGGCCGCAACAACATCGGCATTGGTGACGGAACCGAAAAGTTTTCCGGTGTCACCTGCCTTTGCCGTAACAATGATGGCTAACGCCTGGAGTTGATCGCGCACCTCGCGAGCATGGCCAAGGTCACGGATTTCGCGTGCATCGCGTGCCCTCTTAATCGCCACGATCTGCTTTTCGCCACCGGGTGACCAGGGCATAGCAAAACCCTGCGGAATAAGGAAGTTTCGACCGTAGCCTGCCTTCACTTCAACGATATCGCCCGGTGTGCCTAGGCCGTCAATAACAGCGGTCAGAATTAGTTTCATGATTGATCGGTCCTATCGAACGTTTGCGGTGTAGGGAAGAAGGGCCATCTCGCGAGCGTTCTTCACGGCCGCAGCGATATCGCGCTGATGCTGGGTGCAGCATCCGGTAACACGACGAGCACGGATCTTGCCGCGATCGGAGATGTACTTGCGCAGCATGGACGTGTCCTTGTAGTCGATGGGTGTAGCACCCTCAGCACAAAAAACGCATGCCTTCTTCTTCATGACCTTACGAACAGGTTGGTTCTTGGACTGCCGTGGCGATCCCATGTATGTGTCTCCTTGATTAACGAAGTCTGATGTGAACGTGTGGGTTAACGCGCGCGCTAAAAGGGCGGTTCATCTGTTGCGGCACCCGGGGCGGCTGCCCAGGGATCGTCAACGGGGGCAGCTCCGCCACCACCGAATCCGCCACCGCCACCAGCGCCACCTTCACCGCGAGCAACCCGGGTAACTTTGGCTGTGGCGTATCGCAGTGCAGGGCCGACATCGTCAACCTCCATCTCCACCACGGTGCGCTTCTCGCCCTCGCGTGTTTCGTACGAACGTTGACGGAGCCGGCCTTGAACCATGACGCGCATGCCCTTTTGCAAGGATTCGGCCACGTTCTCGGCGTACTGGCGCCATACGCTGCAGCGCATGAATACCGGTTCGGTGTCTTTCCACTCATTGGATTGCTTGTCGAGGTAGCGCGAGCTTGCCGCGACGGTAAAAGAGGCCACTGCGGCACCGCTGGGGGTGAAGCGCAGCTCAGGGTCGGCGGTGAGGTTGCCGATAACCGTCACGTTGATATCGCCGGCGGCCATGATCAGGCCTCAGCCGGGCGGGTGACCTTGGTCCGGACGACCGCTTCATTGAGGTTGAGTTGGCGATCCAACTCCGCAACGGCTCCCGGGTTTGAGGTGACATCAAGGACTGCGTAAATGCCATCAGATTTGTGGTTGATGTCATACGCCATGCGACGACGACCCCACAGGTCCACCTTTTCCACGGTACCGCCATCTTGGCGAATCACGTTGAGGAAGGTTTCCAGGCTGGGAGCCACGGTTCGCTCTTCCAGATCAGGGTCAAGAATGACCAGTACTTCATATCGGCGCATAGTGACACCGACCTCCTTCGGACTCAGTCGGCCCTGGACGTTCCAGAGCAGGAGGTGAGGCTGGCGAACCAGCCTTACGGTGACCGAGTGTAACGGCCGCGGCGACCGGCTAACCTCACCGGTGTGCGCATTGCAACTTGGAACGTCAATTCCATCGGGGCTCGCCTCCCCAGAGTGCTGGAGTGGCTGGACACCGCCCAACCCGACGTCGTGGCTCTCCAGGAACTCAAGACCACAACCGAGGCGTTCCCGCACCACGAGATTGAGCAACGCGGTTACGAGGTGGCCGCACATGGCCAGGGCCGCTGGAATGGTGTGGCGCTACTCAGTCGGGTCGGCCTCACCGACGTGGTCCGCGATCTGCCAGGACAGCCCGACTACGAGGGCTTGATTGAAGCAAGAGCCATCGGTGCCACGTGTGGAGGCATTCGGGTGTGGAGTGTGTATGTCCCCAACGGTCGTGAGCCAGATCACCACCACTATCGATACAAATTGCAGTGGCTAGACACTCTGCGAGACACCGTGGGAACGGAACAAGCCACGTCGCCTGAACTTGCCTACGCCGTGATCGGTGATTTCAACGTCGCCCCCACCGACGCCGACGTATGGGATGTCAACGCTTTTGTTGGTTCAACGCACATCACTGAAGCTGAGCGTGCCCGGCTTAACCAACTGCAACAGGTGGGACTAGTCGACATCTATCCGCGTTCTCTCAAGGGTGAGCCCTACACCTTTTGGGATTACCGCAACGGTTCCTTTTATAAGGGTTTTGGCATGCGTATTGACCTCATTATGGCCAACGAGGTTTTTCGCCAACGCATCAAAGACACCTACGTAGATCGAGATGCCCGCAAGGGCAAACAGCCCAGCGATCATGCGCCGGTGGTCGTCGATCTGAACTGAGTCGCCTAGCCAATTTCTTTAGGCAGTTTCTTTAACCATTGTCGCAGGAGCGCAGAACCGTGGGCGGTTCATTGTTCACCGTGACCGTGCAGGTCACTCCGCCACCGCTGATCGTCACCACACCGCCATCGGCATCAATATCGCTTGAGGTGGTCAGGCCCTCAGCTTCTGCTTTCGACTTCTGCGCTTCCCAGGAGCTGCCCAGTTGCTCACTGAATGCCGTCGTGTTGTCCTGATCGACACTCGAAGCCAATTGAAGGGACAACTGCTCAGCCGCCAACGATGCCGGCACAGCAGAATCAGTTGAACCACCCGAATCGGATCCGCTGCAGCCCAGGAGCGCAACAGGAGCGAAAAGGACGAGGGCAAAAAGGCCGTTCCGCACGCGGCGTGACTGGGTCATGGCGCCAGAGTACGCGGTTGGCGCCGGTAGCGGTCCGGTGCTCCATCCAGCACGCCACCGGCGGGATCATCAATGTCTTTGCTGGATTCGCCCGCAGAACTGACCTCATGTCGAATCGGATCCAGTTCCGGGTAGATCGCATCGCGCACGATGAGTGCGCTGAACCACACCGTGACGCCCACCTGCACAAATACAAAAAACGCGTACCACTCTGGTGTCATGCCCTTTGCATCGTCAATACCAAGGCCGGCCAAATACCACCAGATAGCAATAAAATAAGCGACCTGACCGGCTTGCCACACCAGGAAATCTCGCCACACAGGCCTAGCTAGTACCGCTAGCGGAATAAGCCACAGCACAAACTGGGGTGAGTACACCTTATTCGTTACAACGAAGGCAGCCACTACCAAAAACAACATCGCGCCCAGGCGTGGACGCCGTGGCGTAAACCAGATGAGAGCGGCGATCGCACCGCACAAGATGAGAAATGCACCGGTCGCAACATAGTTGAGCAGATCCGGTGGAATGCTGGGTGCACCCCACAGGTATGCCGCGTACCAGATCGAGCCAAAATCCTGGCCGCGTGTTGATGAGAAATCATAAAACCGGAACCAGCCATCAAAGTTCACTAGTGCAAAGGGCAGGTTTATTACCAGCCAGGTGAAGACGGTAGTCGCAGCTAATCGCCACCACGCCCGCATGCGCCCGGCACGAAGACACAGGATGAGCAGGGGTCCGAGGAAAAGAACTGGGTAAAACTTCGCTGCCACAGCCAGGCCAAGTAGAACGCCAGCGGCAACCGGATATGCCCTGGCCCACAGCGCAATGGCAGCCGCCGCCAAACCCACCGCAATCAGATCCCAGTTGATGGTGGCGGCCAAAATCATTGATGGCGCGAGCGCGATCATGGCGGCATCCCATGGGCGTCGGCGCATCGTGCGGGAGGTGGCCCACACCGCTAACAGCAGGAACGGGTACAGCATGACCACGTTGACACCGAAGAAGGCCAGGCTTGAGTTGAGGTCGGGCACAGCCAGGCCGATACCGCGGGTAACCCATGCCGTGACCTGCATAAACAAGCCGATCAGGACCGGATACTCCAACGGCTCACCCCCCGGTGCCATCTGAAGATAAGGAAAGAAGCCATCGGCAAAACCGCGGGCGGAAAACAGTGGTGGGATATCGGAGTAACACAGGTGTTCATACCGCTCCGGCGATGCCCAGCCATTCATCGCACACGGCACATCCAGCAGGAAACCTAACGCGTAGGCGCCTGCGGCCATCACGATCAGAATGCGAAGCGGAGTCCACCAGGAGCCCGCCGGCACACGAGCGAAACGACCGAGGGGGCCGCCGCTAATGGCTGATCCCGCCCGCACAACCGGATCGGTCAGCGAGGGAATGACCCGAGACATGCTGGTCACGCTACTGCGGGTCGCCAATGATGTCTGGCAGTGGTGGCTGAAGCGGCGCAGGTGTGACCGGTCCGGTGGGGTTCGGCGGTGATGTCGGTGGCGGTGTCGGTGGCGTTGTCGGTGCCGGTGTCGGTGGCGGCTGAGTTGGTGACGGGGTGGGGTCAACAGTGGGAGTGGGGGTCGGCGTTGGAGTGTCTTCCGCACTGGGTGAGATCACCGATGTACCTGAGGGTAAGGGAGTGGTCACCACAAAACTTTCCACCGGATCATTGGCCAGCGCTGCAGCAGTAAACGCTGTCCAGATCGCCACGGGGTAGCCGCCGCCGCCCCACGAAGGAGCACCGCCACCGAGACCGTCCAGCGATTGCGGATTACCCTCTGCATCTTCACGTGCCATCAGTACAGCCGTGGACAGTTGTGGGGTGTAGCCAACAAACCACATCGACTTATTTTCGTTGCTGGTTCCCGTTTTTCCCGCTACCGGTCGCCCGATCTGCTGCGCACCGGTAGCGGTACCGCTGCGTACAACTTCTTCAAGCACCCCGTTGACCGCGTCGGCCACACTGCTGGCGATCACCTGCTCGGGAACAACCCTGTGTTCATACTGCAGTGCTCCACTTGAGTTGAACACCTGCTTAACGGTGGTGGGTATCACCCGCTGGCCACGCTGAGCAAAGGTGGCATAGGCCGAGGCCATATCTACTCCGCTAGGCGATGCGGTGCCCAAGACAAAGGTGAGGTCGAGTGAATCTGGTCCACCACCGGGTGTGTCCGTGGGCAAACCCACGCGGTAGGCAGCATCAGCGACGGCTGCCACGCCGATTTCTGCTTCGAGTTCGACATATGCGGTGTTGACGCTGCGTGCGGTGGCGGTCACGAGGTCAACGTCACCGAATGAGGTATCGCCGTAGTTGCGCACGGTGTAGCCCTGAACATCCGCCGGTGAGTTCCCCTGCCACACCGAATCAACGCTCATGCCCTGTTCAAGGGCTGCGGTGAGAGCGAAGGGCTTGAACGTGGAACCTGCCTGGGCAAATCTTCGCGTGGCATTATTGATAGGACTGCTGACGTAGTCGGGGCCGCCATACATCGCGATGACCTCACCGGTGCTGGGGCGCACCGCGGCGAGCCCCAGCCGCAGTCCGGCGGTGCCTTCGGTGGGCGCCACCGAAGCAACAGCATTAACCGCTGCTGCCTGAGCGGCAGGTTCAAAGGTGGTCACGATGCGCAGGCCAGCGGCTTCAATTTCGGTGGCCGAGTAACCCAGTTCCCCCAAATCTGCTTTGACGGCTTCCAATAGATATCCCACCTGTCCGCCGAGCCGGTTGGAGGTGCGGGGGGCGATGGTGTCCGGAAAAACAGCCCCCTGCTGCTCAGTCGAAGTGATCCAACCCTGCTCTGCCATCGCATCAATCACATAAGCCCAGCGCGCCTTCGCCATACGTTTTTCCACGGCCGGATCCAACACACTCGGTGCCTTGATCACCGCGGCCAAGAGCGCACCCTGCTCATAGTTCAACGTAGAAACCGGCGCCGCGAAATAGGCCAGGGAAGCCGCCTCGATCCCATAGGCCCCGCGGCCAAAATAGATCGTGTTGAGGTAGCCGCTGAGGATGTCGTCCTTGGACGTCACCGTTTCCAGCTTCACGCTCAACACCAATTCACGTGCCTTGCGCCACCACGAGCGATCCGAGGTGAGGTAGGCGTTCTTGGCATATTGCTGGGTGATTGTGGAGGCACCCTGCACGGCCTCGCCACGCACGTTGTTCCACATGGCCCGACCAATACCGATGGGTGACACGCCGCCGTGGGAATAAAAGTCCCGATCTTCAGCCGCGAGCACAGCATTGCGCACCGGTAGGGGAACTTGGTCAATATTTACGCTGCGTCGAGTGGCATCGCCGAGCCGACCAATCTCAGTGACCCCATCGGCGTAGTAGACGACCGTGGCTTCATTGGCCGCGACATCGTTGGGATCTGGCAGCGGGGTCAGGGCTACGGCGAGGGCAAACCCGCCGGCGCCAAGAAGCGCCAAAACGAACATCCAACCAAAGAGACGTCGACCCCACCGCCGCTTACGGCGCGGTGGGGTTTTCAGGGCACGGCGATTCGAGCCGCTCACGAGGTGTACTCCATGGCTCAACCATGATCACTCTCGTCACTTCCTTCACAGCTCTTGGCGCGCCGGGAATCAGATAATCTCTGGCCGGGGTTTCCAGCACTCCGTTACTGTTGGCCCTTATGTCTGCCGCGACCACAACTTCCACCGAAGGCCCCGCGCAGGAAAAAAAACCCTGGTGGGCGCTGATCGCGATCCTCCTAGGTGTCTCACTCATCGTGCTCGAAGGCAGCATCGTCAATGTCTTGATCCCCACGATCGTGCAAGACCTCAGCATCAATCGCACCGACGTCTTGTGGATCACCTCGATCTACTCGCTGATCTTTGCGGCCCTCCTCATCACCTTCGGCGTGCTCTCCGACCGCATCGGGCGCAAGCGCATGTTCATGATGGGCACGGTGGTGTTCATCGTCTTCAACACCCTGGCCGGGGCATCCACGAGCGCCAATATGTTGATTCTGGCCCGAGCCGGTGAGGCCGTCGGCGGGGCCATGATGCTGCCCACCTCGATGGCCATTATTAACGTCAACTTCAAGGGCCCCATGCGTGCCGCAGCCTTTGGCTTATGGGGCGCAGTTTTTGGTGGCATGGCCGCTTTCGGGCCACTACTTGGCGGCTGGCTTGCTGAGGTGGCGTCATGGCGCTGGGCGTTCTACATCAACATCCCACTTGGCATTGCCAGCTTGATCATGGTGAAAATCTTCATCACCGAATCCAAAGGCGTCGACCGTCGAGGGTTGGACTGGTCCGGTGTGCTGCTGTCGTCCCTAGGCCTAGGTCTCGTGGTGTTCGGCCTCATCGAAGGTCAGTCGGTGGGCTGGTGGACGTCAATCACCACCTGGAATCTTGGGCCCTTCGCCGTGGTGCCAGGGGATCTATCTCCCGTTCCGGTCACCATCGCTATCGGTGTCATCATGCTGGTGACTTTTATTGCGCTGCAACAAATTAGAGGGAAAGCCGGCAAACCAATTCTGATAGATCTCAGCCTGTTCCGAATTCGCCGCTATGGCTACGGCAACCTGGTGGCCACCTTAGTTTCCCTCGGCGAATTCGGCGTGCTGTTTGCTATCCCGCTGTGGGTGCAATCAGTCCACGGATTCTCCGCGCTGGAAACCGGCGCTCTGGTGGCCGTTCTTGGCCTAGGCGTTGTTGCTGCTGGTGGTGCCGCCCGACACGTCTCGGCATTGATCGGTTCGACGCGCCTGGTGCGCTGGGGCATGGTGCTAGAAATCATCGGTATCGCTGGTGTCGGCATCTTGGTGAGCGCCGATAACTCACCCTGGTGGCTGGCAATTCCGTTCATTATTTACGGCATCGGCCTCGGTTTCGATACCGCACAGTTGACGAACGTAATTTTAGAAGATGTGCCAGGCGCAAAATCTGGTGGCGCGTCGTCGGTCACTTCCACCCTGCGCCAGGTAGGTGGCACCCTGGGCTCAGCGGTGCTCGGCACCATTCTCTTCGTCTCACTGGGTGCGTCATTGGCCACGAACCTGGAGAACAATCAGCCCCAAATCAGCGTCGCCGACCGGACTTCAATTGTCGACACGGTGGTCGATTCCTCCGGTGAAGCAATCATTGAGCTGGCGGCCAAACCGGACACGGCGCAGGTGGCCCAAGACGCTAAAGACGCCTACACCGCCGCGGTTCGGGTGATGGCCGGCGTTGCTGGCGGTGCCATGGTGTTGGGCCTCATCGCGTCCTTTGGTCTGCCACCGGATCAACGCAGCAGGTCCGGTGGGCGTCGCGGGGGACGCCGAAAAACTCCATCGCCGAGCACATAGGACCGCGTGAGGTAGTTCCACCGACACTGCGTGCACACCTCGACCACAAACACTCGAAACTCGCCGGTGCGTTCGGCCAGATCGAGTAGTCGGCGCGGATCAATGGCGGCGCCGGAAACATGCCCGAGTGCGTCCCCAAAAATGTAGGTGACCTCGGTGAGTTGCTCTCGTCGGCACACGGGACAGTCCTGCGTCGTGTGCACCCCGTGAAAGCGGGCCGCTTTGAGTAGATAGTGGTCGGCATCGCACACATCAGCCCCCTCGAAGGGGCGACCACTGTGTACCGCGGTGAGCACCCGGCGCCGCTGAAGGATGTAGTTCACGACCGAGCGCGGGAGGGTGGGGTCAGCGATCGGTGCTGCCGTTACTTTCGCCGTCGAGCCTTTCGCCGCCGACTTCTTCATCGCCACGCACACCAGCCTAAGCCAATGCCGACTAGACCCACCTGATGTATCTGGTCGATATATCTGCTTTACTATGCCAATCCGATATATCGGTGCAGATTGAATGATCCATTCCAGCAGCAACCTACGAAGGGGAGCCATCGTGCGTACCCGCGGTGCAGTGCTGGAATTCTCGATCCTCGGGCTACTTCACGATTCCCCCTTGCACGGATACGAACTCCGCAAGCGCCTCACCGGCGTCCTGGGCCCCTTCCGAGCAATTTCTTATGGCTCCCTCTACCCCGCGCTGAAGGAACTCCAATCGCGCGAACTCATTGCTGAGGCAGCGCCAGACCCGCAGCCGGTTCTCACCACGCGACGTGCGCGCATCGTGTACGAGATCTCTGCCCAGGGCAAGGACTACTTTGATCAACTCGTTGCCGCACCTGGACCCGATGCGTGGGAGGACGAACCCTTCGCCGCACATCTAGCTTTCTTCAAGCGAACGCCAGCCGATGTTCGCTTGAGAATTTTGGAAGGGCGCCGGTCGCGTCTGGAACAGCGGCTGGCCACACTGCGCGAGTCCTTTACCCGTGCGGGTGAACGGATGGATGCCTACACCGAACGACTGCAGGAGCACGGCCTAGACAGCGTTGAACGTGAAGTGCGCTGGCTAGATGAACTCATTGATGGCGAGAACCGGCCTTAACCAGGGCCATAACGAAAGGGAACGACCATGGGATCAGTTCGCGTCGCCGTAATTGGCGTTGGTAACTGTGCAGCCTCACTTGTCCAGGGCGTGCAGTACTACGCCGATGCAGCACCCGGCCAGCGGGTACCTGGGCTCATGCACGTTCAATTCGGTGATTATCACGTCAGCGACGTGGAGTTTGTGGCCGCTTTCGATGTGGATGCCAAGAAGGTGGGTAGCGACCTCGCCGACGCGATCGGCGCTAGCGAGAACAACACCATCAAGATCTGCGATGTGCCCCCCACCAACGTCATCGTCCAACGCGGCGTCACCCTCGACGGACTCGGCAAGTACTACCGCGAAACCATCACCGAGTCTGATGCGGAACCGGTCGACGTTGTTGCCGCTCTCAAGGCAGCAAAGGTTGATGTTGTGATCTGCTACCTTCCCGTGGGGTCTGAAAACGCGGCTAAGTTTTACGCGCAGTGCGCCATCGATGCAGGGTGTGGCTTCGTCAACGCCCTTCCAGTTTTTATCGCGGGAACCCCTGAGTGGGCGCAAAAATTTGTCGATGCAAACCTGCCCATCGTAGGTGACGATATTAAGTCTCAGGTGGGTGCCACAATTACCCACCGAGTTCTCACCAAACTCTTCGAAGATCGCGGCGTAGAGGTGCAGCGCACCTACCAGCTCAATGTTGGCGGCAACATGGACTTCATGAACATGTTGGAGCGGGATCGCTTGGAATCAAAGAAGATTTCCAAGACCCAGTCGGTCACCTCACAGATCGATCGCGATATCGCACCGCGCAACGTGCACATCGGACCAAGCGACTACGTGGCATGGCTTGATGATCGCAAGTGGGCCTTCGTGCGCCTTGAGGGCAAAGCCTTTGGGGATGTTCCACTCAGCCTGGAATACAAACTCGAGGTGTGGGATTCCCCTAACTCAGCCGGTGTCATCATCGACGCTCTGCGGGCAGCTAAAATTGCCATGGACCGCGGCATTGGTGGGCCACTATTGAGTGCTTCCTCCTACTTCATGAAGTCCCCTCCCGAGCAGTACGCAGACGACGTGTGCCGCGAACGCGTCGAAGAGTTCATCGCCGGGACCGTCGAGCGGTAATCAGGACCCCTTCTCCCCATGATTCATCAGTAACGCTGACCACCACATCGGTGAAATCACTGAGCATTCGTTGCCACTGGTTAATCGTGAACAGTCCACATTCATGCTGCTCGTGCACGACGTCAACACTGCCGTCGCGTTCGCGTAGCACGAATACATAGTCCACCTGCACCGACGTTTCACCCGGTTGCAGTTCGTGCACCCATTCAAGGAATCGGGCCGCACGACCGTGTGCGTC
>JANQZS010000052.1:0-36705 GCA_030728405.1 Candidatus Nanopelagicales bacterium | reverse complement strand
TCTCGTGATACCGCAAGCATGGGTTCAGCAAGATCTACCAGGGTGCGGTCAAACTGCGACAGATGTGACGCCACGTGTCCACCACCGCTACCCAGTTCCAGTAACCGTCCCGGTGGACCAAGCGCCGCTTGCAGCCGTGGAATCTCGTCTACGTATTCACTCGGTGGTGAGATCAGTGGCCACCAGGGAGCTAAATCGCCATATAAGCGATGCATGGCAGCCCCGCCCTAGTCGCTTACGTAAGGACAGTGTCGGCAACCGCTGTTGCAGCAAAACCCACGATCAGCCAGATACTTCGCGGTCATGACGAAAAGTCCAGTCTTAGGGTCTAGGTAGCCGCGGGCACCCTGCGCCATGGCTTGCTCATGACGGTCACAGATCAGTGCGAAGTCTGCACGGGTGTGATCGAGTCGCTGGGTGTGCGGCTCATTCAGCGCGCGATCTGCCAGTTCCTGGCGGCTAAAAGGGTGAATCACTGAATGAATCTAACGAGTCGCTCGCATCGGCGCATCGGCGCTCCTGCGTAACTGCGACGTGGGCAGGCACAACATAAGGTGATCCTATGGCGGGAACATGTTGACTCTTTTTCATTCACGCATTGTCACCCGTGCTGCAGCTGCCGCCTGCGTTGCTCTTGGGCTCACTCTCAGCCCGCTAGCGATCGCCACACCGGCCCAGGCAGAGTCGAACCCGGCAGCCATCACCATCGATGGTGGTCCCACAAGTGCAACAGAGGGCACCCCGGTCACCATCGAAGCTGATATTTATCTTCCGGAACAAACCCCGGCTCCAGCGGTCGTTCTTGCACACGGTTTCGGCGGAAGCAAAACCTCCGTGGCTGAAGATGCACAATTCATGGTGGATCAAGGTTTCGTCGTGGTGGCGTATTCTGCCCGCGGCTTTGGCGCATCAACGGGTTCAATTTCTCTCAACGCACCTGACTACGAAGTTGCCGACGCTAGCCGAATCATTGATTATCTCGCTGAATCCGACGCGGTGATTCAAGATTCCCCCGGGGACCCACGCGTTGGTTTTGCCGGTGGTTCTTACGGCGGAGCGCTATCACTCATGGTGGCCGGCTATGACCCCCGCGTGGATGCCATCGCAGCCGATATCACCTGGAACAATCTGCAGACCTCGCTATTTCCCCAAAGTGTATTGAACTCGACCGAACTTGGTGTGTACAAGCAGTTATGGGCAGCGCTGTTTTTCAGTTCTGGGCTCTCCGGTGGACCCATTGACGGATGCGGTCGATTCACCGAGCAGTGGTGCCAGGCATACAACCTGGCGGCCACCACCGGCACAATCACCGACGAAGGTGCCGCGCTCATGGCGGCTTCTTCACCGCAGAGCATTACCGACAGGATCACCGTTCCCACCATGCTCGGCGGCGGTCAGTCTGATTCGCTCTTTCCATTAAATCAACTCAACGCCAACGCCCAGCAGATCGCCGAAGCTAATCCGGACACCCCACTGAAGGTCCTTTGGCATGCTGCTGGCCACGACGGGGGTGTCAGCGAAACTGAACGTCTGCGTGAACTCACCGCCGAGTGGTTCACCGCTCATCTGCTCGACGGACCCGCCGTCGCCAATGACTTCTCCATATCTGTTGTAGAAGGTTCAGCCATCAGTGATCGTGCTTTGGGCACGGTTTCTGTTGTCACCGCACCGACCTATCCGGGAATCGGGGGTGATGAATCCACCGAGATTGCCCTGCTTGGGCCGCCACAACAAATTCTCGCTCCCGCAGGTGGGGTGCCTTCGGCGATTACCGCACTGCCCGGAGCAGGTGGGCTCGCCGCGCGTTTCGGAGCCGCGCTTTCCCTTCCCGTGCCACAGCAATCCGCCGGCTTCATCTCAATGCCGATAAACGAAGCCGGGCGCATTATTGGCTCACCCACCGCCACCCTCACGGTGTCATCGACTGAACCGGTCACCGACGTCACGCTCTTCGCCGGTGTTCGGATCGTGTCTGGCACCGATAGGCAAACACTTCCCAACGGGC
This sequence comes from Candidatus Nanopelagicales bacterium, assembly GCA_030728405.1. Classification (GTDB taxonomy): domain Bacteria; phylum Actinomycetota; class Actinomycetes; order S36-B12; family S36-B12; genus CAIXFB01. The sequence continues at coordinate 34,700 of JANQZS010000052.1, read as the reverse complement.
TGGTGGCCCCCATTCGACTTGATCGTGTCGGTCCAGAGCCGATCGAGATCACCATTGAATTACCCACCATCGTCACCGAATGGGCGGCCGGTGACCGACTTGCCCTCACCGTTTCCACCACTGATCAGGGATTCGCGATGCCACCGGGTCCCGCGGTGTATTCCATCGGTTTGGCCGCGCCCTCCCTCACCATTCCCAATGTGGCAACCACCGCAGCCAGTGGTGGGGTGGCCACGTGGTGGTGGCTCCTCGGCGCCCTCCTCATTGTGATCGCCCTGGCCGTGGTCGTCCGGTTGGTGCGCCCGCGCCCGGCGAAACCAGCCGTTGATGACCAACTCCTCCAGACCCCGGTTGCCGTGGTCGATCTGGTCCAAGAGTTCTCCGGCGGACTCCGCGCGGTTGACGGCGTAGATTTCACTGTTCCGCCCGGAATCGTTCTCGGCCTGCTTGGCCCCAACGGTGCGGGCAAAACCACCACGATGCGCATGGTGATGGGCCTACTTCGACCCACGCAGGGCGCGGTATTTGTGTTCGGCCAGCGTGTTTCTGCCGGTGCCTCCGTGCTCTCGCGCGTGGGTTCCTTCGTTGAGGGCCCCGGTTTTCTACCGCACCTCAGCGGGAAGGCAAACCTTGACATTTACTGGCGGGCCAGCGGTCGGGTGGGTAACCCGCATCTTGATGAAGTACTCGACATCGCCGGACTTGGCGACGCTGTTGATCGCAAGGTGCGTACCTACAGCCAAGGAATGCGCCAGCGACTCGGTATCGCTCAGGCCATGCTCGGACTACCTGACCTGCTCATGCTCGATGAGCCCACCAACGGACTTGATCCGCCCCAGATACGACACATGCGCCAGGTGGTCCAGGACTATGCAGCCACCGGTAAGACGGTCATCATTTCCTCCCACCTTCTTTCCGAAGTGGAGCAAACCTGTTCACATGTGGTGGTCATGAATCACGGCAGGGTGATTTCCCAGGGCACTGTTGAGTCCCTTCTGGCCGGACGCAGCGGGCGTCGACTTGAAGATGTGTTTTTAGAACTAGTCGGCGAGGGGCACACGGTATGACCACAAGCGTAAATACTAGCCAGGGCAACGAAGTGCGCTACAACCCCCGACGTACGCTCACCGTTCCCACCGAGTTCATTCGTCAGGTGCGCCGCAAGCGCACGTTCATCGCGTTTCTCCTCGTTATTGCACTGCCTATCGTGGTCGTCGCTGCGGTCAAGTTTGGACCGTCTGGCAACGGCGGTGGGTTTGGTGATGGTGATCTTGACCTCGTGGGCCTGGCCACCACGGGCGCCTGGAACTTCACCCTCACCATGATGTTCTTTTCCTCGGGTTTTCTGCTCACGATCTTGATCGCCATGTTTCTCGGTGACACGGTGGCCAGCGAAGCTAGTTGGTCGACCATGCGCTATCTCCTGGCCGCGCCGGTGCAGCGCCGACGCCTGCTACGAGCGAAACTCATCGTGGGATTACTCCTCACTGTTTTGGTCACTCTCACCTTGGTTCTGGTGTCCTTTATCGTTGGCTGGATCGCTTTCGGTTCCCAGCCACTCACCAGTCCCATCAGTGGCACGTTCACCCTGGGTGAATCAGCCACCCGTATGGCGGTAATCATCGGATACATCCTGATTACCCTTCTCGTGACCGGCGGTATCGCATTTTTACTCAGCGTCTCCACCGACGTACCCCTAGGCGCTGTGGGTGGGGCGGTCGTCATCGTGATCGTCGCCAATATTCTTGATGCCATTGAAGCCCTCGGTGATCTACGCCGACTCCTACCCACCGACTATGGCGGCTCCTGGATTGATGCACTGGGCACCGTGATTGTCTGGGAAGACATGGCCATCGGTGTGGCCTACAGTGTGGTTGTCTTCGCCATTCTCGTGGCCGTCGCCATCGTGCGCTTCGATCGAAAGAACATCCTGTCCTAGCCCCATGTGCAGCAACGCCACACCCACCCTGAGCCGTTAGTCTGCGCACGTGGCGCTAGCCAATTTAAGATCGATCCTCACCGTCGGAGCATTTCGACGGCTCTATGCCACGCGCCTCATCGGACAGGCCGCCGATGGACTCCTTCAGGCGGCGCTGGCCACGTTTGTTCTCTTCTCACCCGAACGTCAACCAACGGCGACCAGCGTCGCCGCCGCGTTCGCCGTGCTGTTCCTGCCCTACTCCTTCATCGGCCCCTTCGCCGGGGTACTGCTCGACCGTTGGCGCCGTCGCCAGGTACTGGTCTATGCGAACCTCAGCCGCGCCGTCATTCTCATTGCGATCGCGGCACTGGTGCTGCAAAAGAACGATGGCATCAGTTTGGCGGTGGTCGTCCTTGTCGTTCTCGGGGTCGGCCGTTTCGTACTCGCCGGTCTTTCCGCATCACTTCCCCATGTAGTCGACGGCCCCATGCTCGTCACGGCGAATGCGCTCACACCCACTTCGGGCACCATCGCAGCAACGATCGGGGGCCTCGCCGGATTCGGCATCAGGCAGCTGGCCGGGGGTGGCGATACCGGCAGTGTCGTTGTTCTAGCCTGCGCCATGATCGGCTATGTCTTAGCTGCACTGCCCATGATGGGCCTCGCCAAGAATCGCTTGGGTCCGGACACCGACGCCGTTGGCGACACCTTTCGCGCGGTGATTCGCGGTTTCGCTGATGGGGTGATCATGTTGCACCGTCATCCCATTGCTGGTCGAGCGGTGCTCGCAGTAATGATGCAGCGCATTGCTTTCGGTGGCCTCACGGTCATTGCCCTGCTACTCACCCGTAACTCCCTCGGTGCTGCCGGTGACGCTGATACCGCACTCGGGCAATTTGTATTCATTACCGCTGGTGCGGCAACCGGTGCACTCCTCGGCGCGGTCATTACGCCAGGACAAACGAGACGCCGCGGCTATGTTCGCTGGAGCGTACTGATCCTGGGCCAAGCCGCGATCACCGTGCCGCTGGGTACTTTCGCCGCGGCGCAGACGCGTGAATTGTGGCCGCTGATCATCGCTGCATTCTCCCTGGGCTTTACCTCCCAGGGTCTCAAGGTATGCAGCGACACCCTGGTGCAGCGGGAAATTGGCGACGCTTTTCTAGGTCGGGTTTTTGCGCTGTTTGATATTGCGGTCAACGGCTCCTTGGTTGCCGGCGTAGCCATCGTGGCCTTCACCGCTGCTGATTCCGGCGTGTCGCTGCCGGTATACCTCGGCGTAGGTGTGCTGCTCGGGGTGACCGCGGCCGCTTACCGACGGTATATGGTGAGCGCATGATGCGGATGCGCATGATCGCTAGCATTGTGGCTTTTGCTCTTGCCGTGGTTCTGCTGCCCGTGGGAATCATCGGTTACTGGGCGCAGCGCACCGTGACAGATTCAGAACGCTATATCGAAACTGTGGGTCCACTCTCCAGTGATCCAGCCGTGCAGGACGCCCTCGCGGTGTACCTAGCCGACCGCATTGAAGCCCAGATTAATCCCGATCAAATCCTGGATGATATTTTCGGCGATCTCGTCGAGCAACGGCCACAACTGGCGCTAATCAAGCCTATCCTCACCGGGGCAATCGATTCCCTCATCAACGAAGTCACCCTTCGGATTGTGCAGTCAGAACAATTCCAGGGACTCTGGGACATCGCCAATCGTGCTGCCCAGCAATCATTGATGGCCATCTTGGAGGGTCGTGCCGGACCGGTTGGCCTCGAGGATGATGAGATCGTCTTGGACACCACGAAACTTTTTGAAGCGATCCAGCAGGGCTTGGTTGATCGTGGCTTTTCCTTTGCCGCCAACATCAAAATCCCTGAAACAGACCAAAAAATCGTGCTTCTGCAGGCCCCCCAGCTCGCCCAGATCCGCACGATCTACGCCATTACCTCGCCCGTGCTCACCTATCTACTCTTCGCCGCAATCGGGCTTTTCGTGTTATCCGTCGCACTGGCGCGACGTCGCCCACGCACAACCGCTCTGGCTGGTGGCGCTGTTGTGCTCATCGGGCTTGCCCTCGTGATCGGGCTCCACATTGGCCGTTCTACCTTCGACAACACTCTCATTGGCACTCCGTTCGGCCCGGCGTCAACGGTCTTCTACGACCAACTCTTTGCCTTCTTGATCAATGCCGGCGCAGTCACGTTGCTCCTCGGTGTCATCATCGCCGTCAGTGGCTGGTGGCAGAGTCGGTCAGCACTGGTCCGAGAACTTCGCGGGGCGCACGACACCTTAAATTCCCGTATCGCCAGCGCGCTTCCCGATGGCCCCGTCGTTGCTGCGGCACCGTGGGTCCTGCGCCAACGTCGGTGGTTACACATTGCCATCGCGACCGTATTTATCCTCATCGTGGTGGTCGGCAATGACCTCAGCGTGGCACGCACCCTGCTGGCAGCCCTGATTGCGCTCATCGCTTTAGAACTCGTATCGATCTTGAGTATGCGGGCGACGCAGGAGCCCATAAAGGAAGTGGTCATCCTCACCGAGTAGGCGACTACGAACGATTCGCCCACCAACTGCGCAGATGATCTTCAGCCTGTGCCTGCGACATCGGCCCGAGATCAAGGCGTAGTTCCATGAGATAGCGGTAGGCCTGACCCACTTCACGTCCAGGTGTGAGCCCGAGCAACTCCATGATTTGGTTGCCATCAAGGGCAGGCCGAATTGCATCCAACTCTTCCTGCTCGGCCAACTGAGCGATCCGCGCTTCTAAGTCGTCGTAAGCGCGCTGCAGGGTTTGTGCTCGACGCTTATTTCGGGTGGTGCAGTCAGCCCTGGTCAATTTGTGTAGACGAAGCAGTTGATCGCCCGCGTCTCGGACATACCGGCGTACTGCTGCATCAGACCAGACACCGGTCCCGTAACCATGGAACCGAAGATGCAATTCGGTGAGATCAGCCACGGAGTTCACGATGTCATTGGGATAACGCATGGCCTGCAGTCGCTTACGCACCATGCGCGCACCCACCACTTCGTGATGATGAAACGACACTCCTCCATCAGCTTCGAACTTGCGGGTGCGAGGCTTACCAATGTCGTGGAGCAGTGCGGCTAGGCGTAGCACCAGATCTGGAGCGCACTGGGGTTCGTGCATTGACTCTAGATCAATAGCTTGCTCAAGCACGGTGATGGAGTGTTCGTACACATCCTTATGTCGGTGGTGTTCATCAAGTTCCAACTGGAGAGCGGGCAGTTCCGGAAGTACAAACTCAGCTAGCCCAGTCTGGGTCAAAATCTCCAAACCCATTCGCGGACTTGTTGCCATCAAGATCTTGGAGAACTCTTCTCGAATACGCTCCGCCGAAACGATCTCCAGGCGCCCGGCCAAAGATGTCATTGCTGCTATCACCGCTGCATCCACCGTCATGTTCAGTTGGGCAGCGAATCGAGCCGCCCGCATCATGCGCAACGGATCATCCTGAAATGATTCTTCAGCAGCGATGGGGGTGCGTAGTACCCCCTCTCGCAGATCACTCATCCCACCGTGCAGATCAATGAACTCCAGCGTGGGAAGTATTACCGCCATCGCGTTGATCGTGAAGTCGCGTCGCTGCAAATCCCCGGCCAGTGAATCGCCGTACGTCACCTCTGGTTTACGCGATTCCGGCTGATAGGCCTCGCGTCGATAGGTCGTAATCTCTAGTTCACGCTCACCCCGGCGAGCAGCGATGGTGCCAAACCGTGCACCAACCTCCCACACGGAATCTGCCCACCCGTTGAGAAGTTCACTGATCTGTTCGGGGCGCGCATTCGTGGTGAGGTCAATATCGCTTGCAGCATCCAGCCGGCCGATGAGTGTGTCGCGAACTGATCCGCCCACGAGCGCAATCTCATAATCTGCGGCGATAAACCGGTCAACGAGGCCCTGTAGTTCAGCAGCAATGGTGACCAGGTGGGCAGCCCCAGAAAAATGCGGGTCCATAGATGCATTCTGCGGCCCGTACACGATGACGCAGCCTAACGCGGCCGATCATCGTACCTTCGAGGGCCAGTACGTCCGTGCGGTTATCCTCAGGACATGCCCACTCCTGCCGACGCTCACTACGGTGGTGAGCCCACGCCGGCCACCCTGCGTCGGCCTCGTACTCGAGGGACGATGCCTCGGGTTGAGGAGACCTCAGCCGGTGGCCTGGTCATAGATCGGACCGAAATTGAGCCGCGTGCGGCCCTCATCGCTCGCCATGACCGTCGTGGCCGGCTGGTGTGGTCCCTGCCCAAAGGTCATCTTGAGGCGGGTGAAACGGCTGAGGATGCTGCCCTGCGCGAGGTGGAGGAAGAAACCGGGATTCGGGGCCGTCTTGTCGCATCCCTGGGCACGATTGACTTTTGGTTCATCGCCGAGAATCGTCGTATCCATAAGACTGTGCACCATTTCCTGATGGAAGCCGCCGGCGGGGAATTGTCCGACACTGATGCGGAAGTAGACCAGGTGGCCTGGGTCAACGTGTCTGATTTACGCCAGCGCCTGGCCTACGCCGACGAGCGACGACTCCTTGATCGCCTCCCCGATTTCCTCGCTGGTGCCGGGTGAACACACCCGGGAAGCTCGCGCGTGGCGGCTGTGTTCTTTGTGTGCTCGCTGTTGTCTCAGTGGTGTTTGGCTGGGGTGGAATGAGTACCCCAGCCCAAGCCGTTGATGAACCGCAAAGCAGTGCAGCGTCACTGCAACTGAAAGACCTTTCCCCACTCGCCCCCAACCGGCGCAGCACGCTAATTCTGTCTGGTCGAATCGCAAATCTCGGCAGCCTTAATCTGACCGAACTTTCCGTGCGGGTCACAATTTCCCCCGAGCCACTTTTGAGCCGCGATGCCATTGAGTCCGTCGGTAATGGCGATACCTCCTACGACGGGTTCGCAATCGGTCAAACCACCAGGGCGGTCACCGATGTGCTGGCTCCAGGCGGGCGGGAGGAGTTTCGGCTGCGCGTGCCTATCGAGCAGATTCCGCTGCCGCGGGCGGGGGTTTATGTGATTGGTGTCCAACTGGTGGGTGTTGACCCCAATGTTGGCTACGCCGTCCTCGCCGTCGCACGAACACTGCTGCCGTGGCTACCCGATAAACCCGATGCGCCGTTAAATCTTGTCTGGCTGTGGCCGCTGTCCACTTGGCCTGGGCGCACCGCCGATGGTGTTTTTTTGGGCGACCTCATGCCGCGAGAGATCAGCTCCGGCGGTCGGTTGGATCGCCTCCTTACCATCGGTACCCAGGCTGGTGATTCCGTTTCATGGGTGCTCGACCCCGCCCTCGCACAGTCGGTGCGCGCCATGACCGATAACTATTTGGTGAGCAGCGCCGACGGAATCACTGCCGGAACAAACTCGGCGGCCGCATCCCTGTGGTTGGAAAAATTCCAGGATGTAGCCGATGAACACCCCTTCTGGTCACTGCCCTATGCAGATGTAGATGCCGAGGCTCTGCTGCGCGGTGAATTGGAACGAGATGTGGTGCGTGCCATCACTACCGCACCGTCGATTACCAGACTCGCAACCGGAAGCCGCCCAACAAACACCATCTATTGGGCCCCCGGTGGTCGCCTTGATGCCGGCACACTCAACCTGCTTTCTTCAGCCGGGGTTTCAACCGTGGTGCTGCGCAGTGGTGCACTTCCGCCATCACCGCAGGTGAGTTTCACCCCGAGCGGCTCTGTCGATATCGACACGCAGTTTGGACCCATCCGCGCAGCCGTCATTGACTCTCAACTTTCCGGTGTGCTGCGAATGCCGCAAGGCAATGCCGCAGATGTGTTAAATGCCCGTCAACGTTTCGTCGCCGAAACAGCCTTCATCTCGTTGGAGAACCCGTCACTGCAACGCACCCTCGTGATGGGTCCGGGTGATCCGCAGTGGCAGGGGAGTCCGCGGCTGCTCCGCGGCATGCTCTCTGCGCTGATCCTCAGTCCCTGGATGAACTCAGCAACCTTCGCAGACCTCATTAGTGATCCACCGAGTTCTGTTCCGCGCAGCCTCAGCGACTATGGCAGTGCTCAGCGTGAGCGTGAACTCAGTACCGAATATGTGTCCCGAATCCAGGGGGCGCAGGAATCACTGGGCGTGCTTCGCTCCATCTTGGATAACCCAGTTGATATCACCGAACCCATCTCGGCTGCGCTTTTGCGAAGTGGTTCCGCAGCCTGGCGGACCCGCCCCACGAACGGCGTTGAGCTGTTGAATTCCATCCAGGACGCTCTCAACACCGACATCGACAAGGTGGCGGTTGTATCGCGCGGTACCGTCACCTTTAGCGGTGACACCGGCCGAGTTCCCATCACCGTGGCCAATGATTTCGACGAACCCATATCCATTGGCCTGCGCCTGGTGGGTCAGCCTGCCGCCCGGTTGGTGAGCGACGATCTCGACACCGTAACCATCGACGGAGGTAAGCGGGCCAGCCTGGAAATTCCAGTGCGTATCGTCGGCGGAGAACCACTCGCCGTCACCGTTGAGATCATCTCTCCGGATGGTCAGGCTTTCGCGGAACCAGGATCTCTTACCTTGCAAACCACCGCATACTCCCGTGCTGCTCTGTGGTTTTCTATCGCTGCAGCACTACTTCTGGTGATTCTGGTGATCGCTGATACGTGGCGTCGATCTCGTCAACGTCGGGTTAGCGCGGAGACCGAATGAGTGCGCCTAACCTGATCCGCTCCAGTGCCGTGATGGCCTCAGGCACCGTGCTTTCGCGAATCACCGGTGTTGCCCGCGATGTTGCCATGACAGCCGCGCTTGGTTTTTACATCGTCTCCGATGCCTACTCGCTCGGCAACACCATGCCCAACGTTCTCTACATCCTCATTGCTGGCGGAGCACTCAACGCGGTGTTTATTCCCCAGCTTGTGCGCAAAATGAAGGAGGATGCCGACGGTGGCGCGGCCTATGCCGATCGCCTACTCACCATTACCGGCGTCACGCTGCTGGTTTTTTCCATTGCTGCCGTACTGGCCGCACCGCTGCTGGTCGACCTCTACGCAACGGCTTCCTACAACGATGAGCAGCGCGAATTGGCAACGGCTTTTGCGCGTCTATGCCTGCCCCAAATCTTCTTCTACGGCGTCTACACGCTCATTGCTCAGGTGTTAAACTCTCGAGGTCGCTTCGGACCACCGATGTTTGCACCCATCGCAAACAACATCGTCGCGATCGCCACCTTTGTTCTGTTTCTCGTCATTGCCGGTACCTCGGCCGCCGCCGATGGCAAACTCAGCACCGATCAGATTCTATTACTAGGTATCGGCACCACGTTGGGTGTCGTGGTTCAAGCCCTCATCCTGCTCCCCACCATGTGGCGCACTGGATATCACTGGCGCCCAAGATTTGACTGGCGCAATGCCGGCCTGGGTAAAGCCGGAAAACTCGCGGTGTGGACTATTGGTTTGGTCGTGGTGAACCAGGCCGGCTACGTCGTTATCACTCGACTAGCAACATTGGCTAACGTCACCGCTGCCGATGAAGGACTCGTCGCCGCTGGCTTAACGACCTATCAAAAGGCGAATCTGGTCTTTATGTTGCCGCACAGTGTGATCACGGTGTCCATCGTCACAGCGCTACTACCCGCACTCAGCCGAGTCGCCCACGCTGGTCGACTCCAGCAGGTGGGCAGCGACGTTGCCGGCGCCATGCGCCTGGTGGCCAGCCTCATCGTTCCTGTCACCGCACTACTCATCGTGGTCAGCCCTGGGCTGTCGGTCTTGCTTTTTGGTTATGGCGCCGCTACACCGGCGCAGGCCAACCTCGCCGGACTCATCATGAGTGTGTTCATGCTCGGTTTGCTGCCCTTTACCTTGTTTTACGTCCTCTTTCGTGGCTTCTACGCCATGGAAGACACGCGGACTCCATTTTTAGTCAGCATCTTGATGAACGTGGTGGCCATCGGCGTTGCGGTGCCAGCGTTTTATGCCGTGAGTGGGGGTACCCAGATCGCAGCTCTGGCATTTGGCTACGTATGCGGTTTCTGGGCCACCTTCGTGGCGTCGTGGATCATCCTGGCCCATCGACTCGGCGGGCTAGAGTCAGCAGCCACCCTGCGCGCCCTCGGGCGCATGCTCTTCGCCGGTCTTGTCGTGCTCGGTGTTGCCTTCGCGGTGCGCTATGCCATGGTCACCTACATCACCGGCAGTGGACCAGACAACCGCCTCTACGTACTGGCCAATCTGATCACCATCAGCCTCGCCTGCGGTCTCACCTATCTCGGCGCAGCGCGACTGTTGCGCATCAACGAAGTCAACGAGGTCATCGGTGTGATACGAGCCAAGATCCGACCGCGGACAACTAATAGCAGCGTCCAGCGAGACTCCACCGAATAATGTGCCTACCCTCGATAACGTGATGGATCAATCCCCTGCGCCTCGGCGATTGACCCCGGATACGGCGGTCAATCGCTACACGCTGCGTGTCCTCATCGCTACTTCAGGTGGCCGCGGCGAACCCAGTGCAGAACTGTGGCAGGCCTATGACCCCGTCCTAGATCGACCTGTCGCGCTGCGGCTCGTACTGGCTGATGATCCCCGGGCCACCGATGTCGCGGCGGCGGCGCGAGCAGCGGCAACAGTCGATGAGCGCCACCTCGTGCCCGTCCTCGACGTTCTAGATCGTGTTGTGATCACGCACGACGAATTGCCCGGTTCAGCCGAGTACACCGTCATCGTGCACGAGTGGGCCCTAGGTTCCACCCTCGCTGACGTCTTCGAACAGCGCGAGGGTGAACCTCTCCCTGTTGCCGACGCCATCAACCTTGCTCGCCAAGCTGCCCTCGCCCTCGCCGCCGCCCACCGGGTCGGCGTCTCCCACCGTCGCATTCGGCCAGGGGCCCTGTTGATTTCAGGCAGCACTGCACCAGAAGACGATGGTGAGGTTCGCATTCGTGGACTCGGTGTCGACGCAGCGCTTTGGGCTCCGGTGGCAACCAGCCCCGGCACCGATCCTGATGTCCACGGTGTGGGCTGTCTGCTTTACGCAGCGGTGACCGCACGTTGGCCCGGTGGACTTGCCGACGGAATCTCAAGCGCCCCCACCCATGCTGGGTCGATTCTGGCACCATCGCAGGTGCGCGCCGAGGTACCCGGGTGGTTGGACGATATTTGCGCTCGAGCCATTGACCCGCAGATCTGGGGCCCGTGGGCTGGCCGCGGGAAGAAAGCGCCGTTGGTGTTCGCCGATATGGACGCTCTGCTCGCAGCACTTGGCGCACCGGCAGAACACAGTGACCCCTCTCGGCGGGTCACCTTGACCGCCAGCTTCCCGGTCAGTCCCGCAGCATCTTCGCGGTCCTCAACCCTGGCCACACTTGGTAAGCGCTCGCTCGGGGTTGCTGCTGCTATCGCCCTCACCGCGGGAGTAGGAGCCGCGGGCCTTCAAGTGGTGAACAGTGCCGCATCACCCTGGGGCTCCCAAACCGACCCGCTGCCCACCCAGGTATTGACCTCGGTCGGGGATGCCAGCCCAGCAAGTGACGCCATCACCGATTACAACCCTGGGTCAATCCCGGGTCAACTCACCCCGGTTTCGGCCATCAGTTACGACCCGAGTGCAACAGGCGCCGGGGACAGTCCCGAGCTAGCCGAATTAGCCATCGATGCCAATTCGGTGACCTCCTGGGTCACCGAAACCTACTTCGCCCCCGATCTGACCGAGGAGGATGGCGTTGGGCTGGTCGTCGATCTAGGTGCAGCTCGAGCCATCAGCGCAGTAAGACTGCAGTTGGCCGGCATCGGTTCTTCGATTTCGATCAAGGTTGGCTCTCAACCCGATGCCGCCATTGGCGACTGGGCACTGTTGGCTGAAGCTGACACCATCGGCGACACGATCGATCTGCGCTCCCCCCGACCGGTGGTGGGCCGGTATCTCCTGGTGTGGTTCACCCGGTTGCCTCCGGTCAATGGTGCCTACCTCGGCGGTATCCGCGAAGTGGCGGTACTCAATCGCTAGCCGTGCCCTAGGCAACGTCGAACGCCACACCACTAGGCTTGTGGGCGTGGCTGATCCAACCGATACGCAGTTGTTGGCCGCCCACTGTGATGGCGACCCGGATGCGTTCGCCGAGATTGTTCGCCGCCACAAAGATCGCCTCTGGGCGGTGGCCATGCGCACAACCGGTGATCCTGAGGAAGCCTCAGATGCCCTGCAGGATGCCTTAATTTCGGCCTACCGTAGGGCGGGGCAGTTTCGTGGTGATTCAGCCGTCACCACCTGGCTGCACCGCATCGTTGTCAATGCCTCACTGGACCGGCTGCGACGCCGCGCGGTTCGACCCTGGGTGCCACTGCCGGAAGAATCCGGCGATAGTGGCGACCGGGCCACCCTCACCGACCGGGCTTCCCTCGTTGATCCCCGCGATGCTCTGGATGCCCGCGAAACCGCGATCGAGATTACCGCCGCACTCCAGGAATTACCCCCCGATCAACGCACGGCCATCGTGTTAGTTGATTTGGAAGGCTGGTCAGTGGAAGAAGCGGCAAAAATCATGGACTGCCCCGCCGGCACCGTGAAGAGCCGTTGCTCCCGTGGTCGGGCAAAATTAGCCCGCCGACTTCAACATCTGCGGAACCCCGACGGCCATGAGACCGTCACACCGGCGAATGGAGGTGAACGCAACGGTGCGTGAAGATTCCACAGACCCCGGAAGCGGTCTGAATGAGCAAGGCCTGGACGCGGTGTCGCCAGGTAGTGCTGATGGCTCCGTTGCGGGCGCTGAAGAACTCGACATTGACTCCTCGGTTGACTTTGGCGACCTCGCCTCGACCCACCCCGAACTTGCTGACCTGTTCGCCGATCAACCCACGCCGGTGATGCCCGATGCCGTGTGGCAGCGGCTGTCCGCCGCACTTGCCCAGGAAACTCCGCTCATGCAGGCAGGCACCCAGGCAGACACCCAGGCAGACACTGCTGCCGCATCTGCTGGCGCTTCTATCCACCACATTGACCAAGCCCGCACCACTCATTCAGGTGCCGACCGAACCCGTCGCCGGGGACCCCTCTTGGCCGCAGCGGCCAGTCTGGTTTTGATCGGTGCGGTCGGCATACCGGTCGTTCTCAACTCCGGTACATCCCCGCCACCGCCTGTTGCCGATGGCGCTCCCATCGTCGCAAGTCAAACACCCGAGGTGGCCACCGAAACAACCACCCAACCCGATCTCGGGGCAGCTGAACCATCAACTGCCCCCAAGATCACCGACACCGTGCCCGCACAGATCGTGGTTGCCTCTGGAATTAACTACGACGGTGACGCCATGTCGACCCAGGTGGCTGACCTACTCGGCACCGCCGGTGTCGTCTCGGCTCCGATGCCAGACCTCAGTGATCCCAGCATGGCTGATCCAGATTCGATGCTGATGGTTGATGAGGTCGTCTCGGCAGCGAGCAGCACACCCACCGGTTACCCCCCCATGATCGGCAGTGCTGGGTTTACCGCTGATGTTGACGAAATGCGTAATTGCGTCGAGCTCTTGAAGGCGTTCCTCTCCACGAAGATGGCGCCGGAACCGGTCACGACTATGCCGGCGCTGGTGGTGGACCGAGCCAGTTACCAGGGGGCTGACTCTGGTGTGGTGGTGTGGTTGAACGATCGTGGCAACGGTGCTAGTCGACTTGATGTGGCAGTGGTTCGACCAACGTGCACGGCAGCCGATGTCGATCAGGCCATGTGGTTTAGCTTCGACCTGCCCTAGCCTGCTGCCTAGGCCCACGAAAGCTCATTGGTCTCCCACCTACTTCAGGAAAAGTCTGCGCGCCTAGGATTGTAGTCGTTCGTCGATCACATCCGGCCACCCTGAAAGGGAGTTCACAATGTCTGCCGCTGATCCCACCGTCGTGCACGATGTGGTCATTGTGGGTTCTGGCCCCGCCGGCTACACCGCGGCTGTCTACTGCGCCCGGGCACAACTGGCCCCGGTTCTCCTTGAAGGTGCTGTCACCGCCGGTGGCGCCTTGATGAACACCACGGAGGTAGAAAATTTCCCCGGCTTCGCCGAAGGCATCATGGGCCCGGAGTTAATGGAGAGTATGCGCGCGCAGGCTGCTCGATTCGGCACCACCATCGTCACCGATGATGCCGTTGAGATGACTTTGCAGGGTGCGATCAAACAGATCCGTGACGGCGCCGGCAACGAATACCTGACCCGCTCAGTCATCTTGGCTATGGGTTCAGGTTACCGAGAACTAGGCCTCGAGAATGAAAAGCGGCTTTCCGGCCACGGAGTGTCCTGGTGTGCCACCTGCGACGGATTCTTCTTCCGCGATGCCGATATCGCCGTGGTCGGCGGCGGTGATTCAGCCCTGGAAGAGGCAACCTTCCTCACTCGATTCGCTCGATCCGTCACGGTCATTCATCGTCGTGACTCGCTGCGTGCCAGCAAGATCATGCAGGAACGCGCACTGAACGATCCTAAGATCACCTTCGCTTGGAACAGCGCGGTGGAAGATTTGCTCGGAGACGACAAACTCACCGGTGTGGTACTGCGCGACACCGAAACTAACGCCGCCCGCGAACTCGACGTGACCGGTCTGTTCATTGCGATCGGCCACGACCCACGCTCTGAACTAATCAAGGGCCAGGTCGACCTCGACGACTCCGAATACGTACTCGTTGACGCACCCAGCACAAACACCAATATCCCCGGCGTTTTCGCCTGCGGTGACCTGGTGGATCACACCTATCGGCAGGCAATTACCGCCGCGGGCACCGGCTGCGCTGCCGCACTTGATGCCGAACGTTTCCTCGCCGCTTCCCACTGAGTTATCCCTGCTTCCCTCCCCGGTGCTCCCGCCATATTCATCCCACCAAATCTAAGGACAAGCCATGACAGACACAGCGACCCGAGTGATCACCGATGACTCCTTCGCCACCGATGTGCTCGCCAGCGATAAGCCGGTCATCGTGGACTTCTGGGCACCGTGGTGTGGCCCATGCAAAATGGTGGCGCCCATCCTGGAAGACATCGCCACCGAACATGGCGCTTCCGTGGTCGTAGCAAAGATGAACGTCGACGAAAACCCCAAGACGCCGGCCCATTACGGAATCACTTCAATTCCCACCTTGAACGTGTACTCCGGTGGAGAACTGGTGAAGACGATCATCGGGGCCAAGCCCAAGGCAGCGTTACTCGCCGACCTAGCGGCCTACCTCGGATAACAGTGGCGCAGTCTCTGCTGCGGCTGGGGGATACCGGTCCCGCAGTCGCCGATATTCGACAGCGACTGCACCGGCTGGGCTTCGTTGACCAGCCCGGTCGACATGCTGCGACATCGGTTTTTGATGAGGCGTTAGCAGATGGTGTCCGGGCGTTTCAACAGCATCGCGGCATCCCGGTCGACGGCATTGTGGGTCCGCAAACCTTTCGCCACATTGACGAGGCTCGCTGGGCCCTGGGTGATCGCGTGCTGCTCTTTAACCCTGGCCACCTCATGTCTGGTGACGATATTTTTGCCCTACAAGGGCGGCTAGTGGGCTTAGGTTTCGACTGCGGTCGTCCCGACGGAGTCTTTGGCGTATCCACCGACGCAGCCATGCGTGAGTTTCAACGCAATGTGGGTATCAACGCTGATGGCACGTGTGGCCCCGAAACGTTCATGGCCCTCGACCGGCTCACTCGCACCGTTGGTGCGGGCCAACTTGCGGTGCCGTTGCGCGAGCAAATCAGTTGGGACACCGTGCGCAGCGGAGTGGCCGGCAAAGTCGTCGTGCTGGACCCCGGTGGTGCTGACGCCGATGAGGAGCTCGCCGATGTTGAAGCGCAAATCCTCGCCGATGTCTGCACCCGCATTGAGGGACGCCTCGCCGCACTCGGCACCCAGGTACTCATGACTCGGCCACCTGCTCCAGAGCTCATCCCGGAAAGTGAACGCGCCGCATTCGCCAATGAAACCGGAGCAGATCTGGTGGTGTCACTCCATGTCGAACGCATTGACCTGCCCCGGGCTAATGGGGTAGCCACGTTCTACTTCGGTGACCCCAGCGGCGGTGCTCATTCACTGTCCGGACGCACCGCGGCCGACATCATTCATGACCTACTCTGCTCGCGTACCGACGTCACCGACTGTCGGGTACATCCGCGCACATGGGACCTATTACGCATGACCCGCATGCCAGCTGTGTGGATCGAGTTGGGTTACCTATCCCACCCGCGCGACGCTGCGCGATTGTCTTCCTTCACGTTTAAAGATGCCATCGCCGATGCGATCGCTGAGGGTGTGGTGGCCTACTTTTCACCTGTGCTCAACGATGGCGGGGCCACAGCAACGCAACGGTAAAGGCCACTCCTGCGCCAACTGTTCCCCGGCTAGGCCGCGGATTACATCGTGGTTTGTCGACATTCCCATCACCCCTCATCACGCCAACCGCGCCTGTATAGGGGAGCATAGGACCTATGTCTGTACCGGGTAATCGTCTTGATCCTTGGATCAACGCCTACGCCCAGCGCGCACGGGGCATGACAGCCTCAGAGATTCGTGCCCTTTTCGCTGTTGCATCCCGACCTGAGGTGGTTTCCCTCGCCGGCGGCATGCCCTACGTATCCGCACTCAATCTCGATGCTCTCGCCGACACCGTCGCGGACCTACTCCGAACCGAGGGCGCCCAAGCGTTGCAGTACGGCTCCGGCCAGGGCGACGTCACCCTTCGTGACCAAATTGGTCAAGTGATGGCACCGGTTGGTATTCAAGCCCACCCCGACGACATCGTGGTGACCACAGGTTCACAAATGGCCCTCGATCTCGTTACCCGAGTGTTCTGTGATCCCGGCGACGTGGTGTTCGTCGAGGCGCCTTCCTATGTCGGCGCCCTCGGTGTTTTTCGTTCCTATGAGTGCACCGTTATTCATGTGCCGATGGACGGACAGGGCCTGAACCCCGTTGCGTTGGCCGAGGCCATTAGTTCAGCGCGCGCACGCGGCCTGCAACCCAAAATGATTTACACCATTCCCTCATTTCATAATCCAGCCGGAATCACCCAGGGTCCAGATCGTCGCCACGAGATCCTCGAGGTCGCCCAGCGCAATAATCTGCTACTCCTAGAAGATGATCCTTACGGCTTGCTCGGCTTCGACGATGTCGGTTTCGGCGACGCACCTCCGCGAGCCATCCGCGCTGACGATGCAGATGGCGTTGTGTATCTGGGCTCTTTTTCCAAAACCATCGCCTCAGGTTTGCGCGTGGGCTGGGCTGTAGCACCACACGGGGTGCGCGAGAAACTCGTACTCGCAGCCGAAGCTGCCGTGCTCTGCCCCTCCAACTACGCGCAGATGACGATCAGCTCTTACCTGGCTACTCAGCCATGGCGGGAGCAGATCAAGGTATTTACTGAAACGTACCGACAGCGCCGGGATGCACTTTTAGGTGCACTGCACCAGCACATGCCAACCGGGACCACCTGGACCACTCCTGCCGGTGGCTTCTATTCCTGGCTCACCCTGCCCGCCGGTCTTGACGCCACGGCAATGCTGCCCCGCGCCATCACCGCCCTCGTTGCCTACGTACCCGGCACGGGCTTCTTCGTTGACGGTCAGGGACGCCAACATATGCGCCTGTCCTACTGCTACCCCGAACCTGACCGCATCATCGAGGGGGTTCGCCGACTTGCCGGGGTCATTGACGAAGAACTCCAACTCACCCGCACCTTCGGCACCACCCACACGCTGCACCAGGCGAATGGGCCATCCACTCCGACACCAGATTTGCAGTAAGGATCAACATGCAGGTTGTGGTTCTTGCCGGTGGGCTATCGCCCGAGCGCGACGTATCTTTACGATCTGGCCGACGGGTGGCGGAGGCGCTGCGGACCGCTGCGCCCGATTGGGAGATTCGCGAGCGTGACATCGACGCACACCTACTCGATGAACTCACCCGAATGAGGCCAGACTGCATAGTGCCGGTGGTGCACGGTGCGGCTGGTGAAGATGGCACATTGCCTGATGTGCTGGAATGCCTTGATCTGGCCTATGTAGGTTCACGGCCCAACCCTTCGCGTACCGCCTTCGACAAGACCATCGCTAAGTCGCTGATGCGCCGGGCTGGGGTTTCCACACCGGCATCAGTTTCGTTGCCGCACAGTACTTTTCGTGACCTTGGTGCCGCGGGCGTTCTTCAAGCCCTCGCCGCGCGCATCGGTATGCCCGCAGTGGTTAAGCCCGCTCGGGGAGGATCGGCGCTCGGCGCCAGCGTGGTTCACGAGCCCCAAGACCTACCCGCAGCGATGGTCGGTGCTTTCGCCTACGGCGAGGTCGCCCTCATTGAGGCGTTCATCACCGGTACCGAGATTGCGGTGGGCGTCATCGATTCACCTGTTGGTCCCCGAGCTCTACCCGCGGTTGAAATTGTTCCCGATAGTGGCTTCTACGACTATGCCGCTCGCTACACCGCAGGCGCCACGGAGTTCTATGTACCTGCCCGCATCTCCAGCGAAACCGCCGCCGCTGTCGCTCAGGCTGCCATCAGTGCCCATACGAACCTGCGCCTTCGTGACTGGTCACGTATTGATTTCATCGTTGACCACGCAGGCGTGCCCTGGTTCTTGGAAGCCAATGTTGCTCCCGGTATGACCGAAACCTCGCTGGTTCCCCAGGCGCTCAGCGCCGATAACTTTGATATTGGCCGGCTCATGGTGGAACTAGTAAAGACGGCCGTTCAGCGCATCCAGGAGTAAGTTTTTGATCGCGGGCACTGTTACCGGGCAGTTAGTTGGGCGGGTCAATGTGATCGAGGATGCGCAGCAGATCGTCGAGATCGGCGAAGTCGATCACGATGCGGCCACGAGCCTTCGCTGTTCGGGCACCGGTGATCCCAACCCTGGTCTCTAACCGGTCGCCTACCCGGGACTCCACCGCTAAAGTTGCATCCACCATCTCCGGTGATAATCCTGCTGATCCTTTGCCACGCTTGGCTTTCGGAGATTTTCCAGAATCTAACGAAACGATCTCTTCGACGCTTCGCACCGAAAGGCCCTCAGCCACTATGCGGGTAGCGAGCTTTTCAATTTTGGCGTCATCGGTAAGGCCCAGGAGTGCTCGGGCATGTCCGGCAGACAGCACACCAGCGGCTACCCGGCGTTGCACGGTAGCCGGCAACTTTAATAGCCGCAGCGTGTTCGCGATCTGTGGGCGTGACCGCCCTAGTTTGGTAGCCAGTTCTTCCTGGGTACCACCAAAGTCAGCGAGTAGTTGCGAGTAGGCAGCGGCTTCTTCCAGCGGATTAAGTGCAGCGCGGTGCAGGTTCTCCAAGAGGGCATCTCGAAGTAGCGCATCATCTTCGGTGGGTCGAATGATGACCGGTATGAGTTCTAGGTCAAGTTCTTGGCACGCCCGCCATCGGCGCTCACCGGCCACCAATTCATATGCGGTCGGCCCACCAGTAACCGGGCGAACAACGACCGGCTGCAGCAGACCGATCTGTTGGATCGAGTGCACCAACTCGGCCATGTCATCGACGTCAAAGGTGGTGCGTGGCTGGCGAGGGTTGGGGATGATTTGATCCGGCGCTATCTCAAGATAGCGAATAATATCGGTCGATTGATCCGGCAAAGTTGTTGTACTGGAACGACTTTGACTATCACTGAGTAGAGCGCCAAGCCCCTTACCAAGGCCGCGCCGTGATTCAGCCACGGGGACCAGCCAGTTCTGTAGCCGCACTGCGGTACGCGATCGCACCGGCGGAATCTGCGTCATAGGTCAAGATTGTTTGGCCAAAGGATGGCGCCTCACTCAATCGCACCGACCGCGGTATCACAGTGGGCAGTACCTGATCGGTGAAATGGGTGCGCACCTCGTCTGCCACCTGGGTCGATAGCCGGGTGCGGCCGTCGTACATGGTCAACAACACCGGACCAATCACTAGTTCTGGATTGAGGTGAGCCTTCACCAACTCCATTGTGCGCAGTAACTGCGAAACCCCCTCGAGTGCGTAGTACTCACATTGAATGGGCAGGAGTACCTCTCGGGCGGCCACAAAAGCATTGATTGTGAGCAGGCCTAGGCTGGGTGGGCAGTCAATGAAAATGAAATCAAGGTCAACCGCGTGTTGGCTGCGGTGGCTGGACAAGTGCTCACTGATTGCTTTCGCCAACCGAGTTTCCCGCGCGACCAGGGAAACGAGTTCAATCTCCGCTCCGGCTAAATCTAAGGTGGCCGGGGCAACCCACAGGCGAGGATGGTCGGGGCAATTCACCACGATGTCGGCTAGTCGCGCATCATCGGTGAGGACTTCATACGTGCCTGGCACGCCACTGTGATGATCAATCCCGAGTGCGGTTGAGGCATTTCCTTGTGGATCAAGGTCAACCACGAGCACGTGGTAACCAGTTTCAGCCAGCGCAGCAGCAAGGTTGACCGTCGAGGTGGTCTTGCCCACCCCACCTTTTTGGTTCGCTACAGCCAAGATACGTGTCATGACGGGGCCGATCTTTCGCCAACATGGTGGCTTGGTGGGCCATCATTGCTCGGTACGGCCCAGCCGAGCCCGGTTGCTGTTTCACGTGAAACATCCTGGGTCGCCGGCCAGCCAAGCCCGGTGACAACACCAATGTCGGTGCCGGCCACGGCACCATGTGGGGCTTTGGAATTAGATGTGGGGTTCATTTCTTCCTCAGCGCCAGGTGGTGGACTTATGAATCCGCACCACACGGGTGGGCGGGTCGACCATACCGTGACCCCACTCACTCACCTCGACCCGATCACCACCCATCCGGGCAATCGTCTTTTCTGCCGCAGCCACCTCCGCCTCTGCAGCGGCACCTTTCAAGGCCAGGAGTTCACCACCGGGAGCCACGAGGGGCATAGTCCAGCCCACCAGGCGCTCCAGTGGGGCAACAGCGCGCGCCGTGACCACGGGAGCCTGGATTTCACCAGCCAGATCCTCTGCTCGCCCACGACGCACCTGCACCCGGTTGGTCAGATCTAGCCGGGTGATCGTTTCGGTCAGGAAATTCACCCGACGGAGCAGCGGTTCCACGCAGATCACCTCAAGGTCGGGCCGAACAATGGCCCACACGATGCCGGGTAGTCCCGCGCCAGATCCCACGTCAACCACGGTTGTTTCACGTGAAACAGCGGTGGCAGCCACAGCACAATTAAGAATGTGCCGGTCCCACAGTCTGTCTACCTCGCGGGGTCCAATAAGACCGCGCTCCACCCCATCCGTGGACAAGATTTCAGTGAAAGCGACTAGTTGAGACTCGATCTCGGCACTTAGCTGCACGAGTTCCTCACTCAGGCGGGACGCACAACAATGCGACGTTGCGGCTCAACACCTTCAGATTCACTCACTAAACCAGCCTCAGTGACCACATCGTGGATCACTTTGCGCTCAAAAGCATTCATGGGCGCCAGTCGCATCGGTTCACCTGACTTGGTCACCTCAGTGACGGCCGCGGTGGCAATTTCACGCAACCCCTCACGTCGCTCCGCACGGACCCCGGCGATGTCGAGCATCAGCCGTGAACGATGACCTGTGCTTTGCGTGGCCGCTAGTCGGGCGAGGTCTTGCAGCGCGTCCATCACCTTGCCGTCAACTCCTACGAGTGAGCCCAGTTCGCCCTTATTTACCTCAATGATCGCCACCTGGGCACGATCGCCCTCCACATCAATGTCGATGTCACCATCCAGATCAACGATGTCGAGCAGGCCCTCGAGATAATCGGCCGCAGCATCACCTTCGGCGACAAGATCGCGGGCTGGTGCGCTGGACTCACCCGCGGTCACTTCGGCATCATCATCGGTGGGGGTTAATACATCGGTCACGTGCTGCTCCTCTTCGACGACGGCTTCTTGCCCGTGGACTTGGTGGTTCTGGCTTTACCGGAGCCAGGCTTTGCCGCTGCAGTTTTGGGTGTGCCATTGGCGCCGTTGGCGCTCATGGCACCGGTTGTCGGTGCTGCCTCACTCGTGGACGGCGCCGGGGTGGTGTCCACCGGCTCGGTCCTCGGGTCGGATGAATTGCCCGAATTGTTACTATTTATATCATTATTACCATTGTTCGTCGTTGTTGGACCGCCGGGCTTATTGCGCTTGCTTTTCGGCACCCGTTTGGGTTGCACGCGCACCGGGGCAACCTCCTCAACAACGGTTTCAGCCGTTAATTCAAGTGTTGAACCGCCACTTTTACGAGCTGCTTTTCGGTCGGCCTTGTCTTTCTTTCTGGCCTCCCAGGCGTCAAATGCAGGTGATCCAGGTTGAGGATTGTTTCTAATCACGTAGAACTGCTGGCCCATGGTCCACAGGTTGGTGGTCAACCAGTAAATGAGCACACCGATCGGGAAGTTAATACCGGTCACCGCAAAGATGAGGGGGAAAACATAAAGCAGAATCTTCTGCTGACGCACCATTGGGTTGCCCGGCGCGGTGTTCTTCACAATCAACTGCCGCTGAGTCAAGAAGGTCGTACCCGACATCAAAATAATCAGGATGAACGACAAGATTCGCGTGGATGTCGGAGAGAAACCGCCCTCGATGAGGTTGGCGTTGTTCGCACCCATGAAATATCCGTAAAGCGGTACCCCAAAGATGCTGGCCTCATGGGCCTGAGGCAGTAGATCCGCGTACTGCTGCCAACTAAAGACGCCGGGTGCTGTGTAGCCGGTATCGTCGGGGTTGTACATGGCAATGCCCTGCAAAACCTGGAACAGGGCGAAGAAAATGGGCGCCTGCAACAGGATTGGCAAACATGAAGCCAGTGGGTTTGTACCGGTTTCGCGGTACAGCTTCATGGTTTCTTTGGACTGCCGCTCTCGATCACCCGCATACTTTTTTTGAATTTCTTTGATCTGGGGGTGAATCAACTGCATGTTCCGCATTGCCTTGATCTGCTTCACAAACAGCGGAATGAGCAGAATACGAATGACCACAACCAGGCCCACGATCGACATCACCCAGGTCCAGCCAGACGCTGGGTCTAAAACGATGGAGAACAGTGAGTGGAATTGGACGAGGATCCAACTGACCGCGATACGCAGCCAATCAAGAATAAAGAGGGGATCCACGCGAACTCTCCGTCGTCGTCAGTGTGGTGCAGGTGTGTGATCGCAGCCTACGGCGCTAGGCCGTCGGGTGGCACCGTCAGGGTAGATATCGGGGTGCCACGACCCGCGCTGTGGCACCGGGTCCAATCCTCCTTTTGACCACGGATTACAGCGCAGCAACCGCCACAAACTCAGCAGAAATGCCTTACCAACCCCGTGGATAGACAACGCCTCAACCGCATAGGCTGAGCAACTCGGATGATAACGACAGCTCGGGGGTAGGGCTGGGGATATGAACCGCTGGTATCCACGGATCAGTAGCAGCAGCAGGCGCTGTAATGGCCAGGTAAGCCAGTAAAAAATGGCCCTCATGCCCTGGCGCCGCACGGGTGCAGGCAGCACCTCAATGGGTACCTGGGCAGCAACATCGGCTACTGCAACGGGTGCCGTGGCGCCCGGTGTTGCCTCAAGCGAGTGAAAATAACGGGAGAGGACCCGTGTTAGATCCCCCTCAAATTCCACCACTGAGGACCGTGCAGCCGGTGGCAGCGCTCGAACCACAACATCTGTTCCAGGCCTGACTTGAGGGGCCACCCGCATCGAAGCAGCACGAAGTTGACGCGTGACGCGGTGGCGGACAACGGAATTACCCACGGATTTACTGACCGCAAACGCAAAGCGAGGCGGCTGAGCGGTGGAGGTGACCATAACGTGGGCCACTACACGCACTCCCCCATGGCGGGACCCACGACGGATGGTGTGCGTGATTGCACCCTTGGGGATGAGTCGGTGCTCAGCAGGCAACATCCATACCCCCACTCTCGAGGTGTAGCCATGCTGGCAAAACGATAAACCTAGGCGGTGAGGCGGCGGCGGCCCTTGGTACGACGGGTGGCAATGATGGCTCGCCCAGCGCGGGTGCGCATACGGGTACGAAAGCCGTGCGTGCGCGCCCGACGACGATTATTGGGCTGGAATGTGCGCTTCATGACGCGGGCTCTCCTGTACCTATGTACACAACCTATGTACGCAACAATGGGAAAATAACTCATAACGCGTTTCGCCGGCATCCTTTGGGCCACCAACAGGCTCATAGCGTACGGCCACTGAACTGAGTCGGTCAATTCGGCCCCAGCTAGCACGATATCAACCCATGTGCGAAGTTATCCACAGACGGCCCTCCCGCTTGTGCCTAGAGACCTTTTCTCGCTACTGTCCGTTGCTGGTGCGTCGTACTCTTTAGAGATATCCACACCTGTGGATATCTCTGTGGGTGGTCGCCACACGAGTCACATAGTTCACACTGCTCGCTGCACAGACAACCAGTCGCTGCGCCACGGTGTGTTGGGGCCAGGAGGAAAAAATTGCCATCCAGTGATGATCTTGGGGTTATCTGGCAGCAAACCATCGACTCTTTGGCTGAAACCAGCCTCAGCGCTCAGCAACGAGCCTTCGTCAGCCTCACCAGACCAATGGGCCTCGTGGAGGGCACAGCCCTCATTGCTGCTCCCAATGATTTCACCAAGGATTTTCTTGAAACCCGACTGCGACCGATGGTGACAGAGGCTCTCTCGGCGGCCATGGGGCAAGACATTCGCCTCGCTGTCACCGTTGACCCCACAATTTCAGAAATCGCCGGTGACGACGACTCTGTCGAAAATGCACTCGACGATGTCGCTGACGCCACGTTTTCCACCGATGCTCCCTCAACCACGGCCCACGCCTTCGCCGACGACCCAGATCTACCCGAAAACCGCCCCGGTGGCGGCACCCCGGTCACCAGTTCATCTGAGGGCCGGTTAAACACCAAGTACACCTTTGACACTTTTGTTATTGGCTCGAGCAATCGTTTCGCTCATGCTGCTGCTGTCGCCGTTGCCGAGGCACCCGCCAAGGCCTACAACCCACTGTTCATCTATGGCGGTTCCGGCTTGGGTAAGACCCACCTCCTCCACGCCCTAGGCCACTACGCCCGCACTCTGTACAAGGGCACCCGGGTGCGGTACGTAAGTTCTGAAGAGTTCACCAACGAGTTCATCAACTCCATCCGCGACGACAAATCCGCTGCCTTCCAACGTCGCTACCGAGACGTCGATATCTTGCTGGTGGACGACATTCAGTTTCTCTCCGGCAAAGTGCAAACCCAAGAGGAGTTCTTTCACACGTTCAACACCTTGCATAACGCCAATAAACAGATCGTGATCACCTCAGATTTAGCTCCCAAACAGTTGCAAGACTTCGAAGACCGAATGCGTTCACGTTTCGAGTGGGGCCTCACCACTGATGTTCAGCCCCCCGACTTAGAAACCCGCATCGCAATTTTACGTAAAAAGAGTGCGCAGGAACGACTCACCGCACCACCTGAGGTGTTGGAATACATCGCTTCGAAAATCTCGTCGAACATTCGCGAGCTCGAAGGTGCCCTCATCCGCGTCACCGCATTTGCCTCACTTAATCGTCAACCGGTAGACCAACCGCTAGCCGAACTGGTGCTTAAGGATTTATTCCCTTCCGATACCGGCCCAGAAATCACCACGGCCCAAATCATGACAACGACGGCGGCCTACTTCGGTGTGTCAGTCGATGATTTATGTTCCACGTCGCGTTCTCGGGTGCTCGTCACCGCCCGCCAAATCGCCATGTATCTGTGCCGGGAACTCACCGATCTATCCCTACCAAAAATTGGTCAAGCCTTCGGTGGCCGCGATCACACCACGGTCATGCACGCCGACCGTAAAATCCGACAGCTCATCGGTGAACGACGCAGCCTGTACAACCAGGTCGCCGACCTCACTGCACGCATCAAATCCCAATCCCGATAGGTGCATGACTACACACCTGTGGATAACGTGTGAATGGATAGAATTATTTCGTCGTAGCGTGATCTCAACGTTGGGGATGAAAACCCCTTTGCCTGTGGACTTCTGTGTGTCGAGTGGTTCTGATACCCACCCCGTCCACAACAAGGCCGCACTTATCCACAGGTTCTAATTCCATAAACACGCACTTTGACGTGGGAAAGATCCAGTCATCCCCAGTATCCACCGGCCCTATTACGACGACGAGTATTTCAATAGGGGAGACAATTTCATCTCCATTGCCTGCACCAATTGTGGGAGGTGGTGACACGGGCAGTGGCGGTGGCCTTGCTAGTGGTGACAGGATGACGCTTCAACAGACCGGGGAGGTTTACACGTGAAGGTTCGTCTTGAACGCGATGTCATGGCAGATGCGGTGGCCTGGGTGGCGCGCACGCTACCTAGTCGTCCCTCGCAACCCATCCTGGCCGCGATCCTCATTGAGTCTTCCGACACCGGTACTGACGAGGTCGTACTGTCAGGATTTGATAAAGAAACATCCGCCCAGGTTCATGTGGCCGCAGACGTGAGCGAACCTGGTCGGGTATTGGTTTCAGGTCGTTTACTTGCTGAGATCGCTCGTGCTCTTCCCGCGCAGCCGGTAGAACTCATTCTTCACGACCGGCAACTTGCTGTGCGCTGTGGCCGAGCCTCATTTACTCTTCCCACTTTCAATGTCGAGGATTACCCGCGGCTTCCCGATATGCCCGACTCCTCCGGCACCATTCCCGGTGCCATATTTGCCGAAGCGGTGGCTCAGGTGGCCTTAGCTGCCGGACGTGACGACACCTTGCCGGTACTCACCGGTGTCCGCCTCGAAGTGGCCGGTGACTCCATCACCTTGGCTGCAACAGACCGCTACCGGCTCGCAGTGCGAGAGTTCAACTGGTCTCCACAGCACCCCGGTATTGACACCCAGGCCCTCATTCCAGCGCGCGTTCTTGCCGATACAGCCAAAGCTCTCGCGGGAGCTGATGAGGTGCACCTTGCACTGGCGCAGGGAGGCGAGGGACTCCTCGGTATTTCCGGGCATGGTCGACGCACCACCACCCGTCTTCTTGATGGTGAGTTTCCCAAATACCGATCACTTCTTCCTACTGAAAGTGTCTCTACTGCAACACTTTCTACCGCTGACCTAGTTGAAGCGGTCAAACGGGTAGCGCTAGTCGCTGAACGTAACTCTCCGCTTCGCTTGAGTTTCAATGGTGGTGAGGTAAATCTTTCAGCAGGTACCGGCGACGAAGCACGAGCCGATGAAGCGGTGGAGTGCACCCTTGACGGTGAGAGCATTGATATCGCGTTTAATCCGCAGTACCTCATTGATGGTTTGGGGGCGATTGATTCACCCATCACCCACATGTCGTTTACCGCATCAAGTCGCCCGGCCGTTGTCACCGGCATGACTGAACCGGGTGCACTAAGTCAAACTCAATACCGCTATTTGCTGATGCCTATTCGATTGGCAGGCTGACCTGCGTTATGGATGAGGCTGTGCCTCACCTCCAGGTGCGCCAGTTAACCCTGCAGAACTTTCGAAATTACGACGATCTTCATCTCACCTTCCCCGGGGGTGTGATTGCCATTGTCGGGTCCAATGGCCAGGGCAAAACCAATATTGTTGAGGCCATTGGTTATCTGTCCACCCTGCACAGCCACCGCGTGGCCAGTGATATTCCGCTCATCCGCCACGATCACACGTCGGCGGTCATTGCAGCGGAAGTTATCCGTGGAGATAGAGCACTCATGGTTGATATTCAACTCAACACTGGACGAGCAAATCAGGCTCGCATCAATAAGGTGGCTGTTCCTCGCACCAGAGAAATACTGGGGGTTCTAACCGCGATTACTTTCGCGCCAGAAGACCTCGCTATCGTGCGTGGAGACCCAAGTGAACGGCGGGCGTTTCTCAACGACATTGCCACGCAACAATTTCCGCGGTTATCCGGCGTCATGGCGGACTATGACCGAGTTTTAAAGCAGCGAAACGCGTTATTGAAATCAGCTGGTGGAGCCCGCCGAAGTAACCTCGAGGCCGTGAGCGCGACCCTGAGCGTTTGGGATGAGCAACTCGTTGAGTTTGGCACTGAACTCATGTGCGCACGTAATGAACTCATCGTGAATCTTGCTCCGCTGGTGGTTAGCACCTATGCCGAAATCGCCCCACACAGCGAACCACTGTCGTTGTCCTACGACGACAGCCTGAGCAGATCAGAAGAACGACCCGTTACCTACGATCCTGACGCCGTCCGAAAGGCATTCTTGCAAGCTCTAGACACTAAGCGCCAGCAAGAGCTTGATCGTGGGATCACACTCGTGGGTCCACACCGAGACGAACTACGACTCACCCTTGGCCGAGCCCCTGTTAAGGGATACGCTTCACACGGGGAGTCCTGGTCGGTTGCCCTGGCTCTTCGTTTGGGCTCCTATGACCTGCTTGCCCGGGAACGAGCCACGCCGGTGCTCATCCTTGATGATGTGTTCGCCGAACTAGACACACGTCGACGTCGACATCTGGCTGAACGTGTTGCTGATGCCCCGCAGGCGTTCATCACCGCAGCGGTTGATGAAGATGTGCCGGTGGATCTCGTGGGATGCTGGCTCGAGGTGGACAAAGCAGAGGTGACCCAACGTGACCGATGATGTGCCAGACGATGAAGGGCTGGGCGCCTGGCTAACAGAACGGATTCGGGTGTCTGGCGCCCATCAGGGGGCCAATCGCACTGACCTAACCGGCGCCCAACGCCGTTCGCGCCGCCCACGGGTGCGCCCCACCGAGATGTCGGCGAGTGCACCGGACTCACGCGATCCACAATTGGCAAGTTCGGTGCTGTCGTCGTGGATGGGAGATCACGGGTACCGCGATGATCTCGCTGCTGGCACGCTGGCGGCCCGCTGGGAATTTATTGCCGGACCCGATCTCGCCGAGCACGTGACCGCTGATGTGATGGACACCAATGAGGGCCGAATTTTGCACCTGCAGGCCGACTCCACTACCTGGGCAACTCAACTCACCCTTTTGCTGCCGGAATTGAAAACCCGCATTGAGCAGGTCGTGGGAACCGATGTGATTGATCAAGTCCGCATCTCAGGCCCAGCCGCACCGACGACGAAAGGTCGGCTGCGGGTGAAAGGTCTAGGTCCTCGCGACACCTACGGTTAACCATTACGGGGCTATCCACAGCCAGCGCCCTAAACATTTCACCCACAGATTTTAGTGCCCTAGGAGGCACTGGGACCTAATTGGTATATCCGGGATCATCCTGCCCCTATCTGTTCGACCTACGGTGTGTTCTCGCGCGTGTGCGGGTAGGTTGGTGAGCCTTTTCACGCTAGACTGAACGCCTGCTTTGAGTTGTGCCTGATATTTTCGCCGAGGAGGCCCTTTCCGTGACATACGACGCTAGTGCGATCACTGTTCTGGAAGGGCTAGACGCGGTTCGTAAGCGCCCTGGCATGTACATCGGGTCGACCGGTGAGCGTGGTTTACACCACCTCGTTTACGAGGTCGTCGATAACTCCGTCGATGAAGCAATGGCTGGCTATGCCGATGCCATTACCGTCACGTTGCGGGCCGATGGTGGTGTCGCCGTTGTCGATAATGGCCGCGGTATTCCGGTAGATGAACACCCAATTGAGAAAAAACCGGCCCTTGAAGTCGTACTCACCGTTCTGCACGCCGGCGGCAAGTTCGGCGGGAGCGGATATCAGGTGTCTGGTGGTCTCCACGGTGTTGGCGTCTCCGTGGTGAACGCCCTGTCTAGTCAGCTCGACGTACAGGTGCGCCGCGACGGCTTTGTGTGGAGTCAGACGTATGCACACGGCGTGCCAACCGCACCACTGGAACGCGGTGCGGCCACCACCGACCACGGCACCACCATCACGTTCTGGGCCGATGCCGATATTTTTGAAACCACCGTCTACAGCATGGAGACCCTCTCTCGGCGCTTCCAAGAGATGGCTTTTTTGAATCGCGGACTAAGCCTGACTCTCATTGATGAGCGTCCATCAACGGAGGATCCCCTCGTGGATGCGGACGGTCACACTCTTAATCCGCGTGAGGTTACCTTTTGCTACGAAGGTGGCATCGCTGACTTTGTGCGGCACCTCAACGCCAGCAAGGGCTCAGGCAACCCCAGTGTGATTGAAATTGCAACGGAGACAGACGACCGTCGCATGGCCGCTGAGGTTGCGATGCAGTGGAACTCAGGATTTGCCGAAAGCGTGCACACCTTCGCCAACACCATCAACACCACCGAAGGCGGCACCCACGAAGAAGGTTTTCGCACCGCCATGACCAGCCTGATGAATAAGTTTGCGCGCGAGTGGGGTGTACTGAAAGACAAGGACGCCAACCTGACCGGTGAAGACATTCGCGAGGGACTCACCGCAATTATCAGCGTGAAAATGACCGATCCCCAGTTCGAGGGTCAAACCAAGTCCAAACTCGGGAACACTGAAATGAAAGCCTTCGTGCAAAAAGTTGTGAATGATCAACTTGGTGCGTGGTTTGAAGCTAACCCGGCCGAGGGTAAGGAGATTGCACGCAAGGCGGTCAATGCTGCATCTGCACGTATGGCCGCTCGCAAGGCACGCGATCTAGCCCGCAACCGCAAGGGTTTACTCGGTGGAGCCGGCATGCCCGGCAAGTTGATCGACTGCTCAAGCCGCGAACCTGAAGAATGTGAAATCTTCATCGTCGAGGGTGACTCTGCCGGTGGCTCTGCCCGCCAGGGACGAGACCCACGCATTCAAGCCATTCTGCCCATCCGTGGGAAAATCCTGAACGTCGAAAAAGCTCGCATTGACAAGGTCTTGGCAAATAATGAGGTTCAGGCACTGGTGTCGGCCTTAGGCACCGGAGTTCATGACGACTTCGACATGAACCGTCTTCGCTATCACAAACTGGTGCTGATGGCTGATGCCGATGTCGATGGTCAACACATTCGCACCCTGCTACTGACCCTCATTTTCCGATTTATGCGCCCACTGGTCGACGCTGGTCGGGTTTATCTTGCCCAACCACCGCTGTACAAACTCAAGTGGACGCGTGACACCCCCGATTACGCATACTCCAATCGTGAAAAGGACGCCATCGTCGCGGCCGGTATAGCCGCGGGCAAGAAGTTGCCCAAAGAAGAGGGTGTTCAACGCTATAAGGGCCTTGGCGAAATGAATGCTGATGAACTCTGGGAAACAACCATGGACCCTGAACGCCGGGTGCTGCTGCGTATCACACTGGAAGACGCTGCCATGGCTGATGAAACATTCACGGTGCTCATGGGCGAAGACGTTGAATCTCGCCGTAACTTCATCCAACGCAATGCGCGCGACGTGCGTTTCCTAGACATCTAACCGGGAGAATTTATCGTGACTGATCAGCCCATCTCAACGCACGGGCGTATCGATCCCATCGACATTCAGGTCGAAATGGAACGCTCCTATCTCGATTACTCCATGAGTGTCATCGTTTCCCGCGCGCTGCCTGATGTGCGTGATGGTTTAAAGCCGGTACACCGTCGCGTGCTGTATGCGATGTACGACGGGGGCTACCGACCTGATCGCAACTTCTCCAAATCAGCGCGCGTTGTAGGCGATGTGATGGGGTCCTATCATCCCCACGGCGACTCAGCGATTTACGATGCTCTTGTTCGGCTGGCCCAGCCTTGGTCGTTGCGCTACCCACTGGTGCAGGGCCAGGGTAACTTCGGTTCCCCCGGTAACGACCCGCCGGCTGCCCAGCGATACACCGAATGTCGGATGGCTCCCCTGGCTATGCAGATGGTGCGCGACATTGACGAAGATACCGTCGACTTCGCTCCCAATTACGATGGCCGGACCCTAGAACCTGTTGTCCTGCCTAGCCGTTTCCCGAATCTACTCGTCAACGGTAGTGCCGGTATCGCGGTGGGCATGGCTACCAACATTCCGCCACACAATCTGCGTGAGGTTGCCTCCGGCATCGAGTGGATGCTTGATCACCCTGATGCCACAGTTGAAGAAGCCCAGGCGGCACTGATTGAACGAGTGCAAGGTCCTGACTTCCCCACCGGTGGGCTCATCGTGGGTCGCCGCGGCATCGCCGATGCCTACCGCACCGGCCGTGGTTCCATCACGATGCGCGCTGTGGTCACAGTAGAAGAAGACGCTAAGGGTCGGCAGTCACTGCTCGTCACTCAACTGCCCTATCAGGTAAACCCCGACAATCTGTTGCTGCGTATTGCTGAACTGGTCAGTGACGGAAAACTCGGCGGCATCTCTGACGTACGCGACGATTCTTCGTCACGCACCGGCATGCGTTTGGTAATCGAGTTGAAGCGCGACGCCGTGGCACAGGTGGTCCTCAATAACCTGTACAAGCAAACCCAACTCCAAGAAAACTTCGGCGCCAATATGCTGGCGCTCGTTGATGGTGTGCCGCGTACCTTGGCGCTGGAGCAATTTGTGCGCTCCTGGATCACCCATCAGATCGAAGTTGTCCAACGGCGCACCCGTTACCGGTTGCGCAAGGCCGAAGAACGTGCGCACATTCTCAGTGGCTACTTAAAGGCACTGGATGCACTCGACGACGTCATCGCACTCATTCGGGCATCGGCCACGGTTGACGATGCGCGCACCGGTCTCATGACGCTGCTTGACATTGACGAAATTCAAGCCACCGCTATTTTGGACATGCAGCTGCGTCGACTAGCGGCTCTTGAGCGCCAAAAGATCATTGATGAGTACGACGAACTCATGATCAAGATCACCGACTACAACGACATTTTGGGTTCACCCGAGCGGCAGAGATTGATTGTGCGTGAAGAACTTGCCGAGGTCGTGAGCGACTTTGGTGATGAACGTCGCACCCAGTTTGTGGCTTGGGACGGCGATGTGTCCGATGAAGACCTCATTGCTGAAGAAGACGTGGTGGTCACCATTACACGTGGTGGTTATGCCAAGCGTACGAATACCGATCTTTACCGTGCCCAACGGCGCGGAGGTCGCGGCGTGAAGGGCGCACAGTTGCGTAGCGACGATGTGGTGGATCAGTTCTTCGTTACCACCACGCACAATTGGATCCTGTTCTTCACCACTAAGGGCCGGGTGTATCGAGCTAAGGGATATCACCTGCCCGATACCGGGCGTGATGCACGCGGTCAGCATGTGGCCAATCTGTTGGCCTTCCAACCCGATGAGGGAATTGCGCAGGTACTCACCCTGCGTCAGTACGACGCTGCGCCCTACCTAGTGCTGGCAACGCGACGCGGCATGGTGAAGAAGACCCGGTTGAGTGACTTCGACTCCAATCGCACTGGCGGCATCATCGCGATCAACCTGGCTGAAGGAGACGAACTCATCTCCGCTCGTCTCGTTGACGCTGACGACGACCTGTTGCTGGTCTCACGCAAGGGCATGTCAGCTCGGTTTACCGCCGGTGATGCTCAGCTGCGCCCGATGGGTCGCGCCACAGCCGGCGTTATCGGCATGCGTTTTCGCAACGAGGACGAACTTCTTGCCATGGACGTGGTGACCCCCGAGGCGTTCGTGGTCACGGTCACTGATGGCGGTTACGCCAAACGAACACCGGTAGCAGAGTGGGCCACTAAGGGCCGCGGGGTGCTCGGTGTCCGAGCCATGCGTCTGGTCGAAGATCGTGGCTCACTCGTCGGGGCCGTGGTGTGTGCGCTATCCGATGAAATTTATGCGGTGGCCTCCGATGGCGTGGTGATCCGCACCCGGGTTGAGGAGATCCGAGCCTCCGGCCGCGACACCATGGGCGTGCGGTTAATGAATATCGGTGAAGACCGTTCCCTCGTGGCTATTGCGCGTGCGGCTGAAGCAGCTCAGATCGATGATGATGCAGATATTGACGCGGGTGTGGATGGAGCCGTGGAGGATATCCCCGCTGACGGTGGATCGCCGGGTTAGAGTGAAGGGGCAGGGGCATGTTCAGCCAAGGGCATGCCTATCGTGGGTAACGGAGGTGGCCGATGACGGATGTATCGAGTCAAACTCCAGTCGATGCTGGCGTTGATTCATTGCCGCAGCAACCCACCCCTATTGGCCGGCGTCTAGATGCGCCTGCCGGTGCACTTTCAGCAGTGCCGGTAGCTTCACCTCCACCGCCTGTTCCACCACCGCCCCCGGCGATGGTGCCCGCACCTGGTCGGCGTCGACCGTTGGGTGCAGAAGACACGCCACCGCAAGGTGTGCCACGCGTTTCTGATCCCAGCCGCTCGCGGGCTCCGGTACCAGGAGTGCGCAAAGCCCGACTCTTCGTCACTCGGGTGAATCCCTGGTCGGTACTCAAAGTGGGCTTCATGCTGTCCGTCGCTCTGGCCGTCGTCATCGTTACCGCCACCAGTGCCGTGTGGTGGGCATTGGATTACAGCGGGGTGTTCCTCACCTTGGCCCGCACGGTAGATGAGGTCATTGGCGGGGGCACCACCACCTTTGATCTCATGGCCCTGGTGGCGTTCCCGCGAGTTTTCGGTATCACCGTGGTCATTGCGGCCATGGAAATCGTGCTTGTTTCCATTCTCGCGGGGCTGTTCGCTGTGCTCTACAACCTCACCGTGGGCATCACCGGTGGCGTTGAGGTTACCTTCTCCGATGCGGTCTAAGTCAGGTGTGTAACCTAGGCGCTGGCCCTCCGGGGTTGTTTGGGCCTATAGCTCAGCTCGGTTAGAGCGCTTCCCTGATAAGGAAGAGGTCGATGGTTCAAGTCCATCTAGGCCCACATGAAAAAACTATTGCTACTCGTGGCACTGGCCGGCGTTGGTTACCTCGTGTACCGACAGATCCAAGCCTCCAAGGCGGAGGACGATCTGTGGACTGAGGCAACAGCACCGCCCAACCTCACCTAGACCACACCTGTGCGTCTCCCGTCCGGAGGCGTTTGGGGGCTTAGCTCAGCTGGTAGAGCGCTGCCTTTGCAAGGCAGAAGTCAGGGGTT
>JANQZS010000051.1 GCA_030728405.1 Candidatus Nanopelagicales bacterium | reverse complement strand
CCGAAACCGAGATACCGCGTGGTTTTCGATCGTGGACTCGCAGTGGCCCGCCATGCGGGCAAAGTTTGAGGCGTGGTTGGGGCAATCAAACTTTGATGTGCATGGACAGCAAAGAAGCAATTTGAATTCGTAGGTGATGTCGCTTGGCATCGAGGTTCTTCTTCGGCTGAACGGGTGACATGCGCGTGCGTGATAAACGCGCCGAACGATCCTCGGGGATTGGCCTCGTATGCCGACGTGGCCAAAGCGGTCTGTCGAAGCCACCTAACTGCATCAAAGTTACTGTGGAAATTTAAGCATCTTGATGCTTTCATGCCAGACCTGACCTTCTTCTATATAGCCAGGACCCTGCCTAGTTGATGCTAGGCCTCCTCGCCGATATCTTCGTTCCACAGGCGCGGGTTAGCTTCGATCCAATCCTTGAACATGGTCTTGGTTTCGGCATCGTCGAGCACGATAACTTCGACCCCATGGCTGCGCAGTAGGTCTTCACTAATGGAGAAGTTGGAGTTCTCACCGATCACTACCCTCGGAATTTTGTATAGCAATATGGTGCCCGCGCACATAAAGCACGGCGATAACGTGGTGAAAATCGTGGAGCGGGCGTAGACACTTGCCGGCTGGCGGCCGGCTATTTCGATGCAATTAGTTTCACCGTGATGGATCGCGCTACCAAGTTGCACGCGTTGATTACGCCCAACTGCTAGCAATTCACCGTCGACTAGGAGGCTTGCCCCGATGGGGATACCTCCCTCGGCCATGCCCTGCCGGGCTGAGGCCAGTGCTGCGGCATAAGCGGTTGCGTTATCCATTTTGTTCCTCTCCTAGGGGGTGATTTTCGTTGATAAATTGTGCGCTGCCTAGCTGCGTCGGTAAGGCTTTAGGTAAGCGCCTGGGTAGCGCATCTTCCGACCTGAAATAACTAGGCCGATGATTACTGCCACGTACGGAAGTGCCAGCAGAATCTCGTAAGGAACGTCAGCGAATTCTGGAATGAGCCGAAGGCGGTTCTGAAGGGCATAAACGAAGGAGAACAAGAAGGCGCCGATCAGCATCCCACCGACACGCCACCGACTGAAAATCACTAGGGCAAGTGCCACCCATCCACGCCCAGCGATGATGTCCACGGTGAAGGAGCCGATGAAGGCCAAGGTGATGAAAGCGCCGCCAATTGCCATCAGTGCTGCCCCCGAAGTGACAGCGCCGTATCGCACCAATGAGACACGGATCCCAGCGGCGTCAGCGGCCTCAGGATTTTCACCGACCGCGCGGATCTTGAGGCCAATTCCAGTGCGGTTCAAGACGAACCACACCGCCGGTATTACTAGAAAAAGTGCGGCGTACGTCAGCCAATACTGATCGAAGGGTGCACCGAGATCTTCAAAGAGTGGGCTCCATGGGTCGACCCGTACTTGACCATCTTGTTCGGTGAAGAGGATCCGATTCACCGTGTTGCTCACAGCGATGAGCGCGAGGGTGATTCCCAAGCCGGCCACGTGTTGGTTGACCCCGAGAGTTACTGACAGGAAAGACATTAATAATCCAGCGGCAACACCACTGGCTATTGCAGCCAAGAGCCCAATCCAAAGCGATCCGGTGGTCGCAGCGACAGCAATCCCCACGAAGGCGCCAACATACATCGTTCCTTCAATTCCCAAGTTGAGAACGCCTGCACGCTCGGAGATAAGTTCACCACTTGACGCGAAAATTAATGGAGTACTAACTCTGAACATCGCGCCAATGATGTCGATGAAGGCGCTGATCATTGTGGGGCCTTTACTCGTAGGATAATGCTATATTTTCGAAACACCAGTACCGATATGACGCTTACCATTAAGACCGCCTGAACAACTTCACCTACGGTGCTGGGAATTTGCAAAATTCGGCTTGCAGTAAATGAACCCACGGTGAGATCACCGAAAAGTAGAGCAACAAGCAATACCCCGGGAATGGTAAGCGCTGCGAGAGTGGCGACTATAACTCCGGTGTAGCCAAATCCCGGGCTTATGCCGTTGGTGAGTTGGTGCGATACGGCAGAAACTTCAACCCCACCGGCGAGCCCAGCTATGGCAGCTGAACTAAGTGCTGCACCCATCAAGATTCTCGAAACATTCACTCCGGATGCGCGGGCTGCCTTGAGGTTTGAGCCAACGGCTCTGAGTTTCAGTCCAACTGGGGTGCGGGCGATTACAAACCACACAATCAGGAGAAGAAGGATCGCTATACCGAAGCCAAGGTGGATGCGGGTATCGGGAATTAGCGTTGGCATATCTGTTTGTTTGGGAAGGCGCGCTGACTCGGGGAACTGGGTTTCTGGATTACGCCAAGGACCATTAAGCAACCCAGCCACCACCAGCGCTGCAACCGGATTCAGCAGTAGGGTGGTGACAACCTCATCGATGCCAAAGCGCACGCGCAGAATTGCTGGGACCACACCCCACAGCGCGCCGCCAACAGCGGCAGCGATCAACATGAGCGGGATGGCAACGCCGCCAGGGAGATTATTTGAGTGGAGTCCGACGAAGGTTGCCATCGCGGCGCCGATTAAAAATTGTCCCTCAGCGCCGATGTTCCAATAGCCGGCGCGAAATGCGAGAGCCACCGCTAGGCCGGTAAAGATAATCGGGGTAGCGGACAGGATGACTTCGCCGATGCCGAAACTTGTTTTGAGGGGGCTGGTGAGCATTAACTCGAAGGCGGAAAATGGATTAGCGCCCGCCCATCTGATCAGGCCAGCTGTGACCAGGTAGGTGATGAGCAGTGCTATGCCGGCAAGAAGAAAAGTTCGCCACGTCGGTTGGCTTTCACGTAGAGCAAGTCTCATTAGGCAACCCCTGCCATTAGGCGCCCAAGTTCAGCGGTTGTCGCTGTGTCCGATGCCAACTCTCCAACAATTCGACCTCGGTAGATAACAACGATTCGATCGGAAATTTGAAGAACTTCATCCAGATCCTCGGAAATCACGACGATGCCGGTGCCGTCTTTAGCCCGATTTCGTAATTCGGCGCGCACTTGCGCCGTGCTCGAGACGTCAAGGCCCCGGGTTGGCTGTGCAACTACCGCCACCGATGGCTTTGCGTCGAACATGCGGGCAAGGAGGACCTTCTGCATGTTGCCGCCAGAAAGAGTGCCTGCTGATTGTCCTGGAGAACTCTTAATGTTGAACTGCGCGATTTTGTCTTCAGCTGATGCGGTCATTGCACTCCTGCTGAGCAGGGGGCCGGAGGCAAAGCGCGATGGATCCGTCAGCGCAAGGTTTTCGGCAACGGACAATTCGCCGACTACTTGTTGATGGCGATCCTCGCTTACGCCAGACATTCCAGCGGTTCGGCGCCCACGGATACCAGATCCCACGACATTAATGGTGTTTACTTCGATCTCACCCAGGGTTGGCTCGTGCAAGCCGAGCAGGGCTTCAACCAACTCTGACTGACCGTTGCCGGTCACCCCAGCGACTGCGACAATTTCACCAGCGCGAACTTCAAGTGAAAAATTATCAACGCGATCCACGCCATCACGGCTGATCACTAGATCTCTTACGGACAGTACAGTCGCCTTGGGTGCACTAAGTTGCGCAATGGCGGGTGTCTGCGGGCTCTTTGCCCCGACAAGGACTTCAAGATTTGGATCGTCAGCGCCAACCATGAGTTGAGTAAGTTGATGAACATCGAGTTCAAAGTTGCGTTGAGTGCTAACAATTGTGCCATGGCGAAGCACGCTCACCTCATCGCTAATTTGTAGCACTTCATGCATCTTGTGGCTGATAAAAACCACTGCCAAACCTGAGTCCTTGCATAGTCCCTGGACAAGTGAGAAAAGCGAGTCGATGTCCTTTGGTGTAAGAACAGCTGTTGGCTCATCAAGCACTAAAGTCTTGCAACCATGGGAAAGGGCTTTGAGTATTTCGACTCGTTGCCTACCTCCGACCGGAAGATCCTCAACGATGGCATCTGGGTCAACCTCGAGGCCGAATTCCGACGACAGATCCCGGACGTGAGCCCGAGCCTTTTGCAAACTAATTACACCGTTACCAGGCTCTGTGAGAAGCAGGTTTTCGGCAACTGTCATTGGGCCGACTAGTGCGAAGTGCTGAGTAACCATGCCAATACCAAGGTTTCGAGCAACTCGAGGCGAAGTGATATTTGCCTCTGAACCGTCAATAAGAATTGTGCCGGCATCTGGCCTGGTTAGGCCGTAGAGAATGCGCATCAATGTGGTTTTGCCCGCACCATTCTCACCAAGAAGTGCGTGAACTTGGCCGCTCTGCGCGGCGAATGTGACATCTGCGAGAGCCTTGACCGGGCCGAAACTCTTCGCAATTCTCATTAGTTCTACTTGCGGAAAGGGACCACCGTTTCTGGTGGCCCCTCCCGCATTGCTAGTAATCGTCATTTCCGATTTACTGTGCTGCCTCAGTCACGACCGAACCGGCTGGCGTGGCTTCGTCAATATCAACGCGAAGTACACCTGAAGTAATTCCAGCCAAGGCTTCGTCAACTTTTGCGCTGAGTTCAGCAGGGATACCGCCGTTAACCCCGGTGTTAAGCGGAGCGAGCATCGCGCCACCCTTCGGCATCATTGAGAAGTCCTTGAGGTCTTGCGCTGCGTAGGAACCTTTCGAGACCTGATCAAGTAGGTAGGCCAAAGTTGGCTCCATTGACCACATCACGCTGGTGAGCACGTTGTCAGGTGCGTCAGCTTGTTGATCGAACATGTTGCCAACGGCATATACGCCTTTTTCAGCCGCTGCCTCAATCACTCCGGCACGCTCGGCATATAGAACATCTGCTCCAGCTGCGATTTGTGCAAGTGCGGATTCTTTCGCTGCTGCGGGATCAAACCAAGAGTTGATGTAGGTCACCTTTGCTTCAACCTTCGGGTTGACGCTTTGCGCGCCCAGGATGAAAGCATTGATCAGTCGGTTTACTTCTGGAACTGGTATTCCACCGACGATTCCGATGATGTTGCTCTTTGTCATGCCACCGGCGAGGATGCCTGACAAATATGCGGGCTGATAGATCCAGTTATCGAATACTGAGAAGTTTGGTTCGGCCGGCCCGCCGCCTGAACCAAATGCAATTGCGACGTCTGGGTAGTCAGCCGCAACCGCACGCGCCGCCTCTTCGTTTCCAAACGAGTCACCGACAACTAGATCAGGCTGTTGCTCTTCAATGACTTGGCGCAAGGTGCGCTCAAATGCACCTGATGCGTAGCCGACGTCATCGATCTTTGTTACGTCAATGAGACCGGCAGCGGCAGCGTTATCCAATGCTGACTGGATCACACCGTCCCAAGGCTCTTCAATTTTGCCCGAGTAGACGGCAGCTACTTTGAGTTTGCCCGCTGTGGCGGATTCATCTGCGGATGACTCGGATTGCGCCTGGGCTGCCTCCGAGGCAGCGGGCTCTGCCGAACTCGAAGTCTGTTCGGCGGTCGTACCACCACAAGCTGCGAGAGCGAGCATCGTTATGCCGACCAGGGTGGTCGTCAGACTTGCTGATTTTAATTTCATGGAATTCCTCCTAGGGGTAAGTTGAGGTTATGGCGTATTCAACCTATGCACAAT
>JANQZS010000050.1 GCA_030728405.1 Candidatus Nanopelagicales bacterium | reverse complement strand
CCGCTGCAATGCGCCCCTGCGGGACCTGCCAATCCAATCGATCAAGGGCAGTTTTCGCCCCGAATCGCATCGTCAATTGACGAGCATCGATGGCCAGCACTTGAGGGAGTCTACGGTGCTAGGACCCCCCTCTGTTGCGCGCTCAGGGAATTAGGCAACAATGGTGTTATGAAATTCCCCGGAGAGGCAGCAGAGCGCATTGCGCGTCTTTTGCTGTCCGATGGGCCGGCCACAGCGCGTGAGCTAGCCGAGCTGCTCGGAATGAGCTCAACAGCGGTCCGTCGGCCGCTGTTGGCGCTGTGCGAGGCTGGGCTCGTCGCTCAAACAGGTCAGCCTCCGTATGGGCCCTCCCGCGCGGTTCGCCGCGGCCGGCCCAGCCAGATTTTCTCGCTGACCGATGAGGGAAGATCAGCATGCGATCAAGGTTACGACGGCCTTGCTCTTGAGGCCCTGCGCTACCTGCGCGACACGGGCGATGCAAATGCTGTTGAGGGTTTCGCGAAGGCTCGAGCAAGACGGCTTCTGGGTGTTCGTGAGGATGGGAGCGTCTCGTCCAGTGGCCAACCAGACCCAGAGTCACTGGCTGCCCTTTTGACCATCGCTGGCTTCGCTGCGACTTTCGAGCCGAATGAGGCAGGGAGCCATCAACTGTGCCAGCACAACTGCCCGGTTGTGGAAGCTGCCAAGGAGTTTCCTGAACTCTGCGACGCCGAAACTGAAGTTTTGTCCGAAATCCTCGGGCTGCATGTAACTCGACTCGCCACGCTTGCTCAAGGTGGCCATGTATGCACCACCTTGATTCCGAAAGAAAACATCCATCGCAACGCAACTCGAAAGGTGTCAGCATGAGCACCACGAT
The DNA here is from genome assembly GCA_030728405.1 of Candidatus Nanopelagicales bacterium. Lineage (GTDB taxonomy): Bacteria > Actinomycetota > Actinomycetes > S36-B12 > S36-B12 > CAIXFB01. The sequence continues at coordinate 28,311 of JANQZS010000050.1, read as the reverse complement.
CCCCGATCAGGCCGCAACTATTGACGCACTCGGTCGGTATGAATTCGGCTGGAGTGACCCCGATTCAGCTGGGGCAACTGCTCGCCGGGGCATAGACGAGGAAGTTGTTCGTAACATTTCGGCGCTCAAGGATGAGCCGAAATGGATGCTTGATTTGCGGCTCAAGGGTCTGCGCCTCTTCGAGAAGAAGCCCATGCCCTCGTGGGGATCCGATTTGTCTGGAATCGATTTCGACAACATCAAGTATTTCGTGCGATCTACTGAGAAGCAGGCAGCAACGTGGGACGACCTCCCCGAAGACATCAAGAACACCTACGACCGTTTGGGTATCCCCGAAGCTGAAAAACAACGTCTAGTTTCAGGCGTCGCTGCGCAGTATGAATCCGAAGTTGTGTACCACGCTATTCGCGAGGATCTGCAGGAGCAGGGCGTACTTTTCCTCGACACTGACACGGGTCTGCGCGAGCACGAAGACGTCTTCAAAGAGTTTTTTGGCTCGGTAATCCCCGTCGGAGATAACAAGTTTGCCGCGCTGAACACGGCCGTGTGGTCTGGAGGTTCCTTCATATACGTGCCAAAGGGTGTTCACGTTGATATTCCGTTGCAGGCTTACTTCCGGATCAATACGGAAAACATGGGTCAGTTCGAGCGCACACTGATCATCGTCGATGAAGGCGCCTACGTTCATTACGTTGAAGGCTGCACTGCACCCATTTACAGCAGTGATTCGCTTCACTCGGCCGTTGTTGAAATCATTGTTCGCAAGGGTGCACGTTGCCGGTATACAACGATTCAAAACTGGTCGAACAACGTCTATAACCTGGTCACCAAGCGTGCGGTAGCCCAAGAGGGTGCCACGATGGAGTGGGTTGATGGAAACCTTGGTTCGAAGGTCACCATGAAGTACCCCGCTGTCTGGCTCACTGGCGAGCATGCCAAGGGTGAGACGCTTTCTATTGCATTCGCCGGAGAGGGCCAGCATCAAGACGCCGGCGCAAAGATGGTTCATGCCGCTCCTAACACGTCGTCAAACATCATCTCCAAGTCTGTTGCTCGTGGTGGTGGCCGCACGTCGTACCGAGGTTTGGTACAGATCCTTGAAGGTGCGCACAATTCCAAGAGCACGGTGAAGTGCGATGCCCTTCTCGTTGATGACATCAGCCGTTCAGATACATATCCATATGTTGATGTGCGCGAGGACGACGTGTCGATGGGGCATGAAGCAACTGTGTCCAAGGTGAGCGAGGATCAGCTCTTCTACCTCATGTCTCGTGGAATGAATGAAGACGAGGCCATGGCCATGATCGTTCGCGGTTTCGTTGAGCCAATCGCACGTGAACTTCCTATGGAATATGCACTTGAACTCAACCGTCTGATTGAGCTTCAGATGGAAGGTTCAGTGGGATGAGTCTCGCCGAAGCCCCACCCCGCGATCACGCTCCCGCGGTCAGATCTTTGAATTTTCAAGATTTTATGGATCCATCAAATCGTGAAGAGGAGTGGAAGTTCACCCCCCTTGAGCGGATATCCGGTCTTCTCGAGCCAATCGGTTCTGCCTCGGGGATTGGTTGGGCTTCCACGAGTCCCTACGTGAGTGAAGTCGCTATCGATGATCCTCGTCTTCACGATTCCTGGACTCCGACTGATCGTGTTGGGGCCGTGGCGCGCGGTGCAGTAACAAAGGCAATCTTGATCGACGTGCCGAAGGACATCGTCGTTGACGGATCTATCGTTGTTGATCTGAAGGCGCTTGCCGCAGTGAGTTATGCGCACATTGAAGTTGTTGTGGGTGAATTTTCATCGGCGACTGTCGTGATTCGTCACGATGTAAGCGCTGATGTCGTTGGCAACCTAGTTGTGCAGGCTGGTGCGGAAAGCGATGTCAAGGTTCTTTCAGTTCTTGATGGTGATGCAACCGGTCGTCAACTGTGGCAGTGGCACACCATTGTGGGCCGAAATGCCACATCCTTTGGTTTATCGATTGCACTTGGCGGAGAAGTTGTTCGCATGGTTCCGTCCGTCGAGTATTCGGCCCCCGGCGGTAGTGCCGTCATGTTGGGGGCATTCTTGGCAGATGGTTCGCAATATCAAGAGCATCGACTTTTTGTTGATCATGCCCAACCGAACTGCACGAGTTATGTTGCCTACAAAGGCGCGCTCGCTGGCGGAACTGCGCACACAGTCTGGGTAGGAGATGTCCTAGTCAGGCGCGCGGCAACGGGTATCGAAACCTACGAAATGAACAGAAATCTTCTCTTGGCTGATGGCCCTAGGGCGGATTCTGTTCCCAACCTCGAACTTGAGACCGGCGACGTTGTTGGAGCCGGGCATGCCAGCACGACTGGGCGCTTCGACGATGAACAATTGTTTTACCTGCAGTCTCGTGGCATTCCAGAACGGGTGGCTCGCCAACTAGTTGTCCGTGGTTTTTTTGCAGATGTCCTGAGCAAGATCTCTGATGAAGGCCTCCGACGCGAGATCCTTGGACGAATTGAGCAGCGGCTCGGGATGGAGTCCACCTCAGAGGTTGAAGATGGCGGCCTCGATGTCTGAGAGAGTTGATGTTGGATCTGTTGAGGACTTCCCGGCAGGTACAGCAAAACGTGTTGTCGTGGGCGACCAGGTAGTCGCCATCGTTCACACAACTGAGGGTCTGTTTGCCATTGAGGACCGATGCTCACACGCTGATGTTGCCCTCAGTGAGGGTGAAATCGATGGCTGCACAATCGAATGCTGGTTGCACGGGTCGGCATTTGACCTTACGTCGGGGGCGCCGCTTTCACTCCCAGCGATTACTCCAGTTCGGGTGTACCAGCTTGTCGTCATCGATGCCGACGGTGCCTATCGGGTGTTGATCGATCCCAACCCAGTTGCCCATTCCGATCCAGCGCCAGTTCACATTCACTCTTAACTTGACCACTCTTAACTTGACCACTAGAAAAGGAAAACCACGATGTCCGTTCTCAAGATCACAGATCTGCACGCAAGCATTGACACCGAAGCCGGAACAAAAGAGATCCTCCGGGGTGTAAATCTGACGATTGAGTCTGGCCAAATTCACGCAGTGATGGGACCAAATGGCTCCGGCAAGTCGACCCTCGCCTATGTGATCGCCGGCCACCCCAAGTACACCGTCACATCGGGCAGCATCACCCTTGATGGTGCAGATGTCCTCGCCATGAGCGTTGATGAGCGCGCTCGTGCAGGTCTCTTCCTGGCGATGCAGTACCCCGTGGAGATTCCCGGCGTAAGTGTTTCCAATTTCCTGCGCACCTCAGCAACAGCAATACGTGGTGAGGCGCCCAAGTTGCGGACTTGGATTGGCGAAGTCAAGGAAGCAATGAAAGACCTTCAAATGGACCCAACGTTTGCCGAAAGAAATGTTAATGAGGGTTTCTCTGGTGGAGAAAAGAAGCGCCATGAAATTCTCCAGATGTCTCTTTTGAAGCCAAAATTTGCGGTTCTGGATGAAACTGACTCGGGTCTCGATGTGGACGCCTTGAAGGTAGTTGCCGAGGGGGTCAACGCATTCCGTGAAACTTCAGATGCAGGAACCCTTTTGATAACTCACTACACCAGGATCCTGAAGTACATCAAGCCTGATTTTGTTCATGTCTTTGTTGATGGCCGGATCGTTGAAAGTGGTGGCCCTGAACTTGCTGATGTACTTGAAGCCGATGGGTACGAGCGCTTCACGAGTGCATCGGTCTGATTCTCGTGACAACCGCACTAGATGTTGCCCGGATCAAGAAGGACTTTCCGATCCTTTCGCGGACCGTTCGCGGGGGACACCCTCTGGTGTATCTGGATAGTGCTGCCACGTCCCAAAAGCCCGAGTGTGTATTGGATGCTGAGCGGGCGTTTTATGAAACCTCAAATGCGGCTGTACACCGAGGCGCGCATCAGCTGGCTGAGGAAGCAACACAGGCGTATGAGGATGCACGGGCTGCGATCGCTGGATTTGTGGGCGGTGCGCCAGAGGATCTCATCTTCACAAAGAATGCTACTGAGGGCATCAACCTCGTGAGCTACGCATTCAGTAACGCCACGGCTGAATCAGCGTGGGGTGGGTCTCCTGATCCACGTTTTATCCTCAGGCCGGGTGACTCAATCCTCGTTACGGAGATGGAGCACCACGCCAACTTGGTTCCTTGGCAACAGGTGTGTGCGCGCACGGGTGCAACACTTCGCTGGATTCCACTCACAGAAGATGGGCGCTTAGACCTCTCTGATCTGGGATCACTGATTGATTCGTCGACCAAAATGGTCTCGGTTGTCCATCAGTCGAACATCCTTGGCACCATCAACCCGGTTCGCCAGATTATGGACGCCGCGCACGCAGTAGGTGCCCTGGGTCTCGTCGATGCATGCCAGTCGGTGCCTCATATGCCGGTCAACGTTGATGAACTCGGTGCAGACTTCATTACGTGGAGTGGCCACAAGATGCTCGGGCCAACGGGGATAGGTTTGCTCTGGGGACGATCTGAGGTTCTTAGCGGGATGTCGCCATTCCTCTCCGGTGGATCGATGATCGAGTCCGTGTACATGGATCACAGCACGTTTGCGGCGCCACCCAATCGGTTCGAAGCTGGCGTGCCGATGGTCGCGCAGTCTGTCGGTCTGGCGCGTGCGGTTGCCTACCTCGACGAGCTAGGCATGGATGCAGTTCACGCTCATGAGACTGAATTGACGGCTTATGCGCTGAATGCCTTGGAACAAGCCCCCGGTGTTCGGATCATCGGCCCCACAAACAGTGTCGATCGAGGTAGTGCCATTTCTTTTGTGGTGGATGGCATCCATCCGCACGATGTTGGTCAAATTCTCGATAGCGAGGGCGTTGCCGTTCGCGTGGGCCATCACTGTGCATGGCCAACCTGCCGGCGTTTTGGTGTTCCAGCCACGACTCGTATTTCCACGTACATCTACAACGATTCATCTGACATCGACGTCGCAATTGAAGCGATATCGACGGCGCAGCGCTACTTCGGGACAAGCACTACTTCGAAACAAGGGTGTGAATCGTGAGCGTTGATGCGTTGTACCAGGAAATAATCCTCGATCACTACAAGCATCCTCGGGGAAAAGGGCTTCTGGGCGAATCGCTCGCAGAAAGTTTTCAAGTGAATCCAACCTGCGGCGATGAGGTGACAGTCCAAGTAGCTGGAGATCCCTCAGATGTGCTGATTGGTTATGAGGGTCAGGGTTGTTCGATTTCACAGGCAAGTGCGAGCGTGATGAGTGAAATGCTCAATGGCACACCAGTTGCCACAATCAAAGAGAAGCGCGATGCGTTCATCGAGTTGATGCACGCAAAGGGTCTTGGCGAGCCAGATGAAGAGGTACTTGAAGATGGCGTGGCTTTCGCAGGAGTAGCAAAATACCCAGCTCGGGTGAAATGTGCCCTCCTGCCCTGGATGGCACTTCAGGATGCAGCAATCAAAGCGGGTTTCATCACAGAGGAGAAATCATGAGCGTGGCAACAGAAGACGATGTATTTGAGGCCATGAAAGATGTTGTTGACCCAGAACTGGGCATCAATGTTGTTGATCTTGGTTTGGTGTACGGAGTCAGTGTTGATGATGCAAACATCGCCACTATTGACATGACCTTGACATCTGCCGCGTGTCCCTTAACCGATGTCATCGAAGACCAAACCCGTTCTGCATTGACCCCCATTGTCACTGATTTCAAGATCAATTGGGTGTGGATGCCGCCGTGGGGACCAGACAAGATCACCGATGACGGTCGGGAGATGCTCCGGAGCCTCGGCTTTAACGTCTGACGCTTCCTCCAAGCACAACCACCCCTTGGGCGCGGCGTAGTATGAGGGCGCCATGATTCACGCCTTTGATGTCACCCTTCGAGCTGGCTCAGAGTTACTGCTCAACGTCGAGTCGCTCCGAGTGGATGCTGGAGACAGGATCGGACTAGTCGGTCGCAACGGTGCTGGCAAAACCACTCTCACCCGTGTGCTGGCTGAGGAGACGATCCCTGACACCGGTCAGGTCCGCAGCACCGGGACCGTTGGCTACCTCCCACAAGATCCCAGATCGGGTGACCCAGCCGAGATTGCTAGAGACAGAATTCTCAGCGCCCGCGGCCTAGGGGAAGTAGTCGCCAGAATGCACCGCGCGAGTGCAGGTATGGGTGCCACCGATCCGGTTGAAGCTGAGCGGATGGCTAACCGTTATGCACGGGCATTGGAGGAGTTTGAGTCTCTTGGCGGATATGCGGTGGAATCCGAAGCCGCGAGCATCGCTGCGGCTGTGGGACTGCAAGAACGGATCCTCGAACAGCCACTCGGCACTCTCTCAGGAGGCCAACGCAGGCGAATCGAGTTGGCAAGGATTCTGTTCAGCGGCTCTGATGTATTGCTCCTTGATGAACCCACGAACCACCTCGATGCAGATTCAATCAGGTGGCTACGAAAGTACCTGAGCACCTACATGGGTGGCTTCATCATTATCAGCCATGACACTGAACTGCTCTCAGACGTTGTCAACAAGGTGTGGTATCTCGACGCGACCCGGCATGTCATTGACGTGTACTCCATGGGCTGGGCCGCCTACCAGCTTGCTCGCGAGACTGATGAGCGTCGCCGTAAACGTGAGCGTCGCAATGCCGAACAGCAGGCCAGCGTGTTGCGCACTCAAGCGGACAAAATGCGCGCGAAGGCCAGTAAAGCCAAGGCTGCCCAGTCGATGCTCAAAAGGGCGGATCGGCTCCTTGAAGGTGCCGATGAAGTCCGGATGAGAGACAAGGTCGCGAAACTGCGGTTCCCGGAGCCTCGGCCTTGCGGAAAGGTACCCCTCACTGGCTCAGAACTCTCGCGCTCCTACGGCAGCCTTGAAGTTTTCACAGACGTTGACTTGGCCATCGACCGTGGCAGCAAAGTGGTGATTCTCGGCCTCAACGGTGCCGGGAAAACGACTTTACTTCGTGTTCTTGCCGGAATCGATACGCCAAATACCGGATCGATCGAACTCGGTCACGGTGCGGTCGTTGGCTACTACGCCCAGGAACACGAAACTCTTGATCCGGTGCGCACGGTACTTGAAACCATTGCAACAGCTGCTCCTGATCTTGATGACACCAAGAGGCGCACTGTCCTTGGATCATTTCTGTTTGAAGGTGCGTCGGTCTATAAGCCAACGGGTGTGCTTTCTGGCGGGGAAAAAACACGGTTAGCACTTGCCTGCCTCGTGGTTTCGGGTTCAAATGTCCTTCTACTTGATGAGCCCACGAACAACTTGGACCCAGCAAGCCGAGCCGAAGTACTTTCAGCACTGGCTTCTTATGCAGGAGCTGTAGTCTTGGTAACACATGATCCTGGAGCGGTGTTCGCACTGAATCCTGAGCGGGTTCTCATTCTGCCGGACGGCGATGAAGATTTGTGGAATGACGAGTACGCCGAACTTGTGGAACTAGCTTGAGTGGGGGAGGGGCAGCAATGATCGATCTGGAAGAAGCCGGCTTGCTCGTAGATATTGATGGCGACGTGATGTCAGTCACCTTAAACAGACCCCAGACTCGTAACTCTCAAACACCGTTGATGTGGACGGCCTTTTCTCAGATCTGCAGTGATCTGGCTCCTGAAATTCGTTTTGTTGTCCTGCAGAGTGTGGGTGACGTTTTCTCATCTGGTCTCGATAAAAGGGTGTTTGATGGTTCAAGTTCGGGGGAGTCTCTCGCGAACTTGGCACACCAGCCTGAGTCCGACGTGCGTCAGTTCATTGAGAATGCACAGGCAGGGTTTGCTTGTTGGCGAGGCATCGCTCCCACCACGATTGCACTCGTTCAAGGACCAGCGATCGGTGCAGGTTGGCAGTTGGCGATGTCTTGTGACCTCGTATTAGCCGCACCCGCGGCTACATTTGCCCTACGGGAGACACGTTTGGGTCTCATCCCAGATTTGGGCGCCACGGGCAGGTTACTGCGAGCAGTGGGCTATCACCGCGCATTCGAAGTGTGCGCCAGCGGACGCGACATCAGTGCCACTGAAGCTGAACGCTGGGGATTGATTAATCAGGTGTGCACTGATCTGGGGGCATCCTTGGCAGGGCTCCTTGAGGGGTTGAGAAATATCCCAGAGGCGGCTGTTTCGGAGGTAAAGAGTCTTCTGGTTGCGGTGGAAGAAGGCGAATCCTCATGGACAGCTGAGCAGAATTCGCAGATTCGCAGACTCAGCGACCTACTCGGCCGTCACGATGGGAACACTCGTTGAGTAATCACAATATTTGGCTGACCTATCAGTCATTCACCCGAGACCGGTCGGTGAAGAATGAGCGTGTCACGAGGACATTGGTGGCGCGAATACTCACTTATGCAGCGCCTTACCGGGCAATCATTGGCTTTTTCCTCGTCACACTTGTGGCAGGCGCTCTGCTTTCCGTCGCCCAACCGCTTCTTTTCCGCCGGATCGTCGACGACGGAATCTCGGTAAATGATGCATCAGTAGTTACCTGGACGGCTGTCTTGATCGGTGTCTTGGCGATTATCGATGCTGGTGTCGGGCTAGTAGGGCGATACTTCTCTGCCCGAATCGGTGAAGGATTAATCTTCGATTTGCGCACGCAAGTTTATGACCACGTTCAACGTCAATCCATAGCCTTCTTCACACGTGCTCAAACGGGGGCTTTGATCTCTAGATTGAACAGCGATGTGATCGGGGCTCAACAGGCATTTACATCCACGCTGGGGGGCGTGTTAGGCAATCTAATCTCACTCATTGTGGTTCTCATCGCCATGTTTGCACTGTCCTGGCAGATCACCTTGGCAGCACTTGTATTGGTTCCCATCTTTCTACTCCCGGCAAGGTGGATGGGACGACGCCTCCAGTTGCTCACACGAGAACAAATGTCTGTGAATGCCGTCATGGGTAACCAGATGAACGAGCGGTTCAATGTCTCGGGCGCCCTCTTGGTGAAACTGTTTGGCCGTCCAGATGAAGAGGCGTCGAACTTCTCCCGTGAGGCGGGGAGAGTTCGCGATATCGGCATCCGCATTGCCATGGCTAACCGTTGGTTCTTTACTGCGCTTCTGCTCGTCGCATCGTTAGCAACGGCCATCACCTACGGCTTAGGTGGAAATCTGGTCATCAACGGTTCGATAACTCTTGGCACGCTTCTCGCGTTGGTCGCCCTTTTAGCGCAGCTCTATGGACCCTTAACCGCGCTGTCAAATGTCAGAGTTGACGTCATGACCGCCCTGGTCTCCTTTGATCGAGTTTTTGAAGTCTTAGATCTCGAGCCCCTAGTGAATGAGCCTGATCATCCAGTTCCACTCCCAGATGGACCCCTCGGTATCTCAGTGCAGAAGGTGTCGTTTCGTTATCCCTCCGCAGAGGAAGTGTCGCTGGCTTCACTGGAATCAACCGCGCGAGAGGAAAGCAGAGGGACAGGCGCACTGGTCTTGTCTGATCTGAGTTTCACTGTGGCTCCGGGCACCATGACCGCTCTCGTGGGAACCTCTGGGGCTGGTAAGTCGACCATTATCAGTCTTCTGACACGGCTTTATGATCCAACTTCGGGCAGCATTTCCTTCGGTGATGTCGACCTTCGTGAGGTCAGTTCGACAGACCTTCGCGCGGCTGAGGGTGTAGTTGTTCAGGACGCACACATGTTCCACGACACGATTCGCGCGAACCTGCTGTACGCCCGCCCGGGTGCAACGGATGCTGACCTGCGTCAAGCTTGTGAACAGGCACAGATCATCGACATGGTCGATGCCCTGCCCGACGGGCTGGGAACAGTGGTTGGAGATCGCGGATACCGCCTTTCCGGCGGAGAAAAGCAGCGAATCGCATTGGCTCGGCTGCTACTTAAGGGACCGCGTGTTGTGATCTTGGACGAGGCGACCGCTCATTTGGACAGCGAAAGCGAGAGGGCCGTCCAGGTAGCTTTGGAAAATGCGCTAGCCGGACGCACGTCAATTGTTATCGCCCATCGGCTGTCCACAATCATTCAGGCAGACCAGATTTTGGTCATTGACGATGGTGCCGTGCGAGAGAGCGGCACCCACTCAGAACTGTTGGCCGCCAACGGTGCGTACGCGGACCTCTATCGAACCCAGTTCGCTTATCAGGAGAATGTGTAGCAAGAACATGCGCACTAATGAAGTGCGTCAGCTGAGTCACGGTCTTCTTTGGCTTCTCTTCGCAGAAAGTAAAACCAGCCCACCGCAGCCACGAGTGCAAAAAGGATCCACTGAACGGCATATGAAATATTTTGCCCCTCATCAACGCTGGGAAGAGGCACTGCGAGCAAGTCCTCTTCCGGCGCACTTGTTTTCATCAGATGGAGGAAATTGCTCGCGGTGGGGGAACCGGTATTCGGAAGCACTTTGGGATCAACGCCGGGTATCTGACCTCGGGGGAGGCCCGCTACTGGCTCTGTTCCCTCAGGAGATCGAATAGCTGCAATAACGCTGACCACACCACCGGGAGCATCGGGTACCTCAATGACTCCAGTGGCACTCGCTGCGGCTGGCATCCACCCGCGAAGGAGCCACACCTCCGAACCATCTGTTGTTTGGAATGGGGTCATGACCCACAGCCCGTTTGAGCCCTCCAATGGCCTTTTTCGAACCAACACCGAGTACTCATTCTGAAAAGTTCCCTCGAATGTGACTGGGGTGAAGGCAATTTGTTCATCGACCTCCGCGGCACTTTCGAGCGCCTTCGGATCTGAAACTGACACTTCGATTGCGATGCGATCGGCACGACGTTCCTCTGCCCGACTCCATTGCCACCAGCTCAGAACACCGAAGGCGCCGATTGAAAAAATGACGAGTAAAGTGAAGCCTTGCCAACGCCGGGTCAGAAGCAGCGGTTTCACGTTGTAAGACTACGTGAGCGGGCGATCAATGACGACGCCCTCAAGTGCCGTCGCTTTACTCGGCAGGGCGATCTGGGGTTGGGCCAGGACGCCTAGCTCGCCAGCCTCATCAGTGGTTCGACCTGCATTGGCAATGACCACCGCCAAATAAGGCAGGATCACGGCACCTGCAATGAATACCCAACGAGGCCAGCCAGGCACGAAGATTGCAGCAATGACACACGCGGTCCGGATCCCCATCGAGATCAAATAGCGACGCGTACGGTCACTCTGTTCTTTACTGAGGGCGCGCTGAGCCCCGGTAATGGTGTGGACTGGTGTCTCGTGCACCCCTTTAATCTATGCCCACTTGTGCACATGCGCACGCCGGTAGATCGGTCGAAACGCCTAAGATCGGTTCTTGTCGGTAGACCACCCGCTGGGTGGGGGCCACAGGAAGCCATAGGAGGCGCATCGTGTCTGATCGGGCATACGGAATAGCAGAAGTTGTCGGCACCTCTAAGGAGTCCATCGAGGCGGCCATCCGCAATGCTGTCTCACGGGCTGGCGCTATCCACCTGCATGTCGACTGGTTCGAAGTGGCACAAATGCGTGGCTACGTGCGTGAAAACAATGTTGATCACTTCCAGGTTACGGTGAAAGTGGGCTACCGACTTGAAGACGTATAGCCACGACTGTGCGATCCCGACCATTCCGACCGTTAACGTGCGCCCGTGACTGAGCCGATGTCCGGAACTACAGGTGTGGCCCTCGTCACAGGTGCTAATCGGGGGATTGGCGCAGCTGTGGCTCGTCGCTTGCAAACTGATGGCTACCTGGTGGTCGGGGCGACGAGGTCTGGTCAAGCACCCGATTGTCAGGATTGCGTCCAGATCGACGTTGCTTCGGCCGAATCGATCACCACCGCGATAGGCGAAGTGGAAGCGAAGCATGGACCGATTGCTGTTCTCGTCGCCAATGCAGGGATAACGCGCGATACCTTGTTGATGCGCATGTCGGATTCAGATATTGACGACGTGCTCTCCACGAACCTCGGTGGATCCATCCGGTTAGCACGTGCAGGACTGAGGGGGATGCTCAAGGCCCGCGAGGGAAGAATCATCTTCATTTCTTCGGTAGTAGCGATGATGGGGAGTGCGGGGCAGGTTAATTACGCCGCCTCCAAGGCTGGCCTTGTCGGTGCCGCCCGATCCCTGGCACGCGAAGTTGGCTCCCGCGGGATCACAGTCAATGTGGTGGCGCCTGGGTTCGTGGATACGGACATGACCGCTGACCTCGACGAATCCCGGAAGAGCGAGATCTTGGGCGCTGTTCCGCTGGGGAGGTATGCGACCCCCGCCGAGGTCGCTGGTGTGGTGAGTTTTCTCGCGTCAACAGATGGCGCATACGTCACCGGCGCGATAATTCCGGTCGATGGCGGACTAGGGATGGGTCATTAAGTGAGCGAGCAAAGGTCAACAACCATGGGAATTTTGCAGGGAAAAACGATCCTGGTGACAGGTGTTCTCACCGATCAATCGATCGCCTTCCACGTAGCTCGCTTGGCTCAAGAAGAGGGAGCACGCGTTATTCTCACGTCTTTTGGACGGGCTTCCTCTCTCACTCGTAGGACCGCCACCCGGTTGCCGCAGGCTGCGGAGGTCATCGAACTCGATGTGACCAATGCTGAGGACTTAGCTGGGCTTGAGGCTGCTGTGCGGGTTCATGCCCCACGCTTGCACGGGGTATTGCACTCCATCGGTTTCGCACCGGAGTCTGCCCTGGGTGGGAATTTCTTGAACACAACGTGGGCAGATGTTGCAACTGCCGTGGAAGTGAGCGCGTTTTCTCTTAAGTCACTTGCCATGGCGACGCTGCCCCTTCTGGAGGAGGGTAGTTGTGTCGTGGGTTTGGATTTCGACGCAACAGTCGCGTGGCCTGTGTACGACTGGATGGGCGTCGCGAAGGCTGCACTCGAGAGCACATCGAGATATCTTGCCCGCGACCTTGGCCCAAAGGGCATTCGAGTGAATCTGGTCGCTGCCGGGCCCATTAGAACAATGGCAGCGAAGAACATCCCGGGCTTCGAAGAGTTTGAGGTTGTCTGGACCGAGCGTGCACCGTTGGGTTGGGACCTCAATAATCCGGAGCCAGCGGCTCGGGCCTGCGTTGCGCTTATGTCTGACTGGTTCCCCAGCACAACCGGTGAAATCATTCACGTCGATGGTGGAGTCCACTCTCAGGGTGCATGAATGACTCATCGATTGATTCTGTGGCGGCACGCGAAGTCCTGGTATCCCCAGCAGGTCGCAGACTTGGATCGTCCGCTGTCTGAACGCGGCATTCGGGACGCGCGTGAGCTAAGTACATCAATTCGCCGAACCACAGCCGGCCTGCGAACCCGAGTATTGGTGTCTCCGGCGCGTCGAACGCTTGAAACGTGGGTGTGGGCAGGGTGTGATCTGGAGCCCTGCGAAGCCGAGATTCGTCAGGAACTTTACCTTGCTGATCGATCACTGCTGCTGTCCCAGATTTGTGCCGAATCTGAGGGTACGGAAGTGCTGGTTGTGTTAGCGCATGATCCTGGGCTTCACGATCTTGTTATTGCTCTTTCCGGAGACAGCCCGATAGCCGACATCGTGCGATCTAAATTCCCCACTAATGCACTTGCCGTATTTGACGTAGCCTCAACTTGGTCAGACGTAGAGCGCGGAATCTCGCTGTCTGAAGTTCTCATCGCACGAGGTCACTGATCAGCGTTGGAACGATCACGCGCATCGGCGCTTTCGATCTCCTCGCGGGTGATGCCGAAAAGATACAAAACCGAATCTAGGTAGGGCACATTCACAGAAGTGTCGGCAGCAATCTTGAGCGCTGGCTTCGCATTGAATGCGACACCGAGACCAGCTGCCTCGATCATCTCGATGTCGTTGGCTCCATCACCTATTGCGATTGTTCGGTGGCGAGGGATCCCATGTCGCACCGAAAACTCTTCAAGTGCTGATGCTTTCCCAGCGCTATCAATAATGGGTCCGAGCACGCGACCGGTGAGTTTGCCGTCGATGATCTCCAACGTATTTGCGCGCATCTCTGCGACACCCAACTCGGCAGCGAGCGGTGAGATGACTTGAGAGAAACCACCGGACACGAGGGCAATCCGATAGCCGAGGCGGTGCAAGGTTCTCACAAATGTTCGGGCACCAGGTGTGAGCTCGATACGACCGCGCACGGTCTCGATGACACTTTCGGGTAAGCCGGCCAGCAAGGTGACCCGTGCGCGAAGGGATTCAGCGAAGTCCATCTCTCCACGCATGGCCCGATCGGTGATGGCTGCAACCTCAGCAAGGCGACCGGCCTCATCGGCTAGCAAGTCGATTACTTCATTTTGAATCAGAGTGGAATCCACATCCATCACCACGAGGTACTGACCCCGACGGTCCAACCCTGCGTCTTGAACCGAGATATCGGCACTTTCGGTCGTGGAGAGTGCGGCAAGTGGGCGCCGTAACGCGTCTGGATTGACTCCAGAGCCCTCTAACACCACTGCCGTAACCGGGTAGGAAGCGATCCGCCGAATTCGATCAATGTTTCCCCCCTGCACCGCGATCTCTTCGGCAACTTTGCTGATGACGCTGGGGGAGAGTGGGTTTCCCATCACCGTGACGTGGATTCGGTTATGCCGGCCAGCGGTATCTTCCGCGACCCCGGGGATGGTGGTCACGTCCATGCCAAGGTCTGAGGCGGTTAACCGAATCTCCGTGCGAAGGGTGGTGATGACCTCACCCTCATCGAGGGGAGATCTGGGATCGACGCCCACCAGGACAGCGAGGACTAGGCGGCCTCGTACGACGAGTTGCTCCATGTCCAGGACGTGAACTGGGAACCGTGCGAATGTGTTGAACAGGTCGCGGGTGACACCGGGTTTGTCTTCCCCAGAGACGGTGATGAGCAGGGTGCGCACGTTCTGTTCGTCACCTGCGGTCGACATCTGGTCTGGCCCCTTCTGGTGTTATCTGAACAGACGGCTCGGTGTCCGCCTATCGGCCCGTGAGGCACCGATAGGCACACCTTATGGTGTGGCTGTGAGTGTTCTGGGGATGCGAAGTGTCGGTGTCCGCCGTGGCACCAGATGGATCCTCCGGGACGTCCTCTGGACTGTTCAGCCCGGCGAACACTGGGTGGTTATTGGAGCCAATGGGGCTGGGAAATCCACATTGATGGACGTCGCAGCGGCGAGAAGCTTCCCCTCTGTAGGCGAAGTCACAGTGTTAGATGAAGTCCTCGGAGCGGTTGATCTCGCCGAACTTCGGCCAAGAATCGGGTTCGCAAGTTCCGTCGCGGCTCACCTCATCGACGATGCAGAGCACGCTATTGACGTTGTTCGCACGGCAGCCCACGGGATGTCTGGTTCATGGCAGGAGACCTACGAGCACGCTGATGACCTCCGGGCACTTGATCTGCTGCGTCGGTGGGGTGTCGAGTCACTTGCCGAAAAGGAATTTGCCCGGTTGAGCGAGGGAGAGCGCAAGCGGGTACTCATTGCGCGGGCGTTGATGAGCAATCCTGAGCTGCTCATCTTGGACGAGCCTGGGGCGAGTTTGGACCTAGCCGGGCGCGAGGATCTGGTGTCGCGCTTGGATGCTTTTGCGAGGAGCGCGGATTCGCCCAGCATGGTTTTGGTGACCCACCACGTCGAGGAGATCCCGCCGAGCTTCACCCATGCGCTGGTTCTGCGAGATGGGGGCGTTCTGGCCCTTGGACCAATTGAGATGGTCATGACAAGTTCTGTGCTTTCGGAGGCATTTGCGATGCCACTTCTCGTGCAGCGAGTTGATGGCCGCTACACGGCCAGAGCGATGTCCTCGTGACCACCACACGATGGGTTCTCGCCGATCAACTGGGTGAGCATTTTCATGGCGATGCAGCACATATCGTGATTATCGAAGCGAAGGATCTGTTTAGAAGCACCAAGTACCACCGACAGAAAGCGCACCTTGTCTTGTCTGCAATGAGGCACCTAGCCGCCGAGCGCGCCGAGAATGCGACGTACGTCAGGGCTGATTCCTTTGCGATGGGCCTCGCTTCTATTGCAGGACCATTAGAAGTTGTCGCGCCACAGAGTCGTAGTGCCTCTGGGGTGGTTGGGCATGTGCAGCAGCAGGGCCGGGAATTGTCTGTCCTGCCAGCTCGGGGTTTCATCACTTCCGAGGCCGAATTTCAGTCTTGGGTTGCAGATCGTGGCAAGCGCAGGCTGCTTTTGGAGGATTGGTACCGAACTGTTCGTGTTGCTCACGGGGTGCTAATCGAAGACGGTGAGCCGGCGGGTGGCCGGTGGAATTTCGATGAAGAAAATCGCCAACCACCTCCGCGAGGTGCGGCGACACTCGGTCTGCCTCTCCCGTGGACACCCGTCGAGGATGAGATTGACCGCCAAGTGCGGCTAGATCTCGACGCGTGGGAATCCGAGGGCATCGAATTCTTCGGTGCCGATGGCCCTCGAAGGTTCCCTGTGACCCGAGACGAGGCTCATGCCGCGCTCACTGATTTTGTTGAGCATCGTCTTGCGGAGTTTGGCCCCTTTGAAGATGCACTGTTATCCGAAGATTGGCTGATGGCTCATTCTGGCCTGTCCGTCCCGATGAACCTTGGCCTCATTCATCCTCGCGAGGTAGTTCAAGCAGCCGAGGAGTCGTGGATCAACGGCCGGGCGCCCATCGCCAGTGTTGAAGGATTCATTCGACAGATTCTCGGTTGGCGCGAATACGTGTGGCATCTGTATTGGCATTTTGGTCCCAGCTACGTCGATCGCAGTAACGCACTTGATGCACATGAGCCATTACCCCGATGGTTTAGCGAGGCGAGCGCCGATGAAGTGACGGCTCACTGTCTGTCGTGGGCACTCACTGAGGTACACGACAAGGGATGGACCCATCACATTGTCCGATTGATGATTTTGGGGAACTGGGCCCTTCAGCGCGGTTACGATCCGGCCGAAATGACCCGCTGGTTCCAACGAACATTCGTCGACGGATACCCATGGGTGATGGCAGCGAATACCGTGGGAATGGCGTTGTTTGCAGACGGAGGGGAAATGTCGACTAAGCCCTACGCAGCCGGTGGTTCCTACATCAACAAGATGACCAATCTATGTGCGGGATGTCGGTACAAGCCCACGGTGCGGGTGGGTGCTGAAGCTTGCCCATTCACGGCCGGGTACTGGAATTTTCTGCACGTTAACCAGGAAAAGCTCGCAGGCAATCACCGAATGTCAATGGCTCTAGCCGGTCTGAGGAAGCTAGGGGATCGCGAGGCCTTGATTGCGCAAGAGGCTGAACGAGGGAATAGCGCACCATGAAAAAAGCAAGTGTGTTCACGATTCCCAACATCATCAGCATGTTGCGGCTACTCGGCGTTCCATTCTTTGTGTGGCTCATCCTTGTTCCGCAGGCAGATGTTGTTGCCTTCGTAGTCCTCACAATCGCAGGAATCAGCGACTGGGTCGACGGCTACCTTGCCCGCAGACTCAATCAACAGTCTGAACTCGGTGCGCTTCTCGATCCGCTAGCTGATCGTCTTTACATCATTGCGACCATCGTTGCTTTAGCCATTCGCGACATCATTCCCTGGTGGCTCGTCGTGGTGGTTCTGGCACGTGATCTATTGCTCCTCCTGCTCTTACCTGTCCTTCGCCGTCAAGGGAAGATCTCATTGCCCGTGACGTACGTGGGTAAAGCGGGTACTTTTGCACTCCTGTGGGGTTTCCCTTTACTTCTGCTTTCTGGAGTGGGCGGCATATTTGGCCAAGTGATTGGGGCGGCAGGATGGGCGTTCGCGCTGTGGGGAACGGCTTTGTATTGGTGGGCTGGATTACGTTACGTCCAAGACACCTTCAGTAAGCAGACTCCGACAGGATCCGCTCAGGTTACGGTTACACATCGAGTTGAACGTGAGGAAAAAGGATGACGACCAACGAGACCACCCCCGGCGAGCTGCGCTACACGGCAGAACATGAGTGGGTTAGGGCAAATGCCGACGGCACTTTGACCGTGGGAATTACCCACCACGCCCAAGATGCGTTGGGTGACATCGTTTTTGTCAGCCTGCCCGCGGCTGGAGCCAGCGTGAGCGCCGGGGCAACCTGCGGTGAGGTTGAATCGACCAAGAGCGTGAGCGACATTTATAACCCCGTCACGGGAACCATTGTCGAGATCAACGGAAGTGTCGAAACGAACCCCGAAGTGATCAACGCGGAGCCATATGGTGCTGGATGGCTATTCGCGATCACCCCTCATGATGCGGGTGATTTCGACACCCTGCTCAGTGCCGCGGATTACCGGGCATTGATCAACGAGGTCTAGGCTCGTTCTAGTCCACAGAGGGAGTTGGAGGGTCTGCGCATGAATTGCAGCCAGTGCGGTCAGCCGGCAGAGCCGGGAGCTCGATTCTGTGCGTCGTGTGGTCAGGCAATTGCAGGATCCGCTACCGATGACGTGAACAATACGTCGATTATTTCCGTGGGAGCACCCACTGGATCTGGGCCCGTGAGTTTCAGCGGGGGCACTCACTCGAGGATTCCACAAGGTTCTGCTCTGCTCGTTGTACACCGTGGTCCGGGGGAGGGTGCTGAATTTGCTCTCGACCCACAGCAGGGAGTGATCAGCGTCGGTCGTACTCCTGAATCGGATATTTTTCTCGACGACGTCACGGTGAGTAGGCGTCACGCCGATTTTCGACATGGTGCGCAGGGCTGGAGCCTGCGAGATGCTGGCAGCCTGAATGGGACATATGTCAATCGAAGCCGCGTTGATGATCGCGCCCTACAAGGTGGCGATGAAGTGCAAATTGGGAAATTCCGCTTCATCTTCTTGGTCGGGGTCGAGTCTTAAGCATGAGCGCGACGAGTTCCACCGGTGGTTTCGCTGACACAGTGAGTATCGGTGAAGTCATATCGGTGCTCAAGAAAGAGTTCCCCGACGTCACGATTAGCAAGATTCGATTCTTGGAGACTGAGGGTCTGGTTACGCCAGCTCGAACCGCTTCAGGTTATCGGCGCTTCAGCGTTCATGATGTGGAACGTCTGCGTGCGGTACTCACGATGCAGCGGGATCAATACTTGCCACTGAAGGTGATTAAGGATCACTTGGAGAATCCTGAGTCCGCGGAGCCTGAGGTGGTCTCGGTTGCCGGCGGCGGACTCAACGCAGATGATTTTCGACCTGGTGCCGGCCGGGTGCGCCTCACGAGAGCTGAACTAGCCGGGCATGCTGGGTTGACTGAAGCCGCGGTGGTTCAGTTGGAGACGCTCGGGTTGGTGTGGGCACATCCTTCTGGGCACTACGACGAAGATGCCTTGGCTGTTAGTCAGATTGCTGGGAGGTTGGCTGAATACGGCGTGGAATCACGGCATCTGCGCTCGTTTCGGGTTGTCGCAGATCGGGAATCCGGTCTCGTCGAACAAATTGCCACGCCTTACTCGCAACCGCGTGACAAAGATTCAAAGGCCCGGCTCCAGGAGACGGTGCGAGATCTCGCCTCCCTATTTGTGCAACTCCATGCCGCCCTTCTTCGGGCAGAATTGATCCGTTCTGGCCGAGCGTAAGTCTTGGGGTTACCCTTGAGGGGTGATTCCTCTTGAGGTCGTGGGTGTTCGGATGGAAATGCCGTCGAACAATCCGATAGTGCTCCTTCGCGAGACCGGTGGCGTGCGCTACCTGCCTATCTGGGTAGGGGCAGTGGAAGCAACGGCTATTGCTTATGCGCAGCAGGGGATCATCCCGCCCAGACCCTTAACCCATGACCTCCTCAAGGAGGTTCTCGTCGCGTTATCAGCAGAACTCACTCTGGTCACCATCACCGAACTACGAGATGGGGTCTTTTACGCCCTGCTCGACTTATCGAATGGCACTCAGGTGAGTGCTAGACCCTCAGATGCGATCGCTATCGCGCTGCGCACCGATACGCCCATCGTGGGAACTGATGCAGTTCTCGATGAGGCTGGAGTGGAAATACCTGACTCAGATGATCTCGATGGCGAGGAGCCGGAGGAGACGGTAGAGAAGTTCCGGGAATTCCTTGACCAAATCACTCCTGAGGATTTTGCAGGGCCCGCAAGCCAGTGATTTCACCCTCAAGATGAGGGTGAGACTTGTGTCCTTTGGGCATGGGCGTGTCGATTCCCGCGACCCACGCAGCAGCCCTAGATTCACTCCTGTCACACCAGTAACAGTCAAGCCACACTTCCCCGGTGGCCTTCCCGAGCTTCGGTTCCGGAAGTACTGTGGGGGACTGAACCAGGAGGAACAGTTGCTAGTCACCACAGGCACCCCGTCAGGCCAGCAGGCGCTCTTTGACGATTCCACTCTGCGCCCTTTGCCGGCGGATATCGGGTACCGAGGCCCTGTTGCTTGTGCGGCTGCTGGAATCACCTACCGTCAACTTGATTACTGGGCTCGAACCGGCCTTCTTGAGCCCTCAGTGCGCCCGGCCGCCGGTTCAGGTTCGCAGCGTTTGTATGGCTTCCGCGACATTTTGATTCTTCGGATCGTCAAGCGACTCATTGATACTGGGGTTTCTCTCCAGAACATTCGCGCCGCGGTAGAGCACTTGCACGACCGCGAGGGTGATGACTTATCCAAGATCACCATCATGAGCGATGGTGCGAGCATTTATGAATGCCGAAGCGCTGATGAAGTGGTCGACCTTGTCCGAGGTGGCCAGGGTGTGTTCGGCATTGCTGTGGGCAGCGTGTGGCGCGAGGTTGAAGGCAACCTCGCCGAATTGCCCGGAGAGCAGGCCGATGGCAGCGCGATTTTGCCACTACTGGCATCTGACGAGCTCGCAAGCCGGCGTGCCCGGCGAGTTGCTGGTTGATCACAGGCAGAAATCCGTTGCACCCGCTAGTCTGACACTGCTGATCGACCCCTGGCGGGAGAGAACTGCACTGCAGTCGCCGAAGGAGCAATAGCCCCGACAACCTCTCAGGCAAAAGGACCGCTAGGGGAAGGCGCCTCTGAAAAAGGGTCATTCCCCTGACCCGCCGACGGTGCAAGCCGCATATGCGGTGAAGCTCTCAGGTAGCACGATAAGTGCGGGATACAGAGGGGGAGTGGGCGTAGCCACGTCCATTGCCTACGCGTGTCCCGGAGTCGGCTATGAGTGTCCCGTTCGCAGATCGTCATATTGGTCCCGACGATGCCGCCATTGCGCACATGCTTGCGGCCCTCGGTTATCAGGACCTCGAATCATTTACCTCAGCCGTTGTCCCGGAGGTAATTCGTTGGCACGATGAGTTAAACGTTCCAGCCGCGCAAAGTGAACCTGCTGTGCTTGCGCGCCTCCACGAACTGGCAAGCCACAACACAATTGCGACCTCGATGATAGGTCTCGGGTATAGCGGCACACACACTCCCGGAGTGATAGTCCGGAACATCTTGGAGAATCCCGCGTGGTACACCGCCTACACCCCATATCAGCCTGAAATCTCACAGGGCCGGCTAGAAGCACTACTGAATTTCCAAACAATGATTGAAGATCTCACCAGCCTTCCAGTTGCCAGCGCATCGTTACTTGACGAACCGACAGCTGCCGCTGAAGCCATGACCCTTGCACTCCGACAAAACTCTCTTGAGAAGCCAGGATTCCTCGTCGATGTAGATACCCACCCACAGACGATTGCGGTTCTGAAAACTCGCGCAGAGCCACTTGGTATCGAGATCGTTGCGGCTGACCTGACCGCACCGCTCCCGGAAGGGCAGTGGGCTGGGGTTCTGATCTCCTATCCTGGAACCTCGGGTGCGATTAAGAAGATCGACGAACTCATCGTGAACATCCACTCCATCGGTGCCATGGCAATCGTCGCATCGGACCTGCTGGCACTAACTCTGCTCACGCCGCCCGGTGAGCTTGGTGCAGATGTTGTCGTCGGCTGCGCGCAACGTTTTGGCGTGCCGATGGGATTCGGTGGCCCCCACGCTGGCTTCATGTCTGTTCGAGCCGGATTGGAGAGATCGCTTCCGGGCCGACTCGTTGGGGTGAGCATCGATGCGGAGGGGAATCCGGCTTATCGACTCGCCTTACAAACTCGCGAGCAACACATCCGACGAGAAAAGGCCACCAGCAATATCTGTACGGCCCAGGTTTTACTCGCCGTAATTTCGAGCATGTATGCGGTCTACCACGGCCCCCACGGTTTGACGGCGATTGCTGAGCGAGTCAATGCCCTTGCGACAAATTTCCAGGCACGCGTGGCAGCGTCAGGTTTCGCACCCGCGAACGACGTTGTTTTCGACACCGTACGTTGGTCGGTGCCGCAATCGGCTCACGAAATCGGGTTGAGGCTTGCCCAATCTGGTCTCAACATTCGGGTCATTGATGACACCACGCTCTCTGTCACATTCGATGAAACGCATACGCTCGACGACCTCGATCGGTTAGCGGCACTGCTTGGCCTCGTTGCTAACGAGAGTGGCGCACCGCGGGGTTCGCTTCTTGATAGCGATCTCCGACGCACATCACCGTTCTTGACGCATCCGGTGTTCAACACCCACCACAACGAAACGTCTATGTTGCGATACATCCGGAGGCTCAGTGACCTCGATGTAGCCCTCGATCGAACGATGATTCCGCTGGGCTCGTGCACAATGAAGCTCAACGGCACCACCGAAATGGAACCCATCACGTGGCCTGAATTTTCATCCATTCATCCTTTTGCCCCCCTCGACCAAGCCGAGGGTTATCGGGAAATGATTCGAGAGCTCGAAGCATGGTTGGTCGAAGTGACCGGCTATGACGCCGTGTCGCTGCAACCCAACGCCGGTTCGCAAGGGGAATTTGCGGGCTTGCTCGCCATCCGCGGGTACCACCGCTCCAACGGAGATGAGCACAGGAATATTTGCCTCATTCCTAGTAGCGCGCATGGAACCAATGCAGCCAGTGCCGTAATGGCCGGCATGAAGGTTGTTGTCGTGTCATGCGATGAACTTGGCAACGTCGATGTGACTGACCTCGAAAAGAAGATTGCTGACAATGCCGACCACATAGCGGCGTTAATGATCACTTACCCATCAACACATGGTGTTTTCGAGACCGCGGTAGCGGATATTTGCGCAATGGTGCACGACGCAGGCGGGCAGGTGTATGTGGATGGCGCGAACCTGAATGCACTTGTAGGTCTGGCTAAACCCGGACGCTTCGGGGCTGATGTTTCGCATTTGAATTTGCACAAGACCTTTTGCATCCCGCACGGCGGGGGCGGGCCAGGAGTTGGTCCCGTTGCGGTCAGAGAGCATTTAGCGCCGTTCTTGCCTGGTCATCCACTCTGCCCTGAAGCTGGACCACTGGGTCGGGGGCACGTTGACGGGGGAGTGGGTCCGGTCAGTGGTGCTCCGTGGGGGAGTGCTGGAATCCTGCCAATTCCGTGGACCTACATCTCGCTGATGGGTCCTGATGGCCTCAAGCGCGCAACCCAAGTAGCGATTTTGTCGGCAAACTATGTTGCATTGCGTTTGCGTGATTCTTTCCCGATTCTGTATTCGGGGGAGAACGGACTTGTGGCCCACGAATGCATCATTGATATCCGACCCATCACCGCACAATCTGGTGTGAGTGTTGATGACATTGCAAAGCGGCTCATTGACTACGGTTTTCACGCTCCCACAATGAGTTTCCCGGTCGCTGGCACGCTCATGATTGAACCAACGGAAAGTGAAGATCTGATCGAACTGGAACGGTTCATCACCGCAATGTTGTCCATTCGCGCGGAAATCAACGAGGTGGAAAAGGGCACGTGGCCAGTTGATGACAATCCGCTATCCAACGCACCGCATACGGCATCAAGTGTGATCGGTCCGTGGGATCATCCTTACTCGGCTGAATTAGCTGCATTTCCGGTCTCGGATTTGCGAAAGACCAAGTACTGGCCGCCGGTGCGTCGAATTGATGGCGCCTTTGGCGACAGAAACCTGGTGTGCTCCTGCCCGAGACCAGAGGAACTCGCTGAGGTCGGAATTTAACCAACTCCCTACACTGCGAGTTCGATCGATGAGGGGGCAACAAAGTGGTTGGTGTGGGCACCGTCATCAATATGGTTGCAATCTTGTTGGGGTCAACAGCCGGTGTATTTGTCGGCCACCGGATGCCCGAGCGGATGCGCGAGCTGGTCACCACAGTTCTTGGACTTGTCGTGCTTGTCATTGCAGCTGCCAACATCATCGCCTTTACGAGTGCGCCACTTGCCGAAGATGTGGGGGAGTCAGCCCCTCTTCTGATTGTGTTAGGGGCCTTGCTGATCGGTGGAATCCTGGGATCAGGCCTTCATATTGAGCGTCGTCTTGAGGCCTTCGGCGGGTGGGCCCAGGCGAAATTCTCTCGAAATGAAGGCGAAGCCGGCCGCGCACGGTTTGTCGAGGGCTTTGTTGATGCCTCCTTGCTCTTTTGCATTGGCCCTTTGGCGATCCTGGGCGCTCTGAGCGATGGTTTGGGGACCGGGATTGACCAGTTGGTCCTCAAATCAGTTCTGGACGGATTCGCCGCTTTGGCTTTTGCTGCCTCGCTGGGTTGGGGTGTCGCACTGTCTGCAGTGTCTGTGGGGCTTGTTCAGGGCGTCTTCACCGTTCTGGGACTTCTTGCCGGTGAGGTGCTTCCAGACTCATACATCGATGCTGTGACGGCCACCGGTGGCGTCTTGCTGCTGGGCGTGGGTATCCGCCTTCTCAAGATCAAGGCAATTCCGGTTGCCGACCTTCTACCGGCCTTGGTGGTGGCACCGCTACTGGTGTGGGTCGTCTCCCGATTTATGTAAAGTGACATAATGTGCATTATCGGCGTTTGAGCCCCCTTGAGGGAACCGCCGCAACTTCGGCTGCGTCAGAGAGCCAACGACGCTACGAAGGAGACATCATGAAAGAGACCTCCATGCGCGGAACACGTCTCGGCGCACTGAGTTACGAGCGGGACGAGACTGCAGTACCCGCTGAACGCCATATGGTGCGATTCGATTGCCCAGCCGGCCACACGTCACTTATTCCCTTCAGTATTGAGGCCGAGGAAATCCCTTATGAGTGGACCTGTAAGTGCGGGGAAACTGCCATCCAACTCGATGTAGAAAAGCCTGAGGTGGCCCCTGAGCGGTACGTGCGTACCCACTGGGACATGCTTCTCGAACGCCGGAGCATCGCAGACCTAGAAGAACTTCTCCAAGAGCGCCTCGCGCTACTCCATGAGCAGCGCTCCGAGCTGGCAAAAAGCGCCTAGGGGAGTTGGGGTGGACTCCCCTGATTTCGTGGGGAGTCTTCCTCTGGATCCTGGACCACAACTTCGCCGATGATTACGTCGGGGTATGGGTGTTGGTGTGGGTACGCGTAGCCACTGCCCGGCACCCGAAAGACGGTCATTTTGGCGATCAGCGCCGGTCCGAACGCTGCCACCATCAACTTTCGAGTAATGGGAATAACGAGCGCTAGCCCGATCAGGTCGGAAATAAATCCCGGAATTGCTATGAGTAGTCCCCCAACGAAAGTCGCTGCTTGAGCGCCCTGCGGTGGTTGCCCTTGAACGAGATTCACTTTGGCCTGAAATGCCGCATGTCGCATGATGGCGAATCCAATCGGGACACCAGCCACGAGCGCCAGAAGCATCCATCCCCAGCCGATCAATGATCCGATGCCCAGCGCGGTGAGGATTTCCAGCAACGGATAACCAAAAACAATTAGTCGACGGCGAAAGTTCATGGTCAAGAGACCTCACGCGCTGGCTGATGAACATCGAATTTTCCACGTTTGCGCATGGTCCTGCGGCGGATTCGGGTGATGCGTTCATCAATGCCCCACACGGTTACCCGCCATAGCGCTTCGAAAACGATCTTCTGGCTCATCTTGCTGGTTCCAGATGTTCGCTCCACAAATGTGATCGGGACTTCGCGGACCACTAATCCCCGACGAACTGCCCGCCATGCCAAGTCCACTTGAAAGCAATATCCCTGCGATGCGACTTCATGGAGATCGAGCTGCCGCAGAGTTGATGCACGAAAAACTCGATAACCTCCGGTTGCGTCGTAAATGGGCACGCCCAGCATTGCTCGGGTGTAGGCGTTACCGCCCTTGGATAGCAGTTGCCGACTTCTCGGCCAGTTGACTGTGCCTCCCCCGACAACCCAACGAGATCCCAAGACGACGTCAGCTCCATCCAGTTCAGCCAGAAGCGATGGCAATTGCTCTGGTTGGTGGGACCCGTCTGCATCCATCTCCACCAAGACGTCGAAACCCTGCTGGAGGCCCCACGCAAAGCCGGATAAATAGGCAGCCCCGAGCCCTTCTTTTCCCAGGCGATGCATTACATGGATCGAGGCATCTCGAGCTGCCCATTCATCGGCGATGCGCCCGGTGCCATCCGGGGAGTTGTCATCAACAATCAGAACCTCAGCGCCGGGCACTGATGACCGGATACGGTCCAAAATGGAGGGCAGGGTCGACTTCTCGTTGTAGGTGGGAACGATCACCAAGACCCGCTCTGAATCACTCGATGAGGGTTCTTTCATCACGGGGCAAGCCTACGTGTCTTGACCGCCGCCATGATCATGGCGAGGACTGCGATGAGCACAATGACCACTTCCAAGGCTGGACTCACGATCGTTGAAAGGGTCAAAGAAGTACGCAGTGGCACCTCCTCCACCAAAAAGCCAGTCTGGTCCTCCCCCATGGCCGCAATGATGCGACGATCAGGAGCGATGAACGCGGAAACTCCAGTAGTGGCAGCGACAACAACAGCACGACCGGTTTCTACCGATCTGATCCGTTCAATCTGGAGTTGCTGTTCAGGCTGAGAGGTCTGAGCGTATGTCGCGTTATTTGTCTGCACGGTAATTACTTCTGCCCCACCTTCCACCACGGAATGCACAACCTGGTCATAGGCAACTTCAAAGCAAATTACATTGCCCAGAACAACACCGTTCGCAGAGATGACCCCGGGCTCACTACCGGCAATGAAGTCACGTGGGATGCGGTCAAATCGAGCTATGTATTTGCTCAGAAGTTCCCGGAAAGGAATGAATTCGCCGAAGGGCACCGGCTGGTTCTTGACGTAAATGTGGCCTGGCCCAGTCTGGGGATCCCACAAGATCCCGACATTTTGCACCCTGGTCACATCGTCGGGCACATCAGTCACGGCACCGACCAAGATCGGAACTCCAACAGCACGTGCTGCACGCGAGATGTCTGCAGTAACGGTGGCATCTGTAAATGGACTGATATCGGTTGAATTCTCTGGCCAAAGGACAACGTCAGGGCGCTGCACGTCTCCTGCCCGTATCTCGTTGGCCAAGATCAGTGTTTCGCGTACATGGTTGTCCAAAACCTCCCGCCGAACATCCATCGCTCCCATACCAGTTTGAGGAGTGCCGCCCTGCACCACCGCAATTACAGCGGTTGGATTGGGCCCCTCCCCCGCAGTTGGTGTGGGAATCACGAAAGAGATCGCGACGAGAACGACGACACCGCCCAGAGGAAGAAGTACGCGAGGAGTTCTACGCTGATGAACGGCGATAACAGCAACAACGGCAAGAGTGGCAATGAGTGCAGAAACAAAAGTGACCCCGGGAACTGCAATAAGTGCCGCGTAATCTGCTATCGATGAGTCGGCTTGGGAAAAGCCCAATCGCCCCCATGGATATCCCCCGAATGGAATCCGATCACGCAAAGCCTCTTGGAGTACCCAGATAGCTGGAACCCACAACACTGCACCGCGCAGCCGTGAAACAAGGGCAATCCCTGCACCTTGAAGGGCCCACCAGAGTGCGCAGTAGGCGCCCAGCAGAAGCCACGCATCAACTCCAATGACGGT
Organism: Candidatus Nanopelagicales bacterium; assembly: GCA_030728405.1. Classification (GTDB taxonomy): domain Bacteria; phylum Actinomycetota; class Actinomycetes; order S36-B12; family S36-B12; genus CAIXFB01. Next base: position 664 of record JANQZS010000050.1, on the reverse strand, counting down.
GAGCCAGTTCATCAGCGGGATGAAAAAGGAGAGTCCGGAGGCGAATCCAAACAGGGCACCACATGCCTTTCTTACGCGCCAAGAAGCCGCAATGACAAGTGCAGCACCAACAAGTGCAGCCGGACCAAAGGATGTTGGAGCATAGGCAAGTGACATGACAAAGCCACCGGCAACAGCAAGCAGCAATCTCGTCAACCAGTTCACGTCGAAGCCCCTAAACCAGGTCCGCAGCGATATCAAGGGCACCCGCGGAAAAGATGGGTGTGCCATGAACGAGTGTTGCGAGGCAACGTGGCAATTCGCCAGTTTCCGTAATGATAGGAAGCTCAGGGGTGCCTGAGCGTGGGTCTGTGGACCATGCCGAAAGCCTGGGATCGGGTGATTGAACGTCTAACTCGCCGGTTTCCCAGATGGCCAAGTGCGCGGGCGCTCCTGGATCGATAGTGCCGACATGCGGGAGGCCAACCGCCCTCCATCCAGCCCGAGAGTGCGCTGCAAAGGCGGCTCTGACACTCATTCGTTGATCAACTGTGTGGTGCCATGCCGCGGCGCGAATCGCTTGCCATGGACTCACTTCAGTCACCGGAGCATCGCTACCAAAGGCGACCAGCACGCCAGCTTTCGACATTCCAGCAAAACGATTCATCTGCGCTGCCCGATCGGC
>JANQZS010000049.1 GCA_030728405.1 Candidatus Nanopelagicales bacterium | reverse complement strand
CCTCAAACCCTGCCGTATCGGTGCCATTGACCACCAAAAGATCCGTTGCTGTCTTCGATTCGGTGTTGGGCAGATCAAAGGAGTCATTAAGTTCGCCTGCGAAAGATGCCGCAATACCGAAGACCGCCACCATGGCGATGACCCAACTAATCAAAGCAACGACGGGACGGCGAACCGCCCACGAGGACAACAAAGGCATGAGATTCCATTTCGTGTGTGATCCACCCAGCGCGGACCCTTGAAAAATAGCACATAGAGAACACGTAGGTTCTTAGGCACTCACATTTAGGAACATGGTCGTCTATTAAGTGATATGTTCGAGCAGTGACCACTTGCTCATTGGCCAACCGGCGGCGCGGCCAGGCGCTGGAAGATGCGGTGTGCCAAGCCACGCTGGCTGAATTGGGAGAGGTGGGCTTTCGCAAAATCACGATGGATGGAGTCGCCAAGCGCGCTGGAACTGGGAAGGCTGCGCTCTACCGCCGTTGGCCGAATATTGAGGCACTCGTGTTGTTTGCACTCACCAACTTCATGGAGGCCATGGAGCTGGAGTCAGCACCTGACACGGGAACCTTGCGTGCAGACCTTTCGGAGACATTCATCGCACTGGCCAACTCCCTGAACAGTCCCGCCGGTGCAGTCCTCCGAGAGCTGATTAGCGAAGCCACCCATGAGCACAAACTCATGGCGGAAATGGAATCAACGTACGGCACCAAAAGACACATGGATCTTGCTGCCATGCTCGAAAAAGCAATGCTCCGGGGAGAGATTCCCCGCCAGGCCGTCGATCCCTATGTGACGGTGATTGCACCCGCACTGATTTTTCATCAATTCATCACAACCGGATTTGCGCCAACCCCAACTCAGGTACAACACATTGTTGACAGAATTGTGTTACCCCTGGTCACGTTGAGCGACAGCAAATTCCTCTGATTGCTCTATGGCATAAGTTGCCAAAGACTCGCGCACAACAGTAAAACAAAGGGACGTGGGATAACCCTTTCGAGCCAACATTCCTACGAGACGCCGCTCAATCACATGGTTGTCAAATCGTGTCAGAGATACAAGCTTGCGTTCAACGAGAGCCCTCGCACGTTCCGTTTCCTGATCATCAGAAATTGCATCTAGAGCAGTGGCAATGAGATCGTCATCGATTCCCTTGCGCCTCAGTTCCTGTCGAATGACGTGCCTTGATTGACCTTTGTGGGTGTGGCGGGACTGCGCCCACATTCGGGCAAACAGCTCATCATCGATGAGCCCGACCTCTTCAAATCGATCTAGCACCTCAGTAATCACCAGGGCAGGAATCTGTTGAGCAACTAATGAGTCAGATAACTCACCACGGGTGCGTGGAGCAACATCAAGTCTGCGCAAAACAATTTTGCGCGCAAGAATTCGAGCTTCAGTCACATCCAATTCGTCAGTGGATGGCGTGAGAACAACATCCACCGACGAACCATCACTGGGAGGCATTCCAGTCGAAATCAGATAATTTCCGCACCAACGCCACTAGCCATCAATGGGATCAACGGGATCAACAGCGACAAGACGCGGCGCATCAGCGGGTGCATCCACCTTCGGACCGATACCTAACTGCTCTTTGATGCGCTTTTCAATCTCAAGTGAGAGATGCGGGTTGTCCTTTAAGAAAGTACGAGCATTCTCTTTGCCTTGGCCAAGTTGATCACCTTCATAGGTGTACCAAGCGCCGGATTTCTTGACGAAACCGGTTTCTACACCCATGTCGATCAATGAACCTTCGCGAGAGATCCCCTCGCCGTACAAGATGTCGAATTCAGCCTGCTTGAACGGAGGCGCAACCTTGTTCTTGACTACCTTCACGCGCGTGCGGTTGCCCACAGCCTCAGTGCCACCCTTAAGGGTCTCAATCCGGCGCACATCAAGGCGCACAGAAGCGTAGAACTTCAATGCCTTACCGCCCGTTGTGGTTTCGGGTGAACCGAACATAACGCCAATTTTCTCACGCAGTTGGTTGATGAAAATCGCGGTGGTGTTCGTATTGCTCAACGCACCCGCCATCTTGCGCAGGGCCTGGCTCATCAACCGAGCCTGAAGGCCCATGTGCGAATCGCCCATCTCCCCCTCGATCTCTGCCCTCGGCACAAGGGCTGCCACCGAGTCGATAACGATGAGGTCGATTGCCCCAGAGCGCACCAGGGTGTCGGCGATCTCGAGAGCCTGCTCTCCTGTGTCAGGTTGGGCTACGTAGAGGTTGTCTAGATCTACGCCCAATGCAGATGCGTAATCGGGATCAAGTGCGTGCTCGGCGTCGATAAATGCGGCAAGCCCTCCAGCGGCTTGAACGCTTGCGATGGCATGCAGTGCAACCGTGGTCTTACCCGATGACTCAGGCCCATACACCTCCACGATGCGACCTCTGGGGAGCCCGCCAATTCCCAGCGCAATATCCAATGCAATGGAGCCAGTAGGAATCACCTCAATGGGGGCGCGACCATCTTCGCCAAGGCGCATGACTGCTCCCTTACCGAACTGCTTCTCGATCTGCGCAAGGGCGCTATCAAGTGCTTTCTCGCGGTCGTTAGCGGCACTGGATGATGCTGCACTGGCCATGATGTGGTCCCTTTCGTCGGTTCAATCCCTGACTCCAGAATTTAGGAGAGGGGTCTGACATCCATCAGGATCAGATCTCCCTGTGTGGATCTCCGACCGCGAGCGCAACGCTATATCGAACGTGCGTTCGAATGCTGCCGACACGCCGGATTAGCAACCGCAACGGCTAAACCGGCGAGCGGGAACAGCGCGGCAAGGCAAAGGACCGGGTAGGAACTCCCCCACACAATGAGCCCGGCGACCACACCCCCTAGTGCACCCGCCACATTCATGGCGAGGTCGGAAAGGCCCTGGACTGCTGGACGCTCGGTTGGCTCCGTTTCGTCGGTGACCATGGTCGAGCCGGCAATGAGGGTTCCCGACCAACCCAGGCCAAGGAGGAAGAGCCCGATCCCCAAAATCACGACGTTGTCAGCGGGGGCGGCGGCACAGATCAGGCACGCAGCCACCAGAACTCCGATGCTCACCGCCGTGATCTGGATGCGGCCGTACCGATCTACGGCCCAGCCAACCACGGGCGAGAACGCATACATTCCGGCGATATGAACGCTGATGACTAAACCAATCAGCTGGAGTGTCACGTCAACGTGAGCCATATGGACGGGGGTCATCACCATGACCATCACCATGACTACGTGTCCAATGGAAATGATGGCGATTCCCAATATCGCTCGGGGCCTTGACCGCAGATGCTCGATTCCATCTCGCAATCGCGGTTTCACCGTAGAACCACCGGCAGCCTCGCGATGGCCCGAAGCAAGCAAATATGGGTCTGGTCGAAGGAATAGGAATAGAACGAGCGCCGCTGCAGCAAGCGCTACACCGGTCACCAGATATGGCCCGGAAAGTTGAGGTAGGCCCAAACGAAGTCCGAGTAGACCGCTCGCATTAAGCAAATTTGGGCCGAGAACTGCACCGATCGTTGCGGCCCACACCACCCACGAGAGCGCTTTGGCCCTAGATGTAGGCGTTGCCAGGTCTGTTGCTGCGTATCGGGCTTGGTAACCCGCTGCGGATGCAACTCCCACCAGCAGGCAACCACCGTAAATCAGAATGAGAGACCTTGTCACCGCGCCACTGATGACGATTGCAGCGCCAACTGCCCCGATCCCATAGCCAGTCGCAAGGGCAGGACGTCTGCCCTTGCTTAGAGCGATCCGCGCCAGCGGTAGCGCCAAAAGTGCAGCACCCAACACTCCAAAGGTTTGAGCAATTCCCGCCGCCGCTTCTGAATCAGCTATTGAGGCTGCCAGAAGTGCACCAGCCGGGATTGAACCGGCAACCGCAATGCCGCCTAGCACCTGCCCTGCGGATAGCACACGAACTGAGCGACGCTGGACTACTTCCGCGTACTCAGCTCGGCTTTCAGCGCTCACATCCGCAGGTGCTGTCATGACGGTGATCCGGACCCTTTCCCATGATCCAATTGCGCACCCAAAGCTGAGCGAACTGCGCTGTCATCTTGCGGCAGACCCAATTCGGAAAAGGCCTCAAGAACCAAGTTCTGATCAGTTGACCACTCCTCGTGCCTGAGGAGACGCGAGCGATTGCCGCCAACTAATACTCGGGATACATCTTCATGAGCCTTTTCTAACCATTGGCGGGTAGTGCGGAGGACTTCGATGGCTTCTGGGTTATCTGGCCACCAACCGCTCTTGGCCGTCTGAACTTCATCACGAACGTTGAAAATGAATCGGATCCCAGGGAAAATTGTGTTGAGGAATAGCAGGTAGTCGAGCAGCTGCTCGTAGTCCTCGAAGTGCCCAGGTTCATAGCGCACTTCCTTGAAACCGATCCACTTTGTTCCGGCCCGCGGACGAAGGATGTGATCGATGACGTGCTCACGAAGGTGAGCCACAGTCTCGCGCGGATCGAGTTTGGCAGTGCCAAACCACGGGTGCCCAGGACGGCCCGCATGGTGCCGATCGGCGGAGGCCGCGATCGCACGAGAGTAGAGGGCTAGTCCTCGAAGTGCGCTGTAGTTTTCACCTCGAATAAGAACACCGGGCAAAGCATTGAGAGCCGATTGGAGCGCGGTGCTGCCCGTTCGTCCATAGGTGATGATGGTGAGATAGGACAGGTCTCGAGACACGGCCTCAACTTAGACCAGCGTCGAGGGAACTTCGACCGACTCACAGACTGCCCGCCAGATTTCACGGGTTTCTACCCCTGCAGCGATCGCGTCCATCACGGTCAAGCCGATACCTGGCAGGACAATGTCGCGAGCCCATGAATGCGCATAGAGCGGGCCAAGGGTCACCTCAAGCCGCTCCCAGAAATCAGTGAGACGCATCAGTGCGAACTACAGAATGTGGAGGGCGCTTAGGAGACGTACTCGGCTAGGAGACGTACTCGGCTAGGAGACGTACTCGGCGCGGGCCACCTGATTGCTCACCGATGCCAAAACATCGGACAGTGGAACCTCGAGTGCATCACAAATGGCGGCGAGCAACTCCGAAGAGGCCTCTTTTTGACCGCGCTCGACCTCAGAAAGGTAACCCAAAGAAACGGAGGCGGCACCAGATACATCGCGCAAAGTGCGACCTTGATCTTGCCGACGACGACGGAGCTCATCACCGATCACCTGACGAAGAACGATCATTACTGCCTCCCTATCCGAACCCCACACTAACCCCACCCGCCCTCTGGCGCTCACGGACGGGTAAATCGTCTCACTGCCTCATTCAACGCACGGGAGCCACGAATTATTCCCGGCCCAATTCCCCATCTAAGAGTCTGAGCGCTTCTAGGACGGCGCTACCCCTGATCGCTTGACGACCGCCAGAGAACTGAAAATGGGCGCTACGCCCTTTCCCACCCCCGGCTATCGCAATCCACACCGACCCCACAGCAGCGCCGTCATGCGGATCTGGCCCAGCCACCCCGGTTGTGCCCACACCGAAATCGGCGCCCATTCGACGGAGTGCTCCCTGCGCCATTTCGATGGCTACTTCTTCTGACACCAGCCCGTGGGCAAGGGCCTCTTCGGTCACGCCAAGGACATCTCTTTTGAGGTCGGGTTGGTAGGCGATTACGCCACCTCGCAGAACAGCAGATGCTCCCGGAACGGTGGCTAGTGCAGAAGCGACCCATCCCGCTGTTAACGATTCCCCGGTTGCAACAGTCCGACCCGATTGTCGTGCTTTGGCGATCACCTGTTCAGCAAGTTCATTAATGCCTGTCACGTTGTCCCTGCCAAACCTCGCTGAACAGATCTGATCTGTCGGAAATAGTCGAACCCGGTGATGACCGTCACCACAAGCGCGGCCCCCATCATCAGGTGCGACGCCAGTTCCCAGCCAGAGACTGGGACCACGGCTAGGTACATCGTGATGGCGATGGTTTGCAAAAGCGTTTTCAGCTTGCCACCCCGGGAAGCGCCAATCACAACATCGCGCGCTACCTTGAGTCTCATCGCCGTGATGAGCAACTCTCGAGCGAGGATCACGATCGTCACCCACCACCACAGGTCGCCCATCCACGACAGTCCGATGAGAGCGACACCAATGAGTGCCTTATCTGCGATGGGGTCTAACAATGCGCCCAGTGGCGTTTCTAACCCGCGCCTACGGGCCAATTCCCCATCAAGAAGATCCGTCAAAGAGGCAGCGAGAAAGACGACGGCTGCGAAGTCTCGCGCGCCCGTGCTGCCTTGGCTGCCCAGATACATGAGCCAACCAAGGAGTGGAACGCAGGCTAAGCGCAGCGTGGTGAGCACGTTGGCCACGTTGACGTTGCCAGGTCTTTGTGCTCGATCGGGGTTCACTCGCCCTCCGCCACCTGCTCGCACAGCAGGTCTAGTCCAGCGCAATCAATGACCCGCGCCTGCACGATGGAGCCAACCAGCGGAGGCAGCGACGTTGTTCCGGTAGGCGGGCTGACAATCGACTCGGCGTCGTCTGGACCTTGATGGCCTGCACGGCCGGTAGCTACCCATTCACCGTCAGAGGTATCCACTTCTTCGATGAGCACCTCGACGATCGATCCGATGCGATCCTCAGCCCGCTGGGCCATGAGCTCCTCAGCCAGAGTGGTGATCATTTTCACTCGAGCGTTGACTACCTCAATGGGAACCTTGTCCGTAAAGGTGAAAGCCTCAGTTCCATCTTCGTCGCTATAACCAAACACGCCAATAGCATCGAGCCGAGCTCGTTCGAGGAACTCCACCAAAATCTCTACATCGCGCTCTTCCTCACCAGGGAACCCGACAATCACATTGCTGCGAATTCCAGCCTCGGGATCCAATCTGCGGATGGTGTCGACGAGCTCACAGAACTCCTCTAGTCCACCAAACCTGCGCATCCGGCGCAGCACCTTAGGGCTGGCGTGCTGGAAAGAAAGATCAAAATACGGTGCAACGACGTCAGTTCGCGCCATGACTTCTAGGAGACCTGGACGCACCTCAGCAGGTTGCAGGTAGGCCACCCGGGCGCGAGTGATCGTCGTACCTTCACCGATGGCCGGCAACAGCGACTCCAGCAACCGAATATCTCCCAAGTCCTTGCCATAAGACGTGGAATTCTCGCTCACAAGGACAACCTCGCGTACGCCTTCATCTACTAACCAGGCAATTTCAGCGAGGACATCGGCCGGCGGGCGAGAGATGAATGAGCCTCGAAAACTCGGGATTGCACAGAAAGTGCAGCGCCGATCGCATCCCGATGCCAACTTGACTGGCGCAACTGGGCTGCCGTCGAGTCGCTTGCGAAGAACCGGTGGTGTCCAGCCTGGGACTACTTCACTATCCCCGTGTCCGGGAATTGCAACGGCGACATCGACCCGATCGACGGGAGAAATCGGTAGGAGCTGGCGCCGGTCTCGGGGAGCATGCGCAACGTGAGGTTCCCCAGCCAAAATTGATCTCAATCGGTTACCGATATCCGCATAGTCATCAAAGCCCAGAACTGCATCGGCCTCGGGCAGGGACTCAGCTAACTCCGCGCCATATCTCTCAGCCAGGCAACCAACCGCCACAACTATGGGACCTGATGACTCATCCTTGTATTCAGCAGCCGCCAAAACCGCATCAATCGAATCCTTCTTGGCAACGTCAACAAAGCCACAGGTGTTAACAACGACGGCATCTGCACCCTCAGCTGTGTCGACAAGGATCCAGCCATTACCGATCAGCCGAGCGGCCAATTCCTCAGAATCAACATCATTTCGGGCACAACCCAAGGTCTCGACATACACAGAGCGTGTTTCGGTGGCCACACCCCCAGCCTACGGAAGCGAACAACCGCCTCGAACTACTGGCTTACTTTCGAGGGTTAACCCTCATCGGGGAACTGAGTGTCGAATTCCTCGAGCCAGGCATGGGGTTCAACCCCAAAATAAACCGCAAGTCCACGAATTTGTCCGCGCGCATAAACTCGACCACCGCACGGAGAGAAGTCACCGTTTTCCATGGAGTCAATCACTAGCGCACGAATTTTGGTCGCATTGGCTACCTCGTCCAACGTGAGGCCTTTGGCTAGGCGCGCCTGACGAATTTCCTCGCCGATCACCGCTACCTCCGTCACCAGATCTTTGCACCTTCACGCGAATGCGCACTGTGCACTGTGCACAAGATAGAGCCTTGAATGATCCTGCGAGTCCTACTCGCCCTTAATGAACCACACTAATTATGGTGACAATCGGCCACCAAGGGCACTAGCCGCGGATGCTCACCAACACCGACGGTAGTTCCTCGATCCCGACGAGTACTTCACGGGCCTTAGATCCCTCGCTCGGTCCGACAACACCCCGAGATTCCATCAGGTCCATCAGGCGCCCTGCCTTCGCAAACCCCACTCGCAACTTGCGCTGCAGCATCGACGTTGACCCGAATTGCGTGGAAACAACAAGTTCCACCGCTTGCAGGAGCAGGTCGAGATCATCGCCGATGTCGGCGTCGATCTCCTTGCTCATGACCGGCGCCGCAACCACCTCGTCTAGGTACTCTGCCTCACCTTGCTCCTTGCAGTGCGACACGATTCCGCGAATCTCCTTTTCGGATATGAACGCTCCCTGGATGCGGGTTGGCTTATTGGCACCCATCGGCAGGAACAAGCCGTCGCCCTGGCCTACCAATTTTTCCGCACCAGGCTGATCGAGGATGACTCTGCTATCCATCAGACTCGACGTGGCAAAGGCCAACCGACTAGGCACGTTGGCCTTGATGAGTCCGGTCACCACGTCCACACTTGGCCGCTGCGTGGCGAGCACCAGGTGGATACCCGCTGCTCGAGCAAGCTGGGTGATGCGAACGATCGCGTCTTCAACATCACGTGGCGCGACCATCATTAGGTCTGCCAACTCATCGACGATCACCAAGAGATAGGGATAGGGCTCGATGACCCGTTCACTCCCTGGAAGCGGCTTCAACTTTCCAGACCGAACTGCCTTATTGAAGTCATCAATATGTCGGAAACCAAACGCCGCCAAATCGTCGTATCGACGATCCATTTCTTTCACAACCCACGCAAGCGCGTCGGCGGCCTTTTTGGGGTTTGTAATGATCGGGGTAATCAGATGCGGGACGCCTTCATAAATCGTCAATTCGACGCGCTTGGGGTCGATGAGGATCATCCGCACCTCTTCCGGTGTGGAACGCATAAGAACTGACGTGATGATCGTGTTAATGCAGCTGGACTTGCCCGCTCCCGTTGCTCCAGCCACCAAGATATGCGGCATTTTGGCCAGATTGGCTATAACAAAACCACCCTCGACGTCCTTGCCGAGCCCAACAACCATGGGGTGATCCTCTTGTGCAGCAGTTGAGCTTCGAAGGACATCGCCCAGGGAAACAAGTTCGCGATCGGTGTTCGGGATTTCGATTCCGATGGCCTTCTTGCCCGGGATCGGGCTGAGAATGCGCACATCCGCACTCGCAACCGCGTAGGCAATATTTTTGCTCAGTGCCGTGACTCGTTCCACCTTCACGCTGGGACCAAGTTCAATTTCGTAACGGGTGACTGTTGGTCCCCGCATGAAGCCAGTTACCTGCGCATCAATACCGAATTGATCCATCACTTCAGTAAGAGCTGTAACGACCGAATCGTTAGCTTTGGTCGCGGTTTTGTGGGCTGGACCGTTACTCAATGACTGGCTTCGAGGCAGCACGTAGGTTCGGCGATTCCGGCGTTGTGGAGCTGGAATGTTTGTTTCTACAACCACACCATCAGAGATAGCAACGGTGTCTTGACGAGCGGTTGCACCAGGTGTGACCGCATCAATCAATTCCATCTGCGTTGATCCTGCAGGGGTGATGCCAGCCAGTAAGGCCGCAGCCGGACGTTCATCTGTCACCGGCGAAATGAATGGCTCATCTCCTGCGAGATCCGTCCGAATCAAAAAGCCAGAATCGAAGGGCTGGCGAAGGGTTGAGTCGTCATTCTCATCTTCTTCGTCAACCTCAAATTCTTCAGCAACTATCTCCATGGCTTCAATCTCTTCAGATCCCACTGAATCCTTGGTCACCCGCGTCGAACGCAGGCCACTCAAGCGCATCCAACCCCCGCCAAGGGCGGCACGAACGGAAGCCAACGATGTGTTCGTAACGACCAGTACACCAAAGATCAGAAGTAGCACCAAGACGATTCCAGCAACGATGGGGCCAACTGCCGAGACGATCGGCGCGGTTGCGAGCCAACCGAAGAATCCGCCAGCTGAATCCATGGCCAACCCGCCATCGCTGGGGGTTGGCGTTCCCTGCGTCAGGTGCCACAGCCCGACAATGCTCATGAGCACCGCTGCTACGCCAATAGCGAGGCGGCCGGTCGTAGCGTTTTCATCGGGGTGCCGGAAGAATCGCCAGGCAAGTGCCACCAGCAGAATCGGAATAATCCAGTCAAGTGCACCCAGCAATGATGTGGTGATCATTCCCAGCCACGAGACGAACCAACCATTAACGCCAAACCACGTTGCTGCGATCACTACGAACGCAAGTGCTACTAGTCCAAGTCCTAGGCCGTCCCGCTGTTGCTCCGGTTCCAGGTCGCGCGCACCCCGACTCACGCTGCGAGCGGCAATCCCGATTCCGCGGGCGACTCCGGTCCACGTGCCTCGGATCAGGCGGCCAAGGCCGATCCCCAATCTGGCGACCGGACCTGGGCGCACTGCTGAGCGAGACGACGGCTTCTTTTTGGGCGCACTCTTCGATCGAGAAGTCGCTCGCGAAGAACGCGTCGATGAACGGCCGGAAGACCGGCCCGAGGGGGAAGTGCCGCGGCTGGCACGCGAACGTGCCGGCGCGGACGTACGGGGCGCCATGGTTGGGACCCTAGCGCCTAAACACCATGAGTCACGGTAGTCACACGCGACACACGGGTTAAGCCTCGATCACCACCGGGACGATCATGGGCTTGCGACGGTGCTCAGCATTGACCCACTTGCCGACAATGCGGCGGATCCGCTGAGCCAGCTCATGGGTGTCCTCAACCCCATCATTGAGGGCCTTTTCCAAGTCTTTGAGCACCTGCAGCTGAACAGGTTCCCATGACTTGTCATCAAGACCCAGACCCCGAGCATGCAATTCTGGCCCCGCCACGACGGTTCCGGAGACAAAATCCACGGCAGCAAATACCGAAATGAAGCCCTCCTCGCCCAGGACCCGGCGGTCCTTCAACGAGGATTCGGTCACATCTCCGACGCTGGCCCCATCGACATACACGTGACCGACTGGGATGTAGCCGCTGATCCAGGCCTTGCCATCAGCGAGGTCAATCGTGACCCCATCGTCGGCGATGAGGATGTGATCCATGGGAATCCCGACACTGGCCGCAACCTGAGCGTTCGCCCGAAGGTGGCGCCACTCCCCGTGCACCGGCATCACATATAGCGGTTTGACGATGTTGTAGACGTAGCGCAGTTCACCTGCTGCGGCGTGCCCTGAAACATGGACGAGTGAGTTTCCTTTGTGGATGACCGTGGCTCCAAGTCGAGTGAGTCCGTTGATCACTCGGTATACAGAATTTTCGTTTCCCGGGATGAGCGATGAAGCCAAAATCACCGTGTCGTGCTCACCCACCTCGATGGGGTGATTCCGGTTAGCGATCCGCGACAGCACAGCCATTGGTTCACCCTGTGAGCCCGTGCAAATCAGGACCGTTTCGTCATCGGGCAACCCGGTGATCTCGTCGACAGAAATCATCGTTCCACCCGGGATCTTCAAGTAGCCAAGATCTCGAGCGATCCCCATATTGCGCACCATCGATCGCCCGACAAATGCCACTTTGCGATCGTGGAGCACCGCAGTATCGATGATTTGCTGAATCCGGTGCACGTGCGATGCGAAGGACGCGACGATGATGCGACCTTCGGCGCGCAAAAAGACTGAATCAAGTACCGGCATGAGTTCGCGCTCACTCGGGACAAACCCTGGAACTTCAGCGTTAGTGCTGTCGATCATCAAAAGATCAACGCCCTCGTCACCTACGCGGGCGAAGCCGTTGAGATCGGTGATTCGTCCGTCGAGCGGAAGTTGATCCATCTTGAAGTCACCAGTATGTAAAACGGTGCCTGCTGACGTTCTGATAACAATCGCCATCGCATCTGGGATCGAATGGTTCACCGATAAAAACTCGATATTGAAAGGACCAACATCGACGCGCTCGCCGTCGACCACGGTTTGCAACGGTGGATTCTTCCGATGTTCCTTAAGTTTTGCCTGGACAAAAGCCAAAGTGAGAGCAGAACCGATAACGGGTATGTTCTCGCGACTGCGAAGTAGATAAGGCAGCGCTCCGATGTGATCTTCATGGCCGTGTGTCAAAACCACCGCTTCGATATCTTCCAGACGATCAGCAATCGGGGAGAAGTCAGGAAGGATGAGATCGATCCCGGGCTGGGTTTCCTCGGGAAACAAGACACCACAGTCAACGATCAAGAGTTTGCCGTCGATTTCGAGAACGGCCATATTGCGACCAATTTGTCCGAGCCCGCCAAGGGGCAAGATGCGCAAGTGTCCCGGCGGTAGCAGGGGCGGTAGTGGGAGATCTGCGTGGTGCATCAGGCGAAGCCGCGAACGCCAGCGAGCGCCAGATCGACCCGGAGTTGTGCTCGTTGCTCTGTCGTGGCGTCGACAAGCGGCAACCGCACTGGTCCACTTGGTAGACCCTGCATTGCCAATGCCGCTTTTGTAAGGATTACGCCGGGGCCCCGGAAGATCCCGCCGTACACCGGCAGCAAAGATGCGTTGATCTCTCGAGCCAGTTCGATGTTCCCCGACTTCAATTCAGCGGCCATCTGCGCTAGGCGATCACCGACCACGTGGCCAACAACGGAGATCATGCCGGCTGCGCCAAGTGCCATCATCGGGAAATTCAAGATGTCGTCGCCGCAGTACCACGCAAGGCCCGACTGCTGCATAGCCCATTGGGTGGCTTCCAGATCTCCCTTTGCATCCTTATTCGCCACGATCCTGGGGTGCTCGGCAATGCGCACGAATGTTTCAGTCTCGATGGCCACGCCCGTGCGCTTCGGGATGTCGTAGGTGAGCATCGGTAGGTCGGTTGCATCAGCAATTGCCCAGAAGTGCTGGACGAGTCCCTCTTGAGGTGGCCGGTTGTAATAGGGCGCAACGGCCATCACGCCGTGCGCTCCAGCTGCCGCGGCACTCTTGGCACTAGCGATCGAGTGAGCGGTGTCGTTGGTACCCACGCCCGCAATCACAGTCGCGCGATCCCCCACAGCTTCTAGGACCGTTTTGACGAGGGCGAGGTCCTCCGCATCCGACTTGGTGGCTGACTCTCCCGTGGTGCCATTGATCACAAGACCGTCATGACGAAGCGAATCCACCAGATAGGTGGCGAGTTCTGCCGCACCGTCGAGGTCTTGAGAGCCGTCGGCCTTCATGGGAGTGATCATGGCGGTGAGCATCACGCCAAAAGGAGCTGAAGGGGTTGTCTGACCAGCCATGGATGAAGGTTACCCCTGCCTAGGGGGCGACTCGGCCGTTGGCCACAAAAGCTGCGTAGGTCAGCGGCATGAGTCGCGCCCACTCTTGCTCGTAACGCTCGGCAACCATTTCGATCTCTCTCTGGGGATACGAGGGGAAAGTCGATCCTTCAGATTTCATTCGCAACGAAAGAAAATTCATGAGAGAGCGAGCATTCATGGTGACGTAGGCACTCGAGTAGATGGAAACGGGTAGCACCATGCGGGCAACCTCTCGAGCGACGCCTGCCTCAAGCATCTCTTGATAGGACTCGTACGCCTGAGTGCACGCGGCCTTCATGGACTCGTCGATGAGCTGCTGCTGTTCTGGTGAGCCGGGCAGGAATTCGTAGGCACCCGGTTTACCCATTTGAACAACGTTTCGATCAGCAGCGGGCACGTAAAAGACCGGACGCAGCTCGCGGTATCGGCCCGATTCCTCGTTATAACTCGCGATTCGATGACGCATATGTTCACGCCACACGAATATCGGCGCCTGCACAAAGAATGTGAGGGAATTGTGCTCAAACGGACTGCCGTGACGGTCGCGCATGAGGTAGTTGATGAGACCTACCGATCGTTCTGGATCCGCATCGACGTCTGCCAAGGATTGCTCGCCCACCGTTGATACGCGAGCAGCGAAGATGACGTCGGCGTCACTTGCGCTAGAGCGCACCAACTCAACAGTTACGTCGTGGCGAAATTCGATATCTTCAGGGCTAGAGGTCACCGGTGCAGCCTACCTGCGAAGCCTTGAGGAGAATGCTTATGTGGACTCCTGTCGACTTGCGCGCGTCACGGACGCTGATGCCATTGCCCAGATTCAATCCGCCGCGTGGCGGGAACGCTTCGGATCAAGTTGGCCACCGGAGTTACTCGCATCGCTCGATGAAGATTCCGCGAGCCACGAATGGGTACGAGCAATCCTTTCCCCTCCTGATCCGAGAGTACGAATCCTGGTTGCGACGAATTCCTCGGATGAAGTGGTTGGCTTTGCCGCACTGGGACCGCCCAGTGATCCTGACATGGATGGCCAGACACTCGAACTTGTGATGTGGGAAGTGCAACCAGATGCCCGGCGCCAGGGCCACGGCTCTCGCCTCATGAGCGCCGCCGTCGACAATGCTCGGGCCCTTGGATCGAATGCCTTGTGCATGTGGCTTGGCATAGATGAAGATGCTCGCCGAACGTTCGCAGCATCGTGTGGTTGGGGGCCCGACTCAGCACACCGGATTCGAGAAAGCGATGACTTTCCTCATATGGATCGAGCTGAGGTTCGATTGGTGACTGTTCTCGATGACCCGATCGGGGTCTCAACGAAATAGTCGGCGAGTCCCCCGCTCCCGCCGACCTGCCTAGTCGATCGGAAAAGGATGGGAAACGCCAGCGGTTTGTGTCCCCTGGTTGGCTGACGCCCAAGCCATTAGGGAGTTTCCAACAATCCGTCTTTACTTGCTGCTGCATAGAGTTCGGTACGAGTGCGGGCAGATCGTCCCACATTCGCATACTTTGTACGTACGCGGTCGAGATATTCCTTCACCGTATGCGGAGAAATTCCCATGGAGTGCGCCACCGCAGTCAGAGTTAATCCAGAGGCATACAGTTGAAGCGCGGTCAATTCACGGGGACTCAGATCAGGCCTTTCTGTCGCACTGGACAAAATGGCAGCCAAGTCCACGGAAAAGTACAAATCGCCTTTTGCGGCAGTAACTAGCGCTTCTCGCAACACGTCAAGGGCAACTCGCTTGGGCACAAATCCCAGTGCGCCCTCCCTCAAGGCAGAGCGCACTGCTGTTGCATCATCGAAGGCACTGATCAAGAGCACTCGGACCCCAACCGAGACAAAGGCAGCCACGCTTTCACCGACCGGGGCAGATCCGAGGCCGAGGTCAACATCGAGGAGTGCAACATCTGCTTGGGCCATCAATGCTTCGTTAATGACCTTGCCCGAATAGACAATCGAAATATCCAGAGAGGAATCACCCTGAAGTAGTGCAACGAGGCCTTCGCGAACTAATTCATGGTCGTCGACTATCGCCAAGCGAATCAACACAAACCCCCCACATGCGCGTTCTGGAATTCTCATCTACAGCAACAAAATGCTGGGCAAACCCGTCATCTAATGCCATGCTATCGGCCTCTTCCAGCTCCCCGACACATCTCAAGGTTACTGAGGAGTCATCTTGGTAGGCACTAAAACGGGCCGTTGATCCGCGCTTCATGTGGGCCACAAACTCAAAGGGCCCTGGTTGCTCCGTCAAAATTGAGCTACCCAGATCGGGCAACGATGCCGGGATCACCACGTCAAACAGAACGCCGCGGGAACAAGCCAAGTCCGAGAGCGAAATAAGTGCGCGATCAAACTCTCTCTCGATGGGGTCCAAGCCCATCAAGGATCTAATGTGGCGTTCGTAAATGCGACACGCTTCACGTACTTCTGGAGCTGAAGGGTCGATCTCTCCCTCACCCAATTGGTGAAGCAAGGGCAAAACACCGGTCACCCTAACCGACTCATATCTCGCCGCCAGCCTCTCGGCGTCAGCCAACGTCGCATCAACTTGACGTTGGGCTGCAATGAGTTCACTTTTCCGGCGTTGATACTCAACCAGACTGCGGTGCAAAGAAAAGCCGAGTAGCGATCCGGCCACAATGACCGCGGTGCCCGGCTGGGTGATCTCGGTCAGCACGTCTCCCTGCATGACAAACCACGAGAGCAATGCAACCGGCCATACCCACATCGGACCAATTGCTGCAACAACGAAAAGAAGCGCAACCAGGGCCTCAGAAGTCCATTCGGTCCATTGGCCACTACTGAGATCAGTTAATGCGGCATCTTGTAGGCGAAAAACGAAGGGTGCGGAGATGCATAGGAAAACTGCCAATGGCCAGGTAAGAAAGCCCCGCCTAGCACGCTGTATGACGATGAGTACCAAAACCGAATAGGCAACGAATGCCAAAAGATTGAGAATGGGGCTCGCCACGAAACTTATCGTGCCAACAAGTGAAAGACCGGAAAAAATCCACATTGCACCGAGTACCGGGATCGCAACACTTTGGGCGGCTCCAATGGGCAGATCATCAGCATGTGGATGACGGTGTGAATTCACCGGCCAGGCAAGTTCAACCCGGGTCCCTTCTCCGGGCGCAGAAACAATTGTTCCCAGCCCACCTACGATTCGTAGGGAGCCTTCGATCGCTTGACTCGTCCCGAAACCGCGGTCAATGTGCGCATCGTCGAAGCCGATCCCATCGTCTGAAATAACTACCCGCACCCGCATGGCGCCATCGCGCCATGAACCTCGCAAGATTCGGATACGAACGCTCGTAGCATTGGAGTGTCGAATCGCGTTACTGACAGCCTCACGTATTGCAGCTATCATCGCTGCGCGAACTTCCGGGGGAAAATTCACGGGGAACTTTCCCGTAATGCGTACTTTCATTCCCACAAATTTCGCATCGGCGATCAACTGGGAAATCTCATCATTAGGGTCTTTCACCTCTGCACCATTAAATGCCTGTCGTGACTCTTCGGGCACACGAGTCACCGATTCCAATAATCTCTCTGCCTCGTGAGCGCGCTCTCGAATGCGCTCACGCATGTCGCTGTCTTGTGAAATCCCACCTCGACCGATTGCTGTGAGAGTGTTTAAGGCCGTTTCATGGATTTTGATTTCATCCGACAAAAACCTGTCAGTCTCGGCCCGTACCCATTCCACTTCAATGAGCGCTTCCTCAATGGACTTGCTCGCGCCCTCAACTCGTGAAGAAAAGCGTTCAAGTGCGAAGCGTGAACCGATAGCTGCCCCTCCTAGAGCGAGGGCATAGGCCGCGTACAGCACATCACTCATGAGTTCAGGTGCTTCAATTCCGAGACCCCTACGACCCAATAAGATGACAAACTCAGTCGCAATGACCGTGGTCACGACGGGAATAGCCGCCCGAACCGGAAGAAACAATCCAGCAGTAGCCACGGCGAGGTTCACAAGTGATGCACCCGCCTCCCATTCAGCCGACGTGTCTGGCTGATTTACGCCGAGGAGTGCAAATGCTGCGAGAGATAACAACGTGACATTTACCCACCTCACTCGCAGGCCCCAGAACCGCGAACGCCACGGTCCCCACGTTGTGAGCACCAATACCGGAATCGTGCTGAGCACTCCGAAAATGAGAAGTGAACTCACCCACCAGACCTGACCGGTGGGCCATAAAGCAGGGTCAGTGGCGATCCATGCGCTTTGCCACACCAAGGCAAAGGCGGTAAGGCCCTTACTCATGCTGGCGGACAAGGAATTGTGAGTCAAGGCATTACCAGTCAATGCATTGTCAGCCAAGGGATTGGTGGACTCGTCCAAAGCACCGGAGGCAGCCGGTGCGATCCCCCGAGTTCTCATGCGCTAACCCTGCCACGAACCCCAAGTGACACTATTACGCCCATGCCTTCGCACTTCTGGGTTCGCGGAGAACCAACATTGTGAATTCGGATGACATGGTGAATTCAGATGACATTGTGAATTCAGACGATGCTGCTGCAAACGATGTGAGTATGCGGCCCACCACCGTGAAAGCTCTCGGGGTTGGCGTTGCCACCGGGGCCTATGGGCTCTCTTTTGGCGCCATCAGCATCGCCAGTGGACTCGACGTGTGGCAAACCCAAGCGCTTTCACTCTTGATGTTCACTGGCGCCTCTCAATTTGCACTTGTGGGAGTGCTTGGAGCGGGGGGCGGGCTCGTTGCAGCAGTGGCGACCGCAGTGCTTCTCGGTGCCCGTAACAGTCTGTACGCGCTCAGTTTGGCGCCGCGCCTTCGACTGCATGGGTTTGCGAAATTCGCTGGGGCTCAACTAACGATCGATGAGAGCACCGCAATGGCTCTCTCCCACCCCGACGATTCACAACGCGCGCGCCATGCTTTTTGGGCGACCGGCTTGTCCGTATTCATTCTTTGGAATATCGGCACTCTCACTGGAGCCTTGGGTGCTTCCTTCATCGACGATCCAGGAACTCTCGGTTTGGATGCTGCAATCCCGGCTGGATTCATCGCACTGCTGTGGCCCAGGCTCACTTCGCGATCAATGTGGGCTTTAGCCCTCGTCAGCGCGAGCCTGGCCATTGCACTCGTTCCCTTTTTGCAGCCGGGTCTGCCCGTTTTGGCTGCAGCACTAGTCGCTGTGGCAGCCGACCGGATCGTCGCCCACCGATCCCGCCGAGAGAACCAAGGCGGTACCTCATGATTTGGGCAGCAGTGCTCATCGGAGCCGCAGGCACTTACTCGGAAAAACTGCTCGGGCACCTACTTCCGGCTGCGCTACTCGATAACACCACAGTGCGCCGGATAACGGGCTACCTCCCCATCTGTTTGTTATCAGCCTTGGTCGCTGTCCAAACATTTGCAACCGGTACCACTTTGGTCATCGACGCCAGAGTCGCAGGGGTGGCTGCCGCAGTCATTGCGTTGATGCTGCGCGCGCCGTTCCTAGTCGTTGTTCTGGTGGCAGCGATAGTGGCTGCCCTACTGCGCGCTTCTGGACTGTCCGAATGAAGCCCGATGATGAGGAACGCCGTCCGATTTTCAGTTTTCTATGGCCAGTGCCGCCAAAATCTGCCGAACTTCCGGTCACCTATCAGACCAAGTTCGTTCGCATCGGAACTAGAGGCGCGCTTCGGTCACTCATTCTCATCGCATGGGCATTAGGTATAGCCATCAGCGCAGGAGGGGTGATTCTTGTCGGATTTACAACGGGGTTTTCGGGCTGGACATTTCTTTCATCTGCACTGCTAGCAACTGCCTGTATCGCTTTAGCCCGGGCCTCTGTCGCGGGCACCTACGTCAATGATGAAGGTATCGCGATTCGAAATCTGTGGTCTTCAAGGTTTTTCTCGTGGGCACAAGCCCTCGTGGTGCCAGAGGACCACCTGATCGTGGTGCGCCACTCAGGGCGGACTTACGGCACCCACATTCATCGCTGGTCCCTTGACTGGCCGACCGGCGGTGAACGCTACGACATGGCAGTTCAAGCGATTCGTTCCTGGGCCACCGCGCATCAGGCTTGGGTGTTGGACTTTCCATCAGATACATAGAGGTCGACTGCCTTACGCATGGCTCGGCGTGCACGTTTGCGATCACGTGATTCGTCATAACCAAGGGCTAGTCGAAACCACACGCGCCAGCTCTCCGGTTCCACTTCGGCCGCTTGCGATAATTCAGCAAAGCGCTCGTCGGCTGCCTCTAGTTGTGCACGACCAGAGGGGGTTTTGGGGAGGTCATCACGAAGAAGGCCACCCTCGGCTGCCAACTGACGTCCCATCGCTTGCATCTGCCAGCCAAACTTGAGTTCGCGGTACAGCATCCATGCACCTAAGACCGGGAGGACCGCAATTGCGATGCCGAAAACAATCAGGACTGGATCCCCAGTGAGAAGCAAGAACCAGCCGCGCCACAACGCGAAGCCGGCGTAGATCGCCACTGCCCCAGCGAGCAATAGCGAAATCGCGCGTTGGCTCATAGACCCAGGTACGAATCGAGACCGACAGTGAGTCCAGGGTGCTTGACTACTTCACGAATGCCGAGCACAACTCCTGGCATGAAACTCTCCCGCGAAAGTGAATCGTGCCGAATGGTGAGTGTTTCTCCTTCACCCCCGAAAATTACCTCTTGATGGGCAACCAACCCCGATATCCGGAGCGAATGGATAGGTACTCCCGCCACTTGGGCGCCCCGCGCGCCATCGAGGGCATCTACCGTGGCATCTGGCATGACTGCATCTGGCCGCGCCGCCGCAATCATTTCCGCAGTTCTGATCGCCGTCCCCGATGGAGCATCCACCTTTTTAGGGTGGTGCAGTTCAACAATTTCGACGGATTCAAAATGTGGTGCAGCCATCTGAGCCATCTTCATCATGAGGATTGCCGCTATACCAAAATTCGGCGCAACCAAGACCCCTGTGGAGGGACTCTTCGCACACCACTGCGTTAACTCCCTGAGTCTTTCAGCGTCGAATCCGGTGGTGCCGACAACGCAATGGATGCCGTTCTCGATTGCGAACTTGAGCGTGGGCATGACCACATCTGGCGTAGTGAAATCAACAATCACTTGAGCTTTGGAGTCCAGTAGTGCAATGAGATCATCACCCTGATCAATCTGTGCTACGAGTTGCAGATCTGGCTGCCCTTGAACAGTCGAAACAACGGTGGCCCCCATTCGACCTAGGGCACCGATAACGCCAACCCGGATGGGTGCAGCCTGCTTTGCCATATTCACCACCTCAGCGTTTCATATGTGACGTCAGGACGCCACAGCATTGAATGTGTGAGTGGAGTCAAAGGGACCAATCACCGCAAGGGTCATGGGTGCAGAGAAAAGCTCTCTGGCAAGTGCATGCACATCCTCATCGGTCACCGAATCAACTCTGGCCAGCACATCGTTGAGCCCCAGAAGGGGTTCCCCGTGCAACTCGCTCTTTGCGATGCGAGTCATTCGGGCGCCCGTATCCTCTTGTCCGAGAACCGTCGCGCCTTTCACCTGGCCTCGGCTGCGAGCAAGCTCATCCGAACTCAAACCTTTATGCGCCACATTTTCAAGTTCACTCATACACACATCGAGGACAGTGTGAACCTTGGCGGGGAGGCAGCCCACATACAGACCAAAGACCCCAGTGTCGGCAAAACCTTGTGCGTAGGAGTACACCGAATATGCCAACCCGCGCTTTTCTCGAACTTCTTGAAATAGCCGGCTGCTCATACCGCCACCCAATGCGGTGGACAGCACGCCCGCTGTAAATCGCCGGGGATCGTTCCGCAGCAGGCCAGGAACTCCCAGCACCAAATGAGCCTGCTCCGTCACGCGCGGCACCACCCGAACTTGGGAGGTGCTCGCAGGACGACGAGAACCTCTGCGTGCCGGTGTGGGTACTACTTCTCTGTCCAGAAAACCTGAGAAAGCCTTAGTGACCTGCTTGACAACCGTGGCGTGATCCACATTGCCAGCAGCAGCGATAACCATGTTCTGAGGCAGGTAGCGCTTTCGGTAGAACCTGTTGATCGCATTGCGCTCGATGCCAGTGATGGTGTCTACGGTTCCAAGGATTGGCCTTCCCAGCGGGGAATCACCAAACATCGCTTCAGCAAACTCATCGTGGACAAGATCACCAGGATCGTCGTCATGCATGGCGATCTCTTCCAAAATCACGCCTCGCTCAGCCTCAACGTCGTCTATTTTGATAAGCGCATCCAGGACTACATCGCACACGACATCAATGGCTAACGGCAAGTCCGAATCCAGCACCCGCGCGTAGTAGCAGGTGTATTCCTTGGTGGTGAAAGCATTCAAGTCTCCACCGACAGCCTCGATAGAGGCGGAGATGTCGAGCGCCGATCGTCGAGAGGTTCCCTTGAACAGCAAATGCTCTAGGTAATGGGCCGAGCCCATCATCTGGCCGGACTCATCCCGTGAGCCCACCCCTACCCAGACGCCGAAGGACACCGACCGAACCCCGGGTACCTGCTCAGTAATTATGCGCAGGCCACCCGGGAGAACGGTTCGACGAACGACTCCCCCGTCGACTTCCCGCAACAAGGTGCGGGTTGAAGCCTTAGGCATCTGCGCTTTGCGCAGATGCAGCCTCGGTCACCGGAGCGAGTGAAAGCTTGCCGCGCGGATCAATTTCCTTGATCTCCACCTCAATCTTGTCGCCCACATTGAGCACCTCTTCAACAGTTTCAATGCGCTTGCCACCTGTGAGCTTCTTGATCTCGGAGATGTGCAGCAGACCGTCTTTGCCGGGCACCAAGGAAATGAATGCACCGAAGTTGGTGGTCTTCACGACGGTACCTAAGTAACGCTCTCCGACCTCTGGCATGGTCGGGTTGGCGATTTGGTTAATCGCTGCCCGAGCTGCTTCAGCCGCTGGACCGTTGGTGGCACCGATGTAAATCGTGCCGTTATCTTC
Source organism: Candidatus Nanopelagicales bacterium (assembly GCA_030728405.1). Lineage (GTDB taxonomy): Bacteria > Actinomycetota > Actinomycetes > S36-B12 > S36-B12 > CAIXFB01. Next base: position 6,724 of record JANQZS010000049.1, on the reverse strand, counting down.
GATGGAGATATCAGCGCCAGTTTCCTCTTGAATCTGGTTGATGATCTTGCCCTTTGGCCCGATCACCTCACCGATCTTGTCTACTGGGATCACCACGCTGATCACCCGAGGAGCCGTTGCGGCCATCTCGTCAGGTGCATCGATAGCTTCAGTCATGACGTCAAGGATTGCCAAACGCGCATCGCGTGCTTGCGTCAAGGCACCGGCGAGAACCGAGGCGGGGATGCCATCAAGCTTGGTGTCGAGCTGGAGGGCGGTAACGAAGTTGCGCGTACCCGCCACCTTGAAATCCATGTCTCCGAATGCATCTTCGGCGCCGAGGATGTCAGTGATAGCGACGTACTCAGTCTTGCCGTCTATCTCACCTGAGATCAGACCCATTGCAATACCGGCAACGGGAGCCTTCAGGGGCACGCCAGCATTAAGCAGCGACATCGTCGATGCACAGACCGAACCCATGGAGGTGGATCCGTTAGAACCGAGTGCCTCGGATACCTGGCGGATCGCGTAGGGGAACTCCTCACGCGTAGGCAGTACAGGCACGAGTGCCCGCTCAGCCAGGGCGCCGTGACCGATCTCGCGGCGCTTGGGGCTACCCACGCGACCAGTCTCACCCGTCGAGTACGGCGGGAAGTTGTAGTTGTGCATGTAACGCTTCCGGGTGACCGGGTTCAGCGTGTCAAGCTGCTGCTCCATGCGCAGCATGTTCAAGGTGGTGACACCGAGGATCTGGGTCTCACCGCGCTCGAAGAGTGCTGATCCATGAACGCGGGGCAGAACATCTACCTCAGCAGACAGAGTGCGGATGTCGGTGAGGCCACGGCCGTCGATGCGCACCTTCTCGCGCAGTACCCGCTCACGAACCACGTTCTTAGTGACTGAACGCAGCGCGGCTGACAGCTCCTTCTCGCGACCTTCGAATGTTCCGCCGAGTTGGGCGATCACATCAGATTTGATGTCATCGAGCTTTGCCTCGCGCTCGGCCTTGCTCACGATGGTCATGGCTGAACGCACAGACTCAGTTGCCACCTTGGCAACCGCGTCATAGGCATCGTCCTGGTACTCCAAGAAGACAGGGAAATCTGCAACTGCCTTACCTGCTTGCTTGGCCAGTGAGATCTGTGCCTCACACAGCGCCTTGATGAACTTCTTTGATGCTTCGAGTCCCTCAGAAACGACTTCTTCCGTGGGGGCTTTGCCGCCCATGGCAACTGAATCGAAAGTAGTTTCCGTTGCTTCGGCTTCAACCATCATGATGGCCACGTCATCGCCAGCGATTCTGCCAGCTACGACCATGTCGAATACGGCTGTCTCCAGCTGTTCATGGGTCGGGAAGCACACCCACTGGCCGTCAATCAACGCAATACGCACGCCACCGATAGGGCCGCTGAAGGGCAAGCCGGAAATCTGGGTGGATGCACTCGCAGCGTTGATCGCGATGACGTCGTAAAGATCCTTGGGATCCAAAGCGAGGACGGTCACGACGACCTGGACCTCATTGCGAAGTCCCTTGACGAACGTAGGACGAAGCGGGCGGTCAATGAGTCGGCAGGTGAGGATTGCATCCTCGCTGGGGCGGCCTTCGCGTCGGAAAAAAGAACCGGGAATCCGGCCGGCTGCGTACATGCGTTCTTCCACGTCGACCGTCAACGGGAAGAAGTCAAAGTTATCTTTGGGGTTCTTTGATGCCGTTGTGGCACTGAGCAGCATTGTGTCTTCATCGAGCCACACTGCGACGCTGCCAGCAGCCTGACGAGCTAGGCGGCCAGTCTCAAATCGGACAGTGCGCTTGCCGAAAGATCCGTTATCGATCTCGGCTTGGGTGGTGTAAATATCGGTACCCTCCACAGGTGCCTCCTTATCGTTGTGCCTGAGTCCTTACGGATGCACAGGCGGTATAAGGGACGCTGGCAAAAAATGTGGTCGAGGCGGTCTTCGATCGAGGCCTACGGGTCACTTCCCGGAGGTCACTACCGAGGACCGACGCCGAACCTGCGTGCGCGCGCCCCAGAATTGGATTGTGCTGGTGTGACATATGACTTTTCGTTTATTCGGTTGTCGCCCTACTACTGAATCGGGCCCCCAGCACGATTGCGCTGCGGACCCGTTCAGCATTAGCGGCGGATGCCCAATTTCTCGATGATCGAGCGGTATCGGGCGATGTCGGTCTTGACCAAGTACTGAAGAAGCCGGCGGCGCTGGCCAACGAGAAGTAACAGGCCGCGGCGGCTGTGGTGATCGTGCTTGTGCATCTTGAGATGCTCGGTGAGATCTGAGATGCGACGCGTCAGCATCGCAATCTGCACCTCTGGGCTACCTGTGTCGCCGGGCTTGGTTCCGTACTCAGCGACGATTTGCGCCTTAACGGCGGTTTCCAATGGCATGTTTTTTCCTCTCGGGCGCGCGCTCTCGAGCGCTCCGGACTTCTCCGGGTAGTTCTGACACGAATTACGAAGCGCCCGCCTCGCAACCGTCTTGAAGGTAAAGGCTACCAGCCGGCCTAGGCCTCCTCGACCAGCGCCCGAGCCGATGCCACGTCGTGACCCATTTGGGTCACAAAATCCTCCGTTGAGGCGAAAGTCTCTTGGCCTCGAATGCGCTCTGCGAACTCAATCGCAACCCGTTGACCGTATAAATCCAGGCCGTCTCGGTCGATAACGAAAGCCTCAATCCGCTGGTCCTCTCCGTGGAATTGTGGGTTCGTCCCGACCGAAATGGCAGCGGGTAATCGCTCGCCTCGAACGTTGAGCCAACCGGCGTAGACCCCATCGGCCGGAATAACCAGATCAGCACTCCACGCCAGATTCGCGGTGGGGTACCCGAGTTCACGGCCGCGAGCATCACCATGCACGACAATCCCCCGGATGAAGTAACGCCTTCCCAAGAGCTTTGCGGCCTCGGCGACATCACCATCGAGTGCAAGAAGGCGTCGAATTCGGGTGGATGAGACATTCTCCTGCCCATCGCTCACCATGAGCGAGTCAGCAACAAAGCCCATCTCTTCACCCAGTTCAGCCAATGTCGATACCGAACCAGTCGCTCCAGCGCCGAAAGTAAAGTTCTCACCCACCACAACCGCTAAGGCATGGGTGTGCTCTCGCAAGGCAAGGTGGGCAAACTCTCGTGGGCTTGTCGCCGCCAATGTTGGGGTGAACGGCATAACGATGACCTCATCGGCACCTGCCTGCTTGATCCAGTCGATTCGATCAGCGAGGCTGCCGAGTTCCGCTGGCGCGCCATCAGGGCGAAGGACCCGACCTGGATGTGGGTTAAAGGTAATCACCACGACCTGGCACCCCAACTCATCGGCGAGAACTCGACCGTGAGCTATCAGCGCTTGATGGCCGATATGGACCCCATCAAATACGCCAATGCACACCACGGAATCTGTGACCACAAGCGCAGCCTATTAAGAGCCAGCTGCGCTGACGAATACACATAGATAGGAACAGCGGCCTTCGCGCTCCTCTGCAAGGGCAAGCAGCGAACCCAAATCATCGAGGAGCGCAATCACAGCTGAATTGGATTCGGGCCATTCAATTCTGCGGCCATGGGTGATGTCGGCAGCATGTTCGTCACCGACTTTGATGCAGGTGAAGGCAGCGCGAGCAACATCAGGCAACGGAACTATTGCAGCTTCTGGTTCAGCACCCTCGGACCATCGAACAAGTTCATGGGATGCAGCCACGCTGAAGGGACCGACTCGCGAGCGGCGAAGCGCGATCAGGTGTCCGCCCACTTCCAAGTCTTTGCCGATGTCTCGAGCCAGCGCGCGAATGTAGGTGCCGGTGCTGCATTCCACTCGAACGTCAATGTCCAACCAATCATTCGACCGGACGATGGAGAGCACGTCAAAAGCAGTTATCTCTACTTCACGCGCTTTCAATTGCAGGTCTTCACCAGCACGGACCCGCGCATAGGCCCGCTGTCCGTCAACTTTGATCGCGCTGATCGAACTTGGCACCTGATGAATCTTTCCCATGTAGCGTGAAACGGCTGCCATCACGGAGGCGTCGCTGATACTTGCAAGCACTAGACCATCAGCACGTTCGTATAGGTCACCTTCGCGATCATCTGTGGAGGTGTAGGCACCCAACCGAATCGTGGCGAAATATTCCTTATCGCGGATTGCTAGATGCCCAAGAACTTTGGTCGCCTGACCAATGCCGATGACCAACACACCCGTTGCCATGGGATCCAAGGTGCCAGCGTGGCCAACCTTCCGGGTACCGATGGTTCGCCGCACAACAGAGACCACTCCATGCGAAGTGATACCGCCAGGCTTGTCAATGATCAGAACGCCCGGAGGTGGCGCGCTGTGATCACTCCTCTTCGTCTGCGTCAACTTCTCGGGGGTGCCGATACGGATCTGCCTCGCCGGCATAGGTCGCAACTTCTGCCTGCTGATGGACTGCAGCATCTGCCTCTGCAGCAACCCTTAAAAGATCTTCAACATGTCGGGCAGTGTCGGGGATCGCATCAGGAATAAAGGCGAGCGTCGGAGTGAACTTGATCCCCGTCTGCTTTCCCACTTCACTGCGCAGCAGTCCCTTTGCGGACTCCAGCGCCGCCGCTGTTTCTTGACGCTGTGCATCATCGCCGTAGACCGTGTAAAAAACCGAAGCCTCTCGTAGGTCACCGGTAATTCGCACGTCGGTGACCGTGATGAAGCCGAGCCGCGGGTCTTTGACCCGCTTCTCGAGTGACTCCGCCACGATCACCTGAATGCGATCAGCAAGTTTCCTCTGCCGTGCTTCGCTACTCATGGCTTACGTGGCTTCTCGCGCATCTCAAATGTCTCGATGACATCGTCGACCTTGACGTCTTGGTAATTGCCGAGGTTGATGCCACATTCGAAGCCCTCGCGAACCTCTGTGACGTCGTCCTTGAATCGACGGAGACTAGCGATACCGAGGTTCTCGGTAATGACAACGCCATCGCGAATGAGGCGAGCTTTGGCATTTCGACGCACCTCTCCACTTCGAATGAGGCAACCTGCGATTGTGCCCACCTTCGAAGACTTGAAAACCTCGCGAACCTCCGCGGTCCCGAGCTGCACCTCTTCGTATTCCGGCTTAAGCATTCCCTTGAGAGCTGCTTCGATCTCATCAAGTGCCTGGTAGATGACGCTGTAGTAGCGCACCTCGACACCCTCATGAGTGGCGAATTCCGCGACCTTGCCTTCAGGTTTGACGTTGAAGCCGATGATGATGGCTTTGGATGCACTTGCCAAGGTGACGTCGTTCTTGGTAATCGCACCAACACCACGGTGGATGACACGCAGCGATACTTCCTCGCCGACATCAATCTTCGTCAGTGCATCTTCTAGCGCCTCGACCGAACCGGAGACGTCGCCCTTCAGGATCAAAGTGAGCTCTTCAACCTCACCCTTTTCCAGAGACTCGAGAAAGTCCTCGAGTGAGCGCTTGACGCGATTCTTGGCCAACATGGCATTGCGCTCGCGTGCTTGACGTGTCTGTGCGATCTGTCGAGCGGTGCGATCTTCAGAAACGACCAGGAAGGAATCTCCCGCACCGGGAACCGAAGTCAGACCAAGCACCTGAACAGGTGTTGATGGACCTGCTTCGGAAACAGGATTGCCAAGATCATCGAGCATCGCCCGGACACGTCCGTATGCGTCGCCGGCGACGATCGAGTCACCCGGACGCAACGTTCCGCGTTGCACCAGAACCGTTGCAACCGGGCCACGACCGCGGTCAAGATGCGCTTCAATCGCTACGCCTTGTGCATCTTGATTCGGGTTGGCCCGCAGATCCATCGAGGCATCAGCCGTGAGCAGCACGGCCTCGAGAAGTTCCTCGATACCTAGCGATTGGGTGGCCGAGACGTCGACGAACATGGTGTCGCCGCCGTATTCTTCGGCGACCAATCCATACTCTGTCAGCTGGCCACGAACCTTGGCCGGGTCTGCGCCTTCTTTATCGATCTTGTTCACTGCAACGACGATCGGCACACCAGCAGCCTGCGCATGGTTAAGTGCTTCGATCGTTTGCGGCTTCACGCCATCGTCTGCAGCAACTACCAGAATTGCGATGTCAGTCACCTGAGCACCACGGGCGCGCATTGCGGTGAACGCCTCGTGGCCCGGTGTATCGATGACCGTCAACAACCGCTCACCTTCAGCCGTGTGCGCAACAGCTTGGTAAGCACCGATGTGCTGGGTGATGCCACCGGCTTCTCCGCCAACCACATTGGTCTTGCGAATTGCATCGAGCAAGCGGGTCTTACCGTGGTCGACGTGACCCATGACGGTTACCACCGGTGCGCGAGTCACGAGAGCGGATTCGCCACCCTCATCCTCACCGAATTCGATGTCGTAGGACTCGAGCAGTTCCCGATCTTCGTCTTCAGGTGAAACAACCTGCACTACGTAACGTAATTCAGTGCCGAGGAGGATCAGCGTGTCGTCATCAATGGATTGTGTGGCTGTGACCATCTCACCGAGTTCGATCAGTACCTTCACCAGATCAGCAGGCGATGCATTAATCCGGTCAGCAAAATCGGTCAGGCTTGCACCGCGTGGCAGTCGAATCGTTTCACCCGAGCCGCGTTGCAACCGCACGCCAGCAAGTGACGGGGCCTCCATATTGTCGAATTCCTGACGCTTTGCCCGCTTGGATTTGCGACCGCGCGACGGCCGACCACCGGGCTTGCCAAAAGCACCTGCTGTCGTGCCGCGGCCTGCGCCACGACCTGCAAATCC
>JANQZS010000048.1:3720-5699 GCA_030728405.1 Candidatus Nanopelagicales bacterium | reverse complement strand
GCCATGCACTGCAGTACGTCTTTCAGAGTCCAAGGTCATCCTTGAACCCACGGCGAACGATCTTCGAATCAATTGAGGCCCCACTACTGGGCTCACCGAAGACCGCTTCCGCCGATCGGCGCGAACGGGTTTTCGAGGCACTCGAACAAGTCGGCCTTGGCCCTTCATTTGGACCGCGGTTTCCTGATCAGCTCTCTGGTGGTGAGCGTCAACGCGTGGGTATCGCTCGGGCACTCGTATGCAAACCTGAAGTCCTGATCTGCGATGAGATTACCTCGGCCCTCGATGTTTCGGTACAGGCTGCAATCATCGAACTGCTGGAGGATCTGCAACGAGAGCAGGGGGTATCGGTGCTCTTCATCACGCACAATCTTGCCTTGGTGCGCACGATCTCTCATCGGGTGATCGTGCTACGGGCGGGGCATGTCGTCGAAGAGGGGCTCACCGCCGAGACACTTGTTCATCCGCGTCATGAGTACACGCAGACCCTGATACGCGATACACCATCAATCGTCGCCCCACATTAATCCGTCTCGTAGTCCGAATAAACAAGTCGTGACGAACTTATCGAGCGACTAGTGACAACTTCGGCCAGGGCTTGGCGTAGAGCAACGGGTCATGTGAAAGTGAAAGTGTCTTTTCATCTTGCGACACGAGAGTCCAACGTTCTGCCAGGAGAGCGAGTGCAAGCCCGGCTTCGTAAGTTGCGAGATGGATGCCGAGGCAAACTTTGGGTCCAGTGCTAAACGGAAGGTAGCTGTCCTTCTGCTTGGCCGTCATTCGACCGGCTGGGCAATGTGATGTCGAGAATTCCTCGGGCGCCTCGAATACCTCGGGGTTGTGATGGGGGATAAAGGTGCTGAAGAGTACGGGTAGGCCTTCGGGCAGGACCACGCCGTTCATTTCGAAGGTGCCCACTACGGTGCGGTCAATGAGATCTCCCACAGGATAGAGGCGAAGTGTCTCAGTTACGATTTCGGATGCCAGTGGAACAACTTCCTCCCAACGCTCGTGGAAGTCCGGTGCGCCGGCGATAGCTGCGACTTGAGCTGCGAGTGTCTCTTGGATATCGGGGTGCGTTGCCAGGATGCAGGAGGCGAAAGCCAATGTGTTCGCCGTGGTCTTGTGGCCGGCATAGATCAGGCCCACCACTTCATCACGAAGTTCTTGGTCGCTCATTGGCTCATCGCCTTGCAGCGCTGATGTCACGATGCGGCTCAGTAGATCTTCGCGCGGCGCCGCGCGACGAGTGGAGATCATCGAGTAGATGAATGCATCGAGCGCCCCGAGCGCCTGCGCAAACTCCTTGCGCTCTGATGGAATGTAAGCAGGGTCCTGACTGATCTTGACGAAGGCCGCATTGCGCTCCACGTCGAATGCATGAATAACATCAATGAATTCTCGGTGATCGCCGGAGAAAAGAGTCGTGCCCAGAGCATCAAGAATGAGATCGGTCATCATCGTTTCGGGGTCGAAGTTATCAGTGGCGTTCCACGATGCGAGTGATGTGCGCAAGGACTCGTGAAGTAGTGGCCCTAACTCCCTCACGCCGCGATGAGAAAGCGGACGTTGCAGTACGTGATGGCGAGGTCGCCAAGAATCACTGTAGTTCACAGTGATTGCGAAGCCGAGCCCTCCCGCGGACTCGAATCCCTTAATCAGCGGGCCTACTCCTACTTCCGAGAAAGGCGCCTTTAGGAGCATTCGCATCAAGGTTGGATCATTGAGCCACAGCGCTTCCTCACCGTTGAGCAGAAACCTAAACATGGGTCCGCAGGCTGACGCGCGTGCGATGAAATTACTCCACTCTGCAACAGGATGGGGCATGTCTGGGATGAGGGGGACTTCCTCAATTGTCTGTGTCATGGTCTCCGCAATCTTGTAGGCGAGGAGACGGTGCAGCGTCTGTGATAACGAAAGTAGTGCATTGTTTGAGTACTGTCCGTACTTGGTAATTCCTAGCATGGACTACGTGATGC
>JANQZS010000048.1:0-3710 GCA_030728405.1 Candidatus Nanopelagicales bacterium | reverse complement strand
TCGACGCAGTGAGCCCGGAGTACTGGCGTCCAGCTAGATACGCGGCGATTGCTGCAAGTGAACCGGTGACCTGTACGGCATCGCCAGAGCCGGGAAGTGCCCATTCATCAGAAGTTTCACTGACGAGAGTTATGGCTGTGGAGCCAGTGATACCTGCTCGCTTGGTGACGATGTCGTCGCAGAGGGCGCGTAGGAATTCCTCTGGTAGATCGTCGAACTCAATACCTGCATCAAGATCTACGGCATGAATCATAACTTCGCGTGATCGCATCCACGGCGTTTCGGATGCCGGGACGGTTCGGCCCTGCGCAGTGACGATTTCGTTTCCCCATTGCTCAGCCGTGAGTGCGCTCATTCCCGCATTGAGCTTGGCAGCCGACTCACCGAACCAGAGTGTGAGTTCGCTACCGGACTTGCGACTTCCGATCTCGATGTCAGTGGCGCGCGCCTCCGGCGAGGAATACATCGGCGTGACTTCGCCTGTCGCGGCCCAGTGAATGAGATTTCCGATGGCATCGCCGTTGGCTGCTAGGTGCGCGATCAGGTGCTTGCGTGTCCACCCGGGCAGTTGGGATTCGACTGCGAAATCCCGCTCGTCGAAATTTGCCAAGGCATCAGCTACGAGATCCGACCCGATCTGCATCCACTGCCGCGACTGTTCAAGAGTGCGAGCCATTAGGAGGCATCCGCCCGGACATGGTTTGCTAGCGCGCCGATTCCCGCAATCTCTGCCACGACGAATTCGCCACCGTGCAGATACACCTCGGGCTTGCGGGCATGCCCAACTCCGCCCGGAGTTCCTGTGGCGATGATGTCACCGGGGTTGAGACGGATCATCTTGGAGATGTACTCGACAAGGTAAACAGGATCGAAGAGCAGGTCACCGGTGTTGTCTGATTGCATGACAGCACCATCGACACTAAGGCTGACATCGACCTTTGGTCGGACGCCGCCGGGAAGCTCGTCGGGGGTGACTAGGTACGGGCCCACCGGAGTAGTTGAGTCCCAATTCTTTCCTTGCAACCATTCACGGGTGCGAAACTGCCAGTCTCGGCAAGTGATGTCATTGAGCACGCTGAACCCAGCGATGGCTTCCTCCGCCTGCTTCGTACTCGCACGTCGCACGGTAGTGCCGATAACAACTGCGAGCTCGACCTCCCAGTCGAATGAATCAGTCTCGGCGGGACGCATGATGTCGTCAGTCGCACCGATCAGGGTGTCGGAGAACTTAGAGAATAAGGTCGGATGCTCAGGAAGATCGCGACCCATCTCGGTGATGTGATTGCGATAGTTCAGGCCGACACAGACCACTTTGGACGGACGTGAAATGAGAGTCGCGAACTCAGTACCCTCGATTGGGTAGCTAGCTCCCTGAGTGGTCGCCGCGTAATTCTTCCAGTCTGGGCGTGCAAGTAGTTCGCCAAGATCGGCGTGGCCGAGATCTATGAGCGCGTCGCCTTCAACTCGAACGGCGCGGGTCGATCCCTCAATACGGGCGGTGGCTAGCTTCATGTGGGTTACCTCATCGTGTAGTTAGATCCTTTAGTTATGTGGAGTAGACAGCATGTGGGATTAGTTGGATGCGCGGTGTAGGTTCAGAGCCTCGAAGATCGGGGCATCGCTGAAGCGAAAGAGATCAAGGCCACCCGAATCAGAGTCAGTACTACCAGCCTCCGACTTTGCAGTGAACTCCTGCCAGGACGGAACCACAAATAAGTCGCCGCGGCCTACGCTCCACTTTTCTGTGCCCACCGAGATTACTCCCGATCCATCGAACACTTGGTAGACCGACGAGCCGACCTCCCTACGAGGCGCGGTTTCAGCGCCGCGGCGAATGCGATGGAACTCAGCACGGATGGTTGGCAGTACATCACCCCCGCCGATCGGATTGGTGAAGCGAACCGCAGCATGACCTGGTTCTACGACGCCGTCAAAACCGAGTCTTTCGAGTTCGAGCTGGTCAGACAACGCTTGGTCGGTGTGCTCCCATCGGTACGAAAGCAGTGGCGTTCCAGGCGCTGCAGGGATAGCACCAATCGGAGTCAAACCTGGGTGGCCCCAGAGCATCTGAGATCGAGAGCGCTCTGGCGTGGTGCGCTCCGCATCGCTGATCTCATCCCGGCCAAATTCGAAGAACTGTGACTCCGTTTCGTATTGGAAAGGAATGTCAAGACCATCTATCCAGGCCATTGGGGATTCGGTTGCATTGTGATGGGCATGCCAGTTCCATCCGGCCTGCGGTAGGAAATCGCCGCGGCGCATCGGCACCGGATCGCGTCCCACTACGGTCCAAACTCCTTCGCCCTCGACGACGAAGCGAAATGCGTGCTGGGTGTGACGGTGCTCTGGCGCATTCTCCCCGGGCATCAAGTACTGGATGGCCGCCCACAGCGTAGGGCTCACGAAAGGCCGACCGCCTAGGGACGGATTAGCCAAGGCAATTGCTCGCCTCTCGCCACCACGACCCACGGGGACTAAATCTCCCGAGCGCTCGGCGAGTGGCAAAATATCGTTCCAGCGCCAGAGGTGCGGCTGGGCCTTTGACTGGGGATGTTGGGGCATGAGCCCACTGATCTCGATCCACAGGGGAACCAACATCTCCTTCTCGAATCCTCGGTAGAGCTCCTCGAGCTCAGGGGACACGAGTGGTTGCCCAGGTTTATCTACGGCGGTCAGACGAACAGGAGATTTTTCATTGGTCACAACGTTAGTGTCTCGCCTTTCTGTTCTAAAGGCTAGAGAATTCTGCACTGCGGAACGAATTGATAGACTGTCTGTGTGAACCGCCCGGCCAAGGAGCGACCTCCCTACGCCATAAGCAGTGTCGACCATGCCCTTCGACTGGCTGCGATTCTCCAGCTTGAGGGCGGACTGTCAGTTACGGAAGCGGCGGAGCGCCTCAATGTGGCGCGATCAACTGCCCACCGACTTCTGGCGATGCTCGTCTACCGGGACTTTGCGGTGCAGATCGAGCAGCGCGAGTATCTCGCCGGGCCTGTGCTCGAGATTGCAGTTCACTCGAAGTCTGAGACATCTCGACTCAGAGCGGTGGCTCTTTCTCACATGGCGACAATGGTCGATGACGTCGATGAGTCACTCAATCTAATCATTCGCACTGGAGATACCGCGCGCTTCATCGCTTCAGTGGAGTGCACTCAGGAACTTCGCGTAGGCAACCGCGAAGGAATGGCCTTTCCTACGCATCTAGTTACGGGAGGGCTTGTTCTGTTGGCCCAATTGAACAGCGAACAGGTTGAATCCCTATATTCATTGGACCGGTTCAGTGATCGTCCCGACCAGCGACCAGATCTTGAGCGCTTGCATCGTGACCTGCAAAGGATCAGAAAGCAAGGCTTCGCAGTAACTCAGGGTTTGGCAGAACGCGGCGTAGTTGCCATCGGCGTTCCCATTCGGAATCGGGTCGGAGTAGCAATTGCGGGTCTGTCTATGTCCATGCCGAGTGTGCGATTTGATCCGGTACACATTCCTGAGTGGGTGGCCGGGCTCAGAGCCACGGCCCATGCCATCGAATTAGAAATCAGTGGCACTGGCCCGTAGCGGTTTTCGGATGATCAAGTTCAATGCAGGGTAACAATTAGATTGGCAAGAAACAGTAAGGACGTGTTCAGGGTGCCACAAGTCCTCCGGTCATCCAAAGAGACGTTCACTGCCTTGCAAATTCTGGACGCCCCGAGCAGTCGGGCCCTACG
>JANQZS010000047.1 GCA_030728405.1 Candidatus Nanopelagicales bacterium | reverse complement strand
AAAAAAGTGGAGCTGAGGGGACTCGAACCCCTGACCCCCTGCATGCCATGCAGGTGCGCTACCAGCTGCGCCACAGCCCCGATGCGCTTAACGCGCGGGAGAGGGAAGCATATCGCTCACCTCACGGGTTACCGATCAGCGGTCATCTGCCAAGGCGGGCGCCGGCAGCGAGCCGGCGTTGTACTCCTGGAGACGCCATGCGGGGCCGTACTCGGTGGCGTTTTCGGTCAGCACGGACCATGCGCAGTTGCTCAGTACCCCGAGGCATGCCCAGGAATCTGTGGGCAATTCCAAGAGTGCGCCAATCGCCGCTCGGGCCGCACCGCCGTGGGTCACCACCACCAACGTGCCACCGGGGCGCACACCAGCAAGCGCGGCTCGAATTGCCCGAACCATGCGATCGGCAACCTCGATGCGGGTCTCCCCACCGCCGGGGCGCACATCAGACATAGCCGACCAGCGGGCCAGCTCTTCAGAGTGACGTTCGAGCAGGGTCGGGCGATCGAGGCCCTCCCACTCCCCCGCGAAAGTTTCACGAAGGTCTGCGTTCTCGGTCACGGGTAGGCCCGACCTGATCGCTAATTGCTCAGCGGTGATTCGAGCCCGCATGAGGTCGGAGGAGATGATGAGGTCCGGGTGCAGAAGTGCGAGCTGTTCTGCTGCCCGCACCGCCTGCTCAAGACCTACCTCGTCCAGAGGAATATCTGTTTGACCTTGGAAGCGTTGTTGCGCGTTCCATTCAGTGCGACCATGACGCCACAGAACAATGCTGCGGGAACTTGATGATTCCCTTTTGCTCATGACTCGTGGATCCGAACCTCTTCAGGCAGGGCGATCATCGGGCAGTCTTTCCATAGCCGCTCGATGGCATAGTGAATGCGCTCTTCCGCTAACTGCACATGGACCACCACATCTCCAAAGTCGATCAATACCCATTTGTTCTCGGGCTGACCTTCGCGACGAAGCGGCTTCGAGCCCATTTCGCGGAGGCGATCTTCTACTGCATCGACAACTGCGTTGACTTGGCGTTCGTTAGCCGCACTGCACATCACGAATACATCCGTGATCACTAACTGCTCGCTGACATCGATCGCAATGATGTCGGTGGCGAGCTTGTCTGCCGCTGCCTCTGCTGCTGCGATGGCTAGCGCTACTGCTTCATCCGATGCCGGCATGAGCCTGCTTTCCGCTGGTGGGTTGATAGAGCTCGAATTTAGCGATCAAGTGTTCAACAGCATCCGGCACTAAGTAGCCGATCGGAGCACCAGTTGCCACCCGCGATCTGATGTCGGTACTGGAAATTGCCAGCGCCGGTATCTCCACCAGACTAAACGCACCTTCGGGAAGGCCCGGATCAATGAGTACATGCCCTGGCCGAGTGACACCAATCAGGTGCACACTCTCCAGCAGATGCTGCGGATCCCGCCAACCATTCACCCCGGCCAGAGCATCGGCACCAGTGATGAAAAACCATTCGGCGGTGTCATGGGGTTGGGTCGATGCGAATGCTTTCTGAAGATCAGCGATGGTGTCGACGGTGTAGGTGGGACCTGGCCGTTCGATATCGACTCGACTCACCTCGAAACGCGGATCGTTTGCGGTGGCCGCCACGGCCATGAGATAGCGCTCTTCTCCCCCGGCTGGGGTGTGCTCGGCTTTGTGCCAGGGCTCGCCTGCGGGAGTGAAAATGATTGAGTCAAGTGAGAATCGGTATGCAACTTCAGAGGCTGCAACGAGGTGGCCATGATGGATCGGGTCAAAAGTGCCGCCCATTACCCCGATGCGCAGGTGCATGCAGGATCGATCAGCGGTCGACGTTGATCATCACGGTGATGATGAGCAGTCCGACGAGGGCAGCGAAGCCAAAAGCGCCAAAAACGTACGGGGACACAACATCGCCGCCGCCAGATGCCTCACTCGCGAGAACCGAGGCAATAACTCCGCTCATCGTTTTCTGCCCTTCTCCGTCTTCTGTGGATCTTTTGACTTCTTACGATCTTATGTGACCATCACCGGTCACCACATAGGTGGTGGTGGTGAGTTCGGTGAGCCCCATGGGGCCGCGCGCGTGCAGTTTTTGCGTCGAGATGCCGATCTCGGCACCGAATCCGAATTCGCCACCGTCGGTGAACCGGGTTGAGGCATTTACCATCACGGCAGCTGAGTCGATATTGGCAACAAAGTAGGCGGCCGCCGATTGGCTGTCGGTGACGATGGCTTCGGTATGCCCGGATGACCAGGTTTGAATGTGGGAAATCGCATCGTCAATCGTGTCGACGATGCCGGCGGCGAGATCGAGCGAGTAGTACTCGGCAGCCCAATCCTCGTCGGTGACTGGCGCAAAGCCAATACCCGAAGAAGAAGCATGCAGAGCAAAGCGATCATCACCGTGGATTGTTACCCCGGCAGCCTTGAGTGCATCGAGCATGCGAGGAAGAAATTCGTCGGCAATATCGCGATGCACAAGGAGCGTCTCAGCGGCGTTGCAGACACTCACCCGCTGCGCTTTGCTGTTGAGCACAATCTTGATCGCTTTTTCGATGTCTGCATCACGATCGACGTATACATGGCAATTCCCCACACCGGTTTCGATGACCGGGACCGTGGAGTTTTCAACGACGCTTCGGATCAAGGATTCACCACCCCGCGGTATGAGCACATCGACCAGACCGCGAGCAGTCATCAAGTGCTTCACCGAATCGTGGGTGTCGCCGGGCACAAGTTGTACGCAATCAGCCGGCACCCCCACGCTGACCAATGCGGCACGCATCACGTCGGCCAGGGCAGCGTTAGTTGCGGCAGCAGATGATGACCCGCGTAAGAGAGCAGCGTTACCACTCTTCAGGCACAGCGCAGCTGCGTCGACCGTGACGTTGGGACGGGCCTCGTAGATCATGCCGACCACACCGAGGGGCACCCGCACCTGACGCACCTGCAAACCGTTGGGCAGGGTGTACCCGCGCACCACCTCACCCACGGGATCGGGCAGGGCCGCAACCTCCCGCACTGCTTGCGCGATTGCGGCAATCCGTGGGGCATCAAGAGTCAGTCGATCAATCAGCGCAGGCGAGGTGCCATTCGCAATTGCCCGTTCGATGTCTGAACGGTTTTCCAGAGTTATCGCATCCGTAGCCGCAACAAGCGCATCAGCGATAGCGAGCAGGGCGTTGTCTTTGGCTTCCCGGGTCAGGACCCGTAGGGCACGGGCAGCAGTTCTTGCTCGCCGAGCGCAGTCGTACACCAGAACCCGTTCGTCTACCACCGTGTCAGCAACCATGGGGATGAGCCTACGCCGAGATAGCTGTCTCGACCTGCCCGACCACAAGACCCAAAACCTGTGAGAGCTCGCCGTGAATGCGAATGGTGGCCAGATCATCAGCCTTAGTTTCTCCGTCGTTCACAATTGCTACGGGAATCCCCCGCGCCGAAGCCCGCAGCACAAACCTGCGCCCGGAATAAACCTGCAGGCTGGAGCCGAGCACCATGAGCGCTGTGGCCGACTCCATCAGGTCGAAAGCCGCTGCCACTCGATCGGTCGGAACCTGCTCCCCGAAATAGACCACATCGGGTTTTAAGACTCCCCCACACGATGCACAATCCACTACCACAAACTCATCGAGTTGATCCTCTGGTACATCCACATCACCATCAGGATTGATTGCAGTGGCGACCGCTCGCCATTCCGAGTTGGCGGCTCGGATGCGATCGTGAACATCATCTCGGGGAACAACAACTCGGCAGTCAAGACACACCACGCGGTCGAGACGGCCATGGAGATCAATCGTGCTCACCGAGCCGGCCTCTGAATGCAAACCGTCGACGTTCTGGGTTATCACGCCGGAAACGAATCCAGCACGCTCGAGCACAGCAACAGCCAGGTGGCCCGGGTTGGGCTTGGCATTTTCGATCTGCCGCCAACCGAGGAATCCGCGCGCCCAGTACCTACGCCGCGCAATCGGATCCCTCGTGAATGTCTGAAACGTCATGGGCGCGTGTTTACGCATCGCAGCACCGCTGGGCCCGCGGTAGTCAGGGATCCCCGACTGCGTCGAAATTCCGGCACCACTGAGCACCGCAACGCCACCGTTGGCAACCATGGCAGAGAGTTCACCCAGTTCAGGACTCAGATCGCTCGGCACATGAGGACGGTACCCCTCAAAACGGGAGCACGCGCCCGATGCCCACCAGGCCGGGCTGGTCGTGACCATAGCGGCCGCGGCGGCGGAAAGTCTCTTGATCGACGATCTCTACCCCTACCACTTCCCATTCGGGCAGGTGGGCACTCATCCGATGTTCAGTCCACAAACCCAACGCCATCGCACTCACGTCGGCAGCCGATGCAGCCTCTTCCCAGTAGCGGACCTCAGCGCGGTCACATGTGAATCGACCGGACAGTAGGAAAGGATGCTCGAAACTCAAGCGTTCAAGACCCGCTTTGATATCCCCCTGATCAACAGTTGGACCGGCAACAGTCAGGGTCACATGCCACATGCAAGGGGCCTCTGGCGCCCGTGCTGCGCGCGATGCTCGATGCTCACTCAACGAAATAGGGGCTGTTGACATTCCGTGTGCCCTTTCCGCCCAGCCCAAAAATGGCCTACTAGGTCATGATCACCAGATCGTCACGATGGACAACCTCGCGTTCATACGCAGGTCCGCGCTCCCGAGCCAGGTCCTTGGTGGACCTGCCAATGAGTTGTGGCAACTCACCTGAGTCAAAGTTCACCAAACCTCGGGCCACCGTGTTGCCACTTTCGTCTAATAAGTCGACGGGATCCCCAGAAATAAAGATTCCGGTAACCGCAGTGATGCCGGCTGGAAGTAGGGACATCCTCCGGTCGACCACCGCGGCAACCGCGCCAGGATCAAGCACCAACGATCCGCTCGGGGTGGTGGCGTGCGCCAGCCACAACATCCGAGTCGAGGAGCGCTCAGCGGTGGGGTGAAACACCGTTCCCGTTTCGGCATCGGTGAGTGCGATTTCGGCGTTAGCCGCTGAGGCGAGAAGCACAGGAATGCCTGCAGCGTTCGCGATGCGAGCAGCTTGAACCTTTGTGGTCATGCCACCAAGACCAACTCCGGCAGCACCTACACCACCGATCCGAACACCATCGAGATCAGAGGAATCACGCACTTCCGAGATTAGTTGAGCCCCGGCCCGATCTGGCGGGCCGTCGTAGAGCCCATCCACATCGGACAGCAAGATCAGGGCCTGCGCCTGCACCACGTGGGCAACGAGGGCAGCCAGGCGGTCGTTGTCACCAAGTCGAATCTCATCGGTTGCAACCGTGTCGTTTTCATTCACGATCGGAACCACGCCAAGGTCGAGCAGGCGAAAGAAAGTCTGCTGCGCATTTTTGTAGTGACTTCGGCGAGTGACGTCGTCGGACGTCAGCAAAACCTGGCCCACGGAAATTCCCGCGCGTTCAAAGGCCTGCGTGTAATGCGAGACCAAGCGACCTTGACCCACACTGGCGGCTGCCTGCTGGGTCGGAAGATCGCGCGGACGAGAAGAGAGACCAAGAATCGGAAAGCCCGCGGCGATAGCACCACTTGAGACCAACACGACTTGGGTTCCTCGGGAAATTCGTTCAGCGACCAGGGAAACGAGGTGATCCAAACGAGCAACATCGAGACCACCACCTGCTGAGGTGAGCGAGGATGAGCCGACCTTGATGACGATGCGCTCGGCTTCTGCGATTCGTCGACGCGCCGTCATTACTCGTCCACACTGTCTCGTTGAAGAAGATCCACGCGCACGTCGGTTCCGCGCGGACCTTGGTTAGGCCCGGCCCCCGCGAGGATCGTGGGATGCCAATCGAATACCACGGCGTTATCTTCTGGTCCGATCATCACCGAACATCCAGGCAGTGCACCCTTGGCGACCAGTTCGTCTTCAACACCTAGGCGCGCGAGTCGATCGGCGAGGTAACCAACGGCCTCTTCATTGCCGAAATCGGTTTGCCGGACCCAGCGTTCGGGCCGTTCACCCCGCACCCGGAAACCGTCGTCTTCTACAACAACGACAAAGCCAACCTCGTTAACCGGCTTGGGCGAGATAACGATGCGCGCCATGTCGAGCGGAGCGAGGTCTGCGCGGGCCGTCTTGACAAGTTCAGCCATGGCAAAGGAGAGCGGCCGCAGCCCTTCATGGGTGACTGCCGAGATCTCAAAAACTTTGTGACCGCGCTCCTCTAGCCCCGGCCGCACAAGTTCGGCCATGACCCGAGCATCGGGAATATCCATCTTGTTCAAGGCCACGAGGCGGGGACGATCAGCAAGACCGCCGTATGACTTGAGTTCGGCTTCAATCACATCGAGATCATCGAGCGGATCCCGGCCTGGTTCCATGGTGGCGCAGTCAACGACGTGCACTATGACGCTGCACCGCTCCACGTGCCTGAGGAACTCAAGGCCCAGTCCCTTGCCTTGACTGGCTCCAGGGATGAGGCCGGGGACGTCAGCCACGGTGTAGACCACGTCGCCCGCGCTGACCACGCCAAGGTTTGGCACCAGCGTGGTGAACGGGTAATCGGCAATCTTGGGGCGGGCAGCAGAAAGCGCGGCGATCAGACTGGACTTACCCGCACTCGGGTAACCCACGAGTGCTACATCTGCCACCGACTTAAATTCCAAGATCACATCGCGGCTATCACCTGGCTCACCGAGCAGTGCGAAACCAGGAGCTTTGCGGCGGGGAGATGCAAGCGCGGCATTGCCGAGGCCGCCACGGCCACCACGAGCAATCATGAAAGTTTCACCCGGGTTGACCAGGTCGGCGAGCATCTCACCCTCAGGTGTGGTGATCACTGTTCCGCTGGGCACCCGCAGCACGATGTCTTCGGCCTCCGCGCCGCTGCGGTGCCCACCGTGACCAGGCTTACCGTTGTTGGCTTTGCGGTGCGGACCGTGATGGAACTCGAGCAGCGTGGTCACCTGCGGATCAACAACGGCAATCACATCGCCGCCGCGGCCACCGTTGCCACCATCTGGTCCACCGAGTGGCTTGAACTTCTCTCGGTGAATAGAGGCGCAGCCGTGACCACCGTTACCGCCGGACGCGTGCACAATGACGCGGTCAACGAAACTCGTCATCGCAGCACCTCCTCGTTAAAAACTCTTGCTCATTTTCTTTGGTTTGAATGCAAAAAGGCGGGCCACTCGGCCCGCCCTCTCGCAATACGTGCGTGTCACGTCTGCATGTCACGAATTGGCGAACTACTCGCCTGCGACGATGTTGACGACCTTGCGGCCGCGACGGGTACCGAATTCGACTGTGCCGGCTTCGAGGGCGAACAGGGTGTCATCGCCACCGCGTCCGACGTTCTGGCCCGGGTGGAAATGTGTGCCGCGCTGACGGATCAAGATCTCGCCTGCGCTGACCAGTTGGCCTGCGTAACGCTTGACACCCAAACGCTGGGCGTTGCTGTCGCGGCCGTTGCGGGTGCTCGAAGCACCTTTCTTATGCGCCATGAGTCACTTCCCTGCCGTAATGCCGGTGACCTTGACCGCGGTGAGCTCGGAACGATGCCCCATGCGGCGGCGGTAGCCGGTCTTGTTCTTGTACTTCAAGATGTCGATCTTTGGACCACGACGATGGTCGAGGATTTCTGCGGTCACGGAGTATGCAGCGAGTGCTTTGGCTTCAGTGGTGACAGAGGAACCGTCAACGACGAGGACAGCAGGCAGGGAAACTGCACTGCCTGGCTTGCCTTGAACACGGTCCATGACCACGATGTCGCCCACGGCAACCTTCTCCTGGCGACCGCCGGCTCGGACAATGGCGTACACGACGAACTCCTCATCAGTGGATACGGGGGCACCTTTTTTAGAGGCGCAAGGGTCAAGAGTACGGAACCTGCCGCGGCAGGGTCAAACCGCCTCCTCCGCGGCCTCATCGGGACCATCACCGGCTGGCTGCTCGGCGGCGGTCTCGTAGGTCTCAAGGCCGATGATCTCGTCGATGATCTCGTCGACGATCTCTTCCCCGACCTCCTCGTCAGAGGGGAGAATCCCCGGTGCGGTGCTCAGAGCGCGGGCTGCCACCTCGGCCGGATCGACCACCCCAGCCGGCTTACGGCTGCGCGGCACCACATGGTCATGTGGGTCGCTGGCCAGAGAAACCTTGATGCCTCGGCCGTTACAGGCCTCACAGTTCTCCGAGAAGGATTCAATGAGTCCTGACCCGATGCGCTTGCGAGTCATCTGCACCAAACCGAGCGAGGTGACCTCTGCCACCTGATGTTTGGTGCGATCTCGCCCGAGGCATTCGACCAACCGGCGTAGCACCGAATCGCGGTTGCTCTCCAACACCATGTCGATGAAGTCGACAACGATGATGCCGCCGATATCGCGGAGCCTAAGTTGGCGCACGATTTCCTCTGCTGCTTCGAGGTTGTTCTTGGTGACGGTCTGTTCGAGGTTGCCGCCCGCACCGGTGAATTTTCCGGTGTTGACGTCGACCACTGTCATCGCCTCAGTGCGATCTATCACGAGTGATCCACCAGAGGGCAGGTACACCTTGCGATCAAGTGCTTTCATCAACTGCTCTTCGACACGGAAGTGCGCGAAGATCTCCTCTGGTGACACCCAGTTTTCAAGACGGTCAAGCAGATCCGGTGCGACCGCGCTGATGTAGGCATCAATGGTGGTCCATGCCGAGGATCCCGACACGATCAACTTGGTGACGTCTTCATTGAAAATGTCACGGACCACCTTGATGGCCAGATCTGGTTCTCCGTACAACAATGTGGGAGGTGTTGCACTCACGGTTGCGTCGGAAATGTCTTTCCACAGTGCCTGCAAGCGCTCAACATCTTGCTCAAGCGCATCCTCAGGTGCGCCTTCCGCAGCGGTGCGAACAATCACGCCCGCCTCTTCTGGCATAACGCGCTTGAGAATGGACTTCAGGCGGGAACGCTCAGTGTCAGGCAGCTTCCGGCTGATGCCGGTCATCGAACCATCAGGAACGTAGACCAAGAAACGTCCGGGCAAGGAAATCTGACTCGTCAGGCGCGCACCCTTTTGTCCGACCGGATCCTTCGTCACTTGCACAAGCACCGGATCACCGGACTTCAGTGCGAATTCAATGCGCTTGGGTTGACCATCCAGACCGGCTGCATCCCAATTGACTTCGCCGGCATATAGAACAGCATTGCGGCCACGACCGATATCGACGAAGGCTGCTTCCATACTCGGCAGCACGTTTTGCACGCGACCGAGGTACACGTTGCCCACCATCGAAGATGATGATCCACGCGTGACGTAGTGCTCGACGAGAACGCCATCTTCGAGAACGGCGATTTGGGTGCGATCACCACTTTGACGAACCGCCATTACCCGTTCGATCGACTCGCGACGAGCGAGGAACTCGGCCTCAGAAAGGATGGGTGCCCGGCGACGACCAGCTTCGCGGCCTTCTCTTCTCCGCTGCTTCTTGGCCTCAAGGCGCGTGGATCCACGCATCGAACCAGCGTCTTCAGTGGCCTTGGTCCGGGGCTCGCGCACCTTGACCACAGTGTTGGGCGGGTCATCCGGTGACAGCTCAAGATCGCCATCGGCACCGCGCCTGCGGCGGCGACGACGACGTTTCGTGGCATCTGACGTTTCCGACTCCTCGGAATCTTCGGCGCCCTCCCCTTCCTCGTCAGCTGAATCTGAACTCGTTTCACCGTCTTCAGTGGTGGCCACATCGCCTTCGGTGCGGCGCTTACGACCACGACCACCCCGCCTGCGGCGACGACGGCGATCAGCGTCAGCGTCCGATTCACCGTCAACGGAGTCAGCAGCGGCCTCGGGGGATGCCGACGTGGTCTCTTCGGATTCTGCGACTACATCCGACTTTCCCGGTGAACGACGTGAACGGCCGGTGGAGCGGGGTGCGGTCTCGACCACCTCTGGTGCCTGGAACAGCGGCGCTGAGAATGCCGTGGCCTTGGCGACGGGTGCTGCTTCAGCCTTCGCCTGCGCGACAGAAGTCTCTTTCTCTGCCGACTTCGCGGATTTCTTGGTGGCCTTCTTGGCCGCCTTTTTCTCCGGCGCGTTCTTTTCCGGTGCGTTCTTTTCCGGCGCCTTCTTCTCGGGCGTGGCGGCCTTCTTGCGGCTGGCCTTCTTTGGCGCAGCCTTCTGATTAGCAGTGCTTGCGCTCTCGACGGCTGCATCCCGGACGACTGAGATGGCTGCCGCTGGCGTCACAGCCGGTGGCGGGCCAGCGGGACGGGCAGCGGCCCGACGACGCGGCCGTGTGACGGGTTGATCAGGGGATTCTTTGTTGTCGACCATGGGTCGCACTCCTATCGAGCGCAGCTGGCACGTATGACCACACCGCGCGGTTCGGATGCGCGGGGGGAACCTAAGCGGCGCCGCCCTCGTGCATCAAGACTGAAGTTGTGAACGCGGTGAGCGGGCTAGTTAGCGGGCATCACCGATGTTCACCGATGGCTATTCGACTCCAGCTCGGTCAGGTTCAAATGGATCGTTGACCTTGCAGGTCACTGGGTCGAGCGGCCCCTGTGCCAGCCGGGTCACCCTGGGGGGTGCTGGCGGCACGAGGTCGGCTACTCGCCGCAGTGCGGATAGAACGTCATCGGGTCGAACCGACGGGGTTGTGTGTCGGACGACCAGTTCGAGTATGACACACCCCTGCGGTTCGGGCGCCCCTGCCGCTCCGGACTCGGATTCGGGCACGAGAAATGCCTCAGCCACCGCGGAACGGGCATCAAAGGTTCGCATCCCCGACTTCATCAGGCGCTGGACCTCGACCTCCTCAGCCGCCAGAAAGGCAGTTACGGCCGCCTCAACCTGGGCTCGGTCAGCTTCGGGGAGTTCGATGCGCCACCTGCTGGCCTCGAGTCGAGCGGCAAAGTCCGATGAGGAGGCAACGACCACGTCGACGATGTCTAATCCCGGAGGGAGAGCCGAATCGAGGGCAGTTGCCACCAGCCCAGGGTCACACTCAACCGTCACCCCGATCTCGACATACTCAGCCTCGCTGGCAGCGCCGGTCGGTGCTGAGTTGGAATACGAGATCTTTGGGTGCGGTGAAAAGCCGGTACTAAACGCGACCGGCACGCCGGCCCGCCTGATCGCCCGCTCGAGAGCACGTTGAAAGTCACGGTGACTCGTGAAGCGCAGTCGCCCACGCTTGGCGTAGCGAATCCGGAGGCGCTGAACTGTGGGCGCGAAATCCCGTACCGGTGCCTGCCTGCTCACGCACCGCCACCAGTTGCAACGAACGAGGGACGGCTCACCACAGGCATCGGCAAATCGACAACGCCTGTTGGCCCAATCTCGATCTGCGTGCTCATTTGATCGCACACACCACAGTCGAAGCATGGCGTCCAACGGCAATCATCGACGGCCACTTCTTCCAGCGCGTCTTGCCAGTCCTCCCACAACCATTCGCTGTCAAGGCCCGAATCCAAATGGTCCCAGGGCAGTACTTCGTTTTGCTGACGTTCACGAATCGTGTACCAGTCGACGTCAACATCGGTTCCTGCAAGACCAACCTGCGCAGCTGCCATCCAACGCTCGTAGTCGAAGTGCTCAGACCAGCCATCAAAACGGGCACCCTGGCGCCACACCTCTTCAATGACTCGGCCCACTCGACGATCTCCGCGCGAGAGCAAACCCTCAACGATTCCCGGCTTGCCATCGTGATAGCGCAGACCAATCGCCTTGCCGTATTCACGGTCTTGACGAATCGCGTCGCGAAGCTTGTGTAGACGCGAGTCGGTCGATTCGTGGTCGAGTTGCGCGGCCCACTGGAAGGGTGTGTGCGGCTTTGGCACAAATCCACCGATAGACACAGTGCATTTGATGTCGCGCCGACCGGTGACCGCTCGCCCGGCCTTGATCACTTCACGGGCAAGCGTGGCGATCTGCAGAACATCGTCGTCGGTTTCGGTAGGCAGGCCGCACATGAAGTACAACTTCACCTGGCGCCAACCTGCGGCGTAAGCGGTTGTGACGGTGCGGATCAGATCCTCTTCGGTGACCTGCTTATTAATCACCTTGCGCATCCGCTCGCTGCCACCCTCAGGTGCGAACGTCAAGCCGCTTCGGCGCCCATTGCGCGAGAGTTCGTTAGCAAGATCGACGTTGAACGCATCGACGCGCGTGCTCGGCAAGGACAGGGAGGTTTGTGAATCCTCGTAGCGATCTGCCAGGTTGCGGGCAACGTCGGCAATCTCTGAGTGATCAGCGCTGGACAGCGACAGCAAACCAACTTCTTCATAGCCGGTCTTTTCCAAACCGTTCTGCACCATCTCGGCAATTCCGGTGATGCTTCGCTCGCGGACCGGCCTCGTGATCATGCCAGCCTGACAAAAACGGCAACCGCGCGTGCAGCCACGGAAGATTTCTACGCTCATGCGCTCGTGCACGGTCTCTGCGAGAGGCACGAGCGGGGCCTTGGGGTACGGCCACGCATCAAGATCCATCAGCGTGAACTTGCGCACCCGCCACGGCACTTCAGCGTGATTCGGCGTGACGCGCATGATGCGACCATCGGGCAAGTACTCAACGTCATAGAACTGCGGAATATAGACAACTCCGGTTTTCGCTAATTGCTGGAGAAGTCCGATCCGGCCGTCTGGTCGACCAGTCAACTTCCATTCTTTGATGATGTCGGTGATGAGGAGCACTGCTTCTTCACCATCACCTAGAACCGCTGCATCAATGAAATCCGAGATTGTTTCCGGATTGAATGCAGCATGACCGCCGGCCAGCACGATCGGATGATCGATGGTGCGGTCTACCGCGTGCAATGGAATCCCCGCCAGATCGATGGCGGTGAGCATGTTTGTGTAACCAAGTTCGGTGCTAAAAGACAAACCCAAGACGTCGAAATCGCCGACCGGCCGATGGCCATCAACGGTGAACTGTGGAACACCGTGCTCGCGCATCAAGGCCTCGAGATCTGGCCACACCGCATAGGTTCGCTCGGCTAACGCATCGGGGCGCTCGTTGATCACTTCGTAGAGAATCTGCACGCCTTGGTTTGGTGCGCCCACCTCGTAGGCATCGGGGTACATGATCGCCCAGCGCACATCAGCTGATTCCCAATCAGTGTGAACGGCGTTGACTTCACCGCCCACGTACTGGATGGGCTTGCTCACGAGAGGCAGCAGTCGTTCTAGCCGATCAAAAACACTTGCCCCGTCGCGGGTGCGCGAAGATTCAGCAATCAACTCAGCGTTCACTTCAACGGTCATGTTCTCAGGGTACCCAGTTGGGTCAGATCCGCGAATCACTCGCCGCATGTAGGCGAACTGTCTGCAGGAGACCGATGGCTATCCAGGTGGTCATCATGGAGGTGCCTCCGGCCGAGACGAAGGGAAGCGGGATCCCGGTAATGGGCATGATGCCCAACGTCATACCAATGTTTTCAAAAGACTGGAAGGCGAACCAGGCGAGCACACCAGATGCCACCAGGCGCCCGTACATATCGTCGGCACGCCACGCGATCATCGCAGCGCGCCACAAAATGATCGCAAGTAAAACAATGAGCAGGGCCGCACCGACAAAGCCCAACTCCTCACCTACGACGGTAAAGATAAAGTCACTTTCGTTCACCGGTACAAACTTGCCCTGCGTTTGCGGTCCGGCAAATAATCCATAGCCCTGTATGCCCCCGCCACCGATAGCGATTCGGGCTTGGTTCGCGTTGTAGGCGGCGCTTCCGAGGTCATCGCCTGGATTGATAAACGATGTCAGCCGCTGAACCTGATACTCCTTAAGCAGACCCAACTGGATTGCCAGCATGATCGAGATGACTGCCCCACCGATCATTCCGATCACCCACTTGGTGGGAGCACCAGAAATTGCGATCAAGGAAAGCACAATCGCGCCCATAACGAGGACGGTGCCGGTGTCATTTTGCACCAGGATGATGGCAATTGGCGCTGCACCAGCCACGATCGACCACAAGATATCTCTGGACGTCGGTTCCTCTTCTACGTCGCGTCGTTCTGAAAGCAAAGCCGCGATCATCAAGATGACTGCAATTTTGGCAAATTCTGAAGGCTGAATTGTGAAACCACCCGGCAGGCTGATCCATGCGCGGGCACCGGCGATGGTGGTTCCCAGACCAGGCACGAATGGCATAAGTAGAAGGACAAGGGAGGCTCCGTACAGCACCGGCGTGTAAGCGCGCAACCACCGGTAGTTAAGCCGCGATGCGAGGTAACCCAGCACGAGAGCGATCGCGATGTTGATCAAGTGACGCTTGAGGTATGACTGCGGATCGGATTCGGATGCGAGGTCGGCGCGGCTTGCCGACCACACCAGAACTGAACCGAAGAAAGTGAGTGTGGCGGCGGAGATGAGTAGCAGCCAATCCAGATTGCGCCAATAACCAATTCCTCGGTCACGGGTCGGAAAGCTCGAGACCTGTGGAGAATCTGCGACGAAAGATCCAGACATGCTAGGAACCAGCCTCTCGCTCTTCCGGGAATCCAGATTGAGCACCGCTAGGCATCACCGGAGTGCCGTCGGGCCGGATAGTCGGGAGCTTCTTGCTGGGCACTCCATCGACGAGCACGCTCTGCTCGGGATTTACCGAACCGCCCTTAACCCCAAATAGTGCTTCGTAAATCTTGCGCACGCCGGGCCCGGATGTTTTGGAGCCGGTGCCGCCTTGCGTGACCATCATGACAACCGCGTAACGCGGTTTGTTTGCAGGAGCATACGAGGCGAACCAAGAAGTTGAGACTTTGTCGCCGGTCACCTGCGCTGAACCAGTTTTGGAAGCCACAGGGATTTGATCCAATGGGAACTCGGCAAATGGAGTTTCGCCAGATCCATCAGTGGTTACCCGAGGAAGAGACTCTCGTAAGAAATTAATGGTGGATCGGGGAACATCAAGTTGTGAATTGATCACCGGCTCGAACTTCTCAACGGTGCGACCCTCAGAATCCACGATGGCCTTGATCACACGGGGTTGGTACACGGTCCCACCATTTGCGATAGCTGCGTATGCAACTGCCATTTGCAACGGAGTGACAATGGTGTCGCCCTGACCAATTGCGGCGTTGAGTGCATCACCTTCGCGCCAGCGGAATCCATCAGCGCAATTCTCTTTATCCAGTGCTGTGAAATAGTCGGCCAACTTTGTGTCAGTTTTCCGAGTTTCGGGGTAGCCCTCAATCGCGTTCTTGCACCACGTATCTTTTTGCGCCTCCCAGTTGGTGGCCTTGAACTCACGACCAGATACTCGCCCGCGGGATTCGCCGGGCAGGTCGATACCGGTTCTGGCGCCAAAACCAAACAGAGTGGCTGCTTCGGCTATCGGATCAGACGCACTGCGGTTCGCATCATTGCCGCCAGCCCGCTCCCACATCCGGTTCGCAATCCCGTAGAAGACGGTGTTGCAGCTCACCTCAAGTGCCCGAGCAAGTGAAATCCGGCCATAGCCTGCAGATTCGTAATTTCGGAAAGTCTGCGTTCCCAACTTAATTTTGTTTGGACAGTTGTAATCACCGTAAAGCGTGTACCCCTCGCGACCGGCCGCTGCGGTACTCACCACCTTGTAGGTCGAACCTGGAGCGAACAGGCCCTGAATCGCATTCGAGGACAGAGAGTCACTCTCCATGAGCGACTTGAACTGCTTTTGCGTGACACCGCCAACCCAGATATTCGGGTCATAGGTGGGATAGCTCGCCATTGCAAGAACGTTTCCATTTCGCACATCTAGCACAACAGCTGCTGCAGAGTCGCCCGCGTATCCCTGGCGTTGAGCACGCTGCACAGCCGCGACTAGTTCTTTTTCCACTACCGACTGCAGGTGCGCATCAATGGAAGAAACGAGGTAGTCACCTGACTGCGGAGCCTTCTCTTCCAAGGTCCCCGTCACTCGACCTGCAGTATCAACAGCCAAGGTTGTCACACCAGGCTTGCCGCGAAGTTGAGCGTCGTAGGAGTCTTCAACTCCAGACCGGCCCACCACGTCGGTGCGTCGCAATCTGTCCCAGGCTTCTGAGCCGGCCTGTTGAGCTAGTTGATCTTCGGTAACGGGTCCGAGGTAACCCAAGATGTGGGCGGCGTTGACGTTAAACGGAGCCGGATATTCACGAATGGCCGAGAGCTTCGCATTCACGCCCGTGAAGTCGGAGCGCTTTTCCATGATGGTCAGCGCTGTCTGCGCCTCAACATCGGATGCGATCGGAATCGGTTGGTAAGGCGATCCGTTCCAGCACACCGGCGGTGGCTTGGCACCCTCAGATCCACAGGTCATCAAGCGATCTGCAATGTTTTCTTGCGGTAGGTCCAGGATTTTTGCTAGACGGGCAATCACTGCCTCGCCTTTGTCCTCCTCGCGCTGCAGCGCCTGCCGATCCACCGTGACAACCAGAGAGGTTCGATTGGAGATCAAGGGGCGACCTGCCTGATCCACCACGAGTCCGCGAACGGCCGGTTCCACGACTTCCCGAACAGTGTTGTTGACAGCAGCCGCTCGATATTCCGAGCCTTCGAGCACCTGGAGGTAAAACAACCGCGCGAGCATCGTCCCCAGTAGGGAAATCACCAGAACGCCCAGTACGAGGAGTCGTAGGTTGGAACGCTCGCTCACGCCTCACGCTCCTTCTTCTCGGGCTGGCATCTCGTGCCGACCGACCGCATAACACCGCGCTCACCGGCCAGCGCATAGGTATGACGGTACGACGCTCAGCCCAATCCGGGGGTTCCCACCCTGTCGAGAACCACCTCAGGTGTGACGCGCCTCACAATCCAGGCGATCGTTGGCACGACGAGTGGAGCCAGCAGCACCCCGTAGAGGGCGCTGCTCAAGGTGAGACTCGGGACTTGGTCCCACAGCACTCGTGGGTTGCCCAACAGCCCGGAAAGGGCCGTGGTCGCCAGTGTTGCTCCAGCGGTGCTCAACCCCACGATGCCGATCGTGATGGGCACGGTTCGGTCCCGTGGATCAATGGCGAGGCCCGCTAGATAGCCGATCACCAAATACACGATCGAGTTGATTCCGATCACGGTGTCAGATGGGGGTGCGATGTCGAGAAGGGCTCCAGCCGCAAACCCGGCCACCGCGCCCTGAGCGGGCCCCATTGCCAGAGCCAATGCCACCACTGTCACCACCAGCAGATCCGGGGTAGCACCGGGAAGGCCCAAGCGGCTCAGCACCGAAAGCTGAAGAATCAAGGCGAAGAAAATGGCTGAAGCCATGACGAGTCCTTGACGCCAGTACATCGGCTACTCACCCGCCGGAACAGGAGTCGCTGGACCTTCGAGTTGGACAGTCGGTTCAGGGGTTGCCGCCGGCTCTTCATTCACCGATGATTCGGCTCCCGGGGCAAGTGGTGAAGGCGAGAGTGACGGGGACCCAACGGGTGCAGACGGGAGGACCGAATCACGCGGGTCTTCACGCGGTGGACGCACCACCACTGCAACAACGCTGAGTGCGGACACGTCGGCAAATGGCCTGACGGTGGCCACTCGGGTGAGTTGCCCAGCACTGCCACTCACGTCAACGATTTCACCGATGGGGAGCCCAGGCGCATATGGACGACCACCTCGTGATCCGAAAGTGACAATGGCATCACCGGCTCGCAATTGTGCGAGCGGGTCGAGCAATTGAAACTCGAGCGAATCCTGTCGGCCTGTGCCAGAAACGATGCCGATTTCATCGGAGCCCGCTATTCGCCCACCGACTGCGGCAGATGCATCCACCAGTAACACAACCGTTGAGGAATTGGTAGTGGTCTTCACCACTCGGCCAACAAGACCCTGTCCATTAATAACCGTCATGTCCTGTTCGATGCCATCGTTGGTGCCCGTGTCGATGGTTACCGTCCACGCGAAACCTTGGGCCGGGCCCACCGCAATAACTTCTGCAGGAATGATTCGATAGCGACCAACCCCCGCTACTCGCAACAACTCATCCAAAGCTTCTGCTCGCGCGCGATCATTTGCGCCCATTTCGACGAGCAGTTTCAAGTTGTCGTTTTCAGCACGGAGTTCACCGATCTGCGCAGCCTGGTCCCGTTGTCTGCTCCACCAGTCGCTTGCACCGATCACGGGAGAGAACACCGTGGTGGCTGCCCGCTGCACACCACCAAATACCGCTGAGGCAGCTGCTCGAGCGCTGGAGAAGGGGCCATCTCCACCGCGCAGGTCAAGAATCACAAAAGTGAGGGATGCCACGACCAAGACCGCAAGAACGATCCGGGTACGACGAGGCAGCATGGTGGCGGTTGGTTAGCGACGCGGTTCGGAGACCAGAACCTGCTGCAGGGCGTCAAACTCCTCTACACACTTGCCCGAGCCAAGCGCCACGCAGTCCAATGGGTTGTCAGCGATGATGATGGGCATTCCGGTTTCGTGGCGAAGTCGCTCATCGAGTCCGCGCAGGAGAGCTCCACCTCCGGTGAGCACGATCCCGCGATCCATGATGTCGCCAGAAAGCTCCGGGGGCGTGCGATCCAAAGTGGCCTTCACAGCATCGACGATCGCGTTGACCGGCTCATCAATTGCACGCCTGATTTCCTCAGCTGACACAACGACGGTGCGTGGCAAACCCGTGATCAGATCTCGACCGCGGATTTCCGCATGAGGCTCATCTGGCATCGGGAATGCCGAACCAATGGCAATCTTGATCTCTTCAGCGGTGCGCTCGCCCAGCATCAGCGAGTACTCTTTCTTGACGTATTGGATTATCGCGCTATCTAGTTCATCGCCACCAACGCGCACGGACAAACTCGTCACGATGCCGCCCAGAGAAATAACAGCGACTTCGGAAGTACCGCCACCGATGTCAACGACAAGGTTTCCCATCGGCTCGTGCACAGGAAGACCGGCACCGATCGCAGCAGCCATCGGTTCCTCGATGATGAAAACTTTGCGGGCGCCGGCGGCATAACCTGCGTCTTTGACTGCGCGCTGCTCAACCCCGGTGATGCCCGAGGGCACGCACACGATCAGACGTGGCTTTGCCAGATGACGACGACGATGCACCTTCTGGATGAAGTAGCGCAGCATGCGCTCTGTGGTGTCGAAGTCGGCGATCACGCCGTCCTTCAATGGTCGAATCGCCACGATGTTTCCGGGAGTGCGACCGATCATCCGCTTCGCTTCAGATCCCACTGCCAAAATTCCACCCGTGTTGCTGTTAATGGCGACGACGGAAGGCTCGTTCAAGACGATGCCTCGGCCACGGACATACACAAGGGTGTTCGCGGTTCCGAGGTCGACGGCCATGTCGCGGCCTACGAACGAGGAATGAGCCATGGGGAGCTGGCCTTTCACCTAGGGGAACCACTCAAGAGCGGGACTTACCTGCCTATGGTAGCCGTTCTACGGTTTTGGCTACTCCGCCGCGATCCGCTGTGCTCTATCGATCTCGATTTGGCGCAAACGGTCATCGAGTCGGAGGACGGCATCACCCTCAAGAGGAAGTTCGAAGGCCGCCGCCACAACCTGCCCCAGATCAGCCCGATAGTCGTGCCCCATACTCTGAAAATCCCCCGGTTTCACATTCGTGGCAAACAGGGTGTCAATGAGAACTTGCGCCCAGGTGATCCCCGGCTTCCATCCCATCGAGGTGGGAACATGCCGGCCACGTGGTCCATCACTGAGCCAGGTGGGGCGCCGGTGGGCTAGATCAGGGCGAAAGCGCACCACTGGGTCGCCATCGTGCTCAAGAAACCACACTCGTGGACGCGCGCCGGCAAATGCGACCGGGATCTGCTCAGGCCGGTCAACGGTGATCGACTCGCCCGCACACAGCTCGTGGAATTGGTCGGATGCAACACCTCCCGGGGTGCCCACCCAGAGTGCGTGCGAGATTCCGTAATAGTCCAGGTCCGCAGGTCCTGCATTGACCGCTGCCTCCTGCACTCGCGCACCCAGACTCTCGCCATACAACAGCAATGTTGGTCGATGTGCTGCCTCTGAAAGTTCTTCGTGGATTGCATCCAAGAGAAGTCGCTGCGTGCGCGCAGCGAGTTCCACTTTGCCCAACGAGAGAAAACTCGGCAAGAGTCCGTAGCCAATCGCTACCACCGCACAATCCCCACCAGAAAGAATCTCGAGGATGTCAACGGGCGTGGGATTAGCGAATCCTGATCCAGCGGGTGCCTCGATGAGCAGATACTTGCGATCGAATGCGCCGGTGCGCCGCAACTCGGCCATGGCTAAGCCGACCCGCTGTTCAACGCTCGAGGCCGCATCCACTCCGATGAAGACTCGAATCGGCTCGGCAGCACGTGCAGTACCGGTGACGTATTCCGAATCGTCGGCAGTCGTCACGGAACCAACAAAACGGGCACCTTCACGGCCAAGTTCAGTCAGCGCGACCAGGGATTCCGGACCACCACTCACCAAGGGATTGCTGGGCGCAACCGCGAAACCCTCATCGAGTCCGCGACTTTGCTCCATCAGTGAGGCAATCAGCCGAGAGATCCCGATCTGCCCGGCTACCACCGCGCCTGCGGCGGCTCCGGCAATTGATAAAGCTGGGATCCACGAGCTCGAACCAGCATTGTCAACGGATTTACCTTTGGTCGTGACCGCGAGAGTTGTTGCTGCAACCGTGCCAACAGCCGTGCCAACAGCCGTGCCCACCGCAGCGCCCCCCACTGCGCCCACAGCAAATGGGAACAAGGTGCGCACCCGATCGGGCCAAGGAACAAGAGTTTCACCTCGAGATAGCGCAGTGACCACTCCCGCAGTCGCGACCCCAGAAAGAACACCCAACCGACGAGCAACCATGACGCGTGAAATCCCTAATCGCTAAGCGGATAGCCCGGGGAAGAACAGTGCGATCTCGCGAGCAGCGGACTCTGGTGAGTCAGAACCATGTGTGACGTTGTTCTGCGTTTCGGTGGCGAGGTCGCCGCGGATTGTTCCCGGGGCTGCGTTCACCGGATTGGTAGCACCCATCATCGAACGCCACGAGACGATCGCTTCATTTCCCTCGATCACGGCCGCAACCAGAGGTGCTGAAGTAATAAAGGTCACCAAGTCATCGAAGAAGGGCTTGCCCTTGTGCTCGCCGTAGTGGTTCTCGGCAATATCGCGAGTCAGGGTGCGCTGCTCCAGGGCAACGATCTTGTAGCCCTTGCGCTCGATGCGACCAAGAACTTCACCAACGAGTCCACGGGCAACACCATCGGGCTTGATCAGGACAAGGGTGCGCTCTGACACAGGAAACTCCTCAGTTAGGCGGCGTAGCGCCACGGGTGAACGAAATGAGCCTACTTGTCTGCCTCGGCTGCCCGTTCGGCCCTGATCGCATCTACCCGCTGCCCATTGCGCACCGCAAAAAACCATAGAACGACGAAGATGCCGCCGATGATGAACATCGTGGGGACGAGGAACCCCATCGCCAGAACTGCTACCTGAAGAATCCAGCCGAAAGTGACGCCCCACGGCTTGCGCAACATGGCGATTGCCAGGATCAGCAGCGCCTCAAGGGCTAGCACCAGGCCAAGGATCAATCCCTGGTTCGAATCGGGGTAGAGGCCTTGAGCGAGTGCCCACGCGAGCAACACGATGATGACTTCCATCGCCAACACGGACGAGCCAAGAACTCTCATGTCAGGCCTTTCCCAGCGCGCGTAACGCCTCGCCGACGAGAACCACGGAGCCGGTGATGATGATTCCGGCTCCACCATCATTACCCACTTCATCAGCGCGCGCCATCGCCACATCAAGGGCGCCAGCGAAGTCAGGTGCGAGAGTCACCCGATCATCGCCCAAGATTTCTGCAGCCAAGGCAGCGAGCTCTGCCGCTGGCATCGCACGTGGTGACTGCGGTTCGGTGATAACAACCTCATGCACCACGGTTTGCATCACTTCCAAGAAACCCGCAGCGTCTTTGTCGGAGAGCATGCCGATGACCGCGAGCACAGAAGTGAACTGGAAGGAGTCTTCGATTGCTGCGGCAAGAGATGCAGCACCGTGTGGATTGTGTGCGGCGTCGACGAGCACCGTGGGACCAGTTCGAACGATCTGCAAACGGCCGGGCGACACTGTGGTGGCAAACCCCTCTCGCACAGCATCTGCATCAAGGGCACTGTCACCACCGAAGAACGATTCCACCGCGGCCAGCGCAAGGGATGCGTTATGTGCCTGATGGATTCCAAACAGCGGTAGAAAAATGTCTGGGTACGAGCCACGAAGTCCTCGGAGCGAAAGCAACTGACCACCCACCGCTACCGCGCGCTCAGTGACGGCAAACTCCAATCCTTCGCGAGCAACGGCCGCATCCTGTTCAGCACAACGCAGCAGGATCACCTCGGCGGCCGCCAGATCCTGCTGGCCCACCACCACAGTTGCACCCGCCTTGATCACTCCGGCCTTTTCTCCGGCAATTTCGGTCAAGGTTTCGCCGAGGTATTCGGTGTGATCAAGCCCGATCGGGGTGATGACCGCTACAGCTGCATCGGCAACGTTCGTTGCATCCCATGAACCACCCATGCCCACTTCGATAACCGCCACATCAACTGGTGCATCAGCAAAAGCTGCGTGGGCCAGGGCGGTCATCACTTCGAAGTAGGACAACGTGGTGCCACCATCGGCAGTCGAGTTCTGGTCAACAATCGCCACATAGGGAGCGATATCGCGCCATGCATCGAGAAGGCGACCAGCTTCGATCGGTTCACCCTCTAAACAAATGCGCTCGCGTGGATCCACCAAGTGGGGTGAGGTGTAGAGCCCTGTGCGCAGACCAAAGGAGCGCAATAGCGAGTCGATCATGCGGGCGGTCGATGACTTTCCGTTGGTGCCGGCGATCGTGATCACGGGGTATGAGCGCTGCGGATCCCCCATAAGTTCCATGACCGAGGCGATCCGGGCAAGGGATGGTGCGATGCGCGATTCTGGCCAACGCGAATTGAGTTCACCCCACAGTTCGTCGAGCGATGAGGGGGAATTGATCATGCCCTCAAGTCTAGGGTGCCTCCATGGCACAGGTAATTGATGGAATCGACGCTGAGCTCGGCACGTGGCTCATGGCGCAGCCGATGTTTTTTGTGGCGACCGCACCTCTCTCTGCAGATCAGCACGTGAACTGTTCGCCAAAAGGACTGGTCGGCACTTTCACCGTGATCGACGAGCACCGCATCGCCTACTTGGACCTCACCGGCAGTGGCATCGAAACCATCGCGCACCTGCAAGAGAACGGCCGGATCGTGGTGATGTTCATGGCGATTGATGGCAAGCCGCGCATCGTGCGGCTGCACGGCCAGGGCCACGTCGTACTTCCTCACGATCCTGATTTTGCGAGTCTGGTCACCAGATTTGACCATCATGAGGGCACCAGATCAGTCATCGTCGTCGACGTAGAGCGGGTTTCCGACTCATGCGGATATGCGGTGCCAAAGCTCACCTTGGTGCAAGAACGCAAAATCTTGGATCTCGACGCCGCTAAACGCGGGCCAGAAGGACTTGCTCAATTTCGGGCCGAATACAACGAGACCAGTATCGACGGCATCCCCGGACTCGCCATGACCAACTCGCCATAAACAAGGACTAATCCCCGCCACCTAAGATTGCCCACCATGGCCAGCGCAGCAGTCCCCGAAAAACCCACCCTCGATGGAATTGAGGCGAAATGGTCTGCCGTCTGGGAAGCCGAGGGCACTTACCAATTCGACCGGACTAAAACTCGCGAACAGGTCTTCTCGATCGACACCCCACCACCCACGGTGAGTGGCTCGCTTCACGTTGGTCACGTGTTTTCCTACACACACACCGACTGCATGGCCCGCTACAAGCGCATGCGCGGCCTCGAGGTTTTCTACCCGATGGGTTGGGACGACAACGGTCTGCCCACCGAACGCCGAGTGCAGAACTACTACGGCGTGCGCTGCGATCCGAGCCTGCCCTATGACCCAGCCTTCACTCCCCCTGCTGAGCCCGATGCGAAGAACCAGCTCCCGATCAGTCGTCGCAATTTTGTTGAACTGTGCGAGCAACTCACCGTCGAAGATGAGGTCGTATTCGAAGACCTCTGGCGCCGCATGGGTCTTTCTATCGACTGGAGTCAGACCTACCAAACGATCGACCGCAATGCCCAACGCGTGAGTCAACTTGCGTTCCTGCGAAACCTTGCACGCGGCGAGGCGTACCAGTCCGAGGCACCCACTCTTTGGGATGTCACGTTCCGCACCGCCGTTGCCCAAGCTGAACTCGAAGACCGCGAACGCCCCGGTGCCTACCACCGCATTGGTTTTGCGCGTACCCAGTCACCTACCGAACAGGTGTTCATCGAGACCACGCGGCCTGAGCTTCTCGCCGCCTGCGTTGCGCTCGTTGCCCACCCAGATGATGAGCGATACCAACAACTTTTCGGTACCACGGTCACCACCCCAGCATTCGGTGTGGAGGTTCCCGTGGTTGCGCACCGACTTGCTGACCCCGAAAAAGGCTCGGGCATCGCAATGATCTGCACCTTCGGTGATCTCACCGACGTGATCTGGTGGCGTGAGTTGCAACTGCCGACCCGCCCGATCATCGGATGGGACGGCCGCATCCTTTCCGAGACGCCCACGTGGATCACCGAGCCAGCTGGCGTTGAAAACTACGCGCGCTTGGCGGGTGCAACCAGTCACACCGCTAAAGAGCGCATGGTGGAGATGCTTCGCGAGTCTGGTGACCTCGTCGGTGAACCGAAAGAAATCACGCACCCTGTGAAGTTCTTTGAAAAGGGTGACAAGCCGCTCGAAATCGTCACGACCCGCCAGTGGTACATCACCAACGGTGGTCGCGAGCCGTTTTTGCGCGAACAACTTCTCGAACGTGGCCGCTCCATCATCTGGCATCCCGAACACATGAAGGTGCGCTACGAGAACTGGGTGGAAGGGCTCAACGGCGACTGGTTGATTTCCCGCCAACGTTTCTTCGGAGTGCCACTGCCCCTCTGGTACCCACTCGATGCCGAAGGCAATCCGATCTACGACTCCCCCATCGTTCCCGATGAGTCTGTTCTCCCGATCGATCCGAGCAGCGATGCACCCGTTGGTTTCACCGAGGACCAGCGCGGTGTTCCTGGCGGTTTCATGGGTGATCCCGACGTCATGGATACCTGGGCCACCAGTTCGCTCACCCCGCAGATCGCCGGTGGCTGGGAACGCGATCCTGATCTGTTCTCGCGCGTTTTCCCCATGGACGTGCGCCCGCAAGCCCACGAGATCATCCGCACCTGGCTGTTCTCCTCCGTGGTGCGTGCGCACCTCGAAGAAGATTGCCTCCCCTGGACCCATGCCGCCATCTCCGGCTGGATCCTGGACCCTGACCGCAAGAAGATGAGCAAGTCTAAAGGCAATGTGGTCACACCCATGGCCCTTCTTGATGAATACAGTTCCGACGCTGTGCGCTACTGGGCCGCCTCTGGTCGCCCCGGAACCGACACCGCATTCGACGTTGGTCAGATGAAAATTGGCAGGCGACTCGCCATCAAGTTGCTCAATGCGAGCAAGTTCGCACTGAGCATGGGCGTGCCTTCTCCAGATGCAACGGTTACCGAGCCACTCGATCGAGCCATGCTGGCCGGCCTTGCCGACACAGTCACCCAGGCAACAGTTGCCTTCGAGGGCTACAACTACGCGAAAGCTCTTGAACTCGCTGAGACGTTCTTCTGGAACTTCACCGATGACTATGTGGAACTCGTCAAGGTGCGCGCTTACTCTGACGATGCATCTGCTGATTCAGCCAAGTTGGCTCTCACTACCGCGCTCGATGCCTTGCTGCGCCTGTTCGCTCCCTTCTTGCCCTTCACCACAGAAGAGGTGTGGTCCTGGAACCACACGGGATCTATCCATCGCAGTTCCTGGCCTGAAGCCGATGCCATCCGAGCACTTGCAGGTGATGGCGATCCCCGCGCCCTGGTTGATATCGGGATTGCCTTGAGCTTGATCCGTAAAGAGAAGTCCGAGGCAAAAGTCTCCATGCGCACCGAGGTCACCTCAGCGGTAATCAGTGGTCCGGCTGCCGTGATATCGCGTATCGAGGGATGTGCTGGTGATCTTCAAGGTGCCGGTCGCATTGAAGCACTCGAGCTTGTGGTGACCGAAGGTTCCGAGATCACCGCCGTCGTGACGCTCGCACCACCGGAGTAGCAAACTCACTCCACGCACCCTGGCGATTTCACCCGCGTCCCGGGTGAAATCGCCAAATGAGGGCCGTAGAGATCCGAGTTTGGTGATGTGGGCCGGGTGCTTTCGCTCCAGATTCCGAACTCCGTGGCACGCACGCCGATGGACCGGGGTGAAATCGCCAAAAGGCCCCGATTTTGGGGCCTGTTTTGGTGAATTGACCCGGGAAGCGGGCGAAATCGCGAAGGGTGAGGGGTGAGGGGATAGGGGTGACGCGGAGCAGGGTCAGGCAGTTTTGTCGCGACGCTCGCGGCGAGCCGAAGCGGAGCGCGGAACCAGCGTGGGATGCACACTGTCCTTGACGACCTCACCGGTGATGACGACCTTACCCACATCGGTGCGGCTGGGGATGTCGTACATCACGTTGAGCAGCACCTCTTCGAGGATTGCCCGCAGGCCGCGGGCACCGGTGCCGCGCAGCAGCGCTTGCTCAGCAATTTCATCAAGCGCCTGATCATCGAATTCGAGTTCAACGTCGTCGAGCTCAAAGAGGCGCTGGTACTGCTTGATCAGAGCATTCTTTGGCTCGATCAAAACGGCCACGAGTGCTTCGCGATCAAGCTTGGTAACTGACGTGAAGACCGGGAGGCGACCGATGAACTCGGGGATCATGCCGAACTTCAACATATCTTCAGGCATCACATGTAAGAAGGGATCCAATGGCTCATCATTACTGGTGTCAGGGCGCTCGCCCTCGACCAGATCGAAGGTGAAGCCAAGTTGCTTCTTGCCCATGCGCTGCTCGACGATCTTGTCCAAGCCAGCGAAAGCACCGCCCACGATGAAGAGAACATT
This sequence comes from Candidatus Nanopelagicales bacterium, assembly GCA_030728405.1. Taxonomy (GTDB): domain Bacteria; phylum Actinomycetota; class Actinomycetes; order S36-B12; family S36-B12; genus CAIXFB01. The sequence continues at coordinate 3,792 of JANQZS010000047.1, read as the reverse complement.
CGTGGTGTCGATCTGGATGAACTCCTGATGCGGGTGCTTGCGGCCGCCCTGGGGAGGTACTGAAGCAGTGGTGCCTTCAAGAATTTTCAGCAGGGCTTGCTGCACGCCTTCACCGGAAACATCGCGGGTGATCGATGGGTTCTCACTCTTACGAGCGACCTTGTCGATCTCATCGATGTAGATGATGCCTGTCTCGGCGCGCTTAACGTCGTAATCGGCAGCTTGGATCAACTTGAGCAGAATATTTTCGACGTCTTCACCCACATAACCGGCCTCGGTCAGGGCGGTGGCATCGGCGATGGCGAAGGGAACGTTCAACATTCGGGCCAGTGTCTGGGCTAGGAGCGTCTTGCCCGAACCCGTGGGTCCGAGCAGCAAGATATTGGATTTGGCCAGCTCGACGGCATCGTCTTTGGTGCGAACGGGAGCACCGGCCTGCACGCGCTTGTAATGGTTGTAGACGGCAACAGAGAGCGCTTTCTTGGCAATATCTTGACCGATGACGTACTGGTCGAGGAACTCAAAAATCTCGCGCGGCTTGGGCAGCTCACCAAATTGAAGGTCGGAGGATTCGCTCAGCTCTTCTTCGATGATTTCGTTGCACAGGTCGATGCACTCATCACAGATGTAGACACCGGGGCCAGCAATGAGCTTCTTGACTTGCTTCTGGCTCTTTCCACAAAAAGAGCACTTGAGCAGATCACCGCTCTCGCCGATGCGCGCCACGAAATAGCCCCTCTCAACTGGATCGAGCGATCCAAGGTATGACCGTACCTTGAGAACGCTAATGATGCGCAGGTTTGGCGCGCCGCGAAGGCGACCAGTTACCGCAGATCAGGCTCCGGGAGCGGGGAATCCACCCTTGCGAGACGAAATGACCTGATCGATGACGCCGTACTCCTTGGCCATGTCTGCGGTCAGAATATTGTCACGCTCAATGTCGGATTCGATCTGCTCGATGGTGCGTCCGGTATGCAGGGAAAGGATCCCTTCCATCTCCTTGCGCATCCGGATGATCTCGTTCGCCTGGATCTCAATATCTGAACCCTGGCCACCACCCTCGGTGTAGGGCTGGTGGATCAAGATGCGGGCGTGCGGCAGTGCAAAACGCTTGCCGGGAGTGCCCGCGGCGAGCAGCACTGCAGCAGCAGAGGCAGCCTGACCCAAGCACACTGTCTGCACCTGTGGCTTCACAAACTGCATGGTGTCGTAGATGGCAGTCATGGCCGTGTACGAGCCGCCGGGTGAGTTGATGTAAATCTGGATGTCGCGGTCTGGATCCTGGGATTCCAGAGTGAGCAACTGCGCCATGACGTCGTCGGCCGAGGCGTCGTCGATCTGCACACCCAAGAAGATGATGCGCTCTTCGAAAAGTTTGGTGTAAGGGTTGTGCGTGCGCTCGCCATTCGCGGTGCGCTCACGGAACTCCGGAATGATGTAGCGGCTAGTGGGATTGAACATGTTGCTCACTTGTCCTCTCCCTTGGGCTTGCGGGTGCGGGCTTCTGAAGCGGCCACCACCGGTGCGGTAGCCGAGCTGCTGTACACGTGATCGATGAGGCCGTATTCCTTGGCCCCCTCGGCATCGAACCAACGATCACGATCGGAATCCTTCTCGATCTGCTCGATGGACTGGCCGGAGTGCTCGGCGATCAAGAGAGCCATGCGCTTCTTGATGAAAAGCATCTGCTCGGCCTGGATCTTGATATCGCTCGCCGTTCCACCGAGGCCACCAGAAGGCTGATGCATCATGATGCGCGTGTTCGGGGTGGCGAATCTTTTACCCGGGGATCCTGCGACGAGGAGGAACTGGCCCATCGACGCAGCAAGACCCATGGCCACCGTGGCGACCTCGTTGGGGATCAGCTGCATAGTGTCGTAGACGACCATGCCGGCGCTGATCGAGCCACCGGGTGAGTTGATGTACAGGGTGATGTCTTTGTCGGGATCTTCAGCTGCGAGAACCTGAAGTTGCTTGGCGATGCGATTGGAGTTCTCGTCCATCACCGGTCCCTCGAGCCAAATGATGCGCTCGCGAAGAAGCCGCTCATCGAGCATGTCGCCGAAACCGGCCATGCCACCACTAGTGGAACGCAAATCGAAGGGTGAATTCATCTCCAAGGACATGCCCTGACTCTAGTCGCAGAACGCACACATCGCCGCCGAGGAAGGCCCCGGTTCGCCAACAGCCGAACGAATCACTCTCCGGCTTGCAGTCCAGCGTTCAAGTCGGCCTCGAGTGCCTTCAGATCCACGGTTGCACCGGCGGTATCGACAACGGTCGCTGACTCCAGCACCACTGCGAGTGCCTTGGCCCGGCGAATGTCGGCGATCGCCATCTGCACCTGGCCTGCTTGCACCAGAGCTTGGGCGAATGCGTCGGGAGTCATGCCGTAACGAGGAGCCTGCTGGACGAGCCAGGCAGATAGCTCGCTCTCACCGACTGCGACCTCTCCGTCCTCAGCAATTTTATCGAGAATGAACTGGCTCTTCAGACCCTCGCGGACCTGCTCCTCGACCTCAGCGCGGTGGGCATCATCACCCTCGTGGCCATCTTCGAAGTGCGCCGCGATCTCCGCTGCGATCACACCTTCTGGCAGCGGCATTTCCACCGCAGAGACGAGCGCCTCGTGCACCTTCATGCGTGCCTCGGTGCCCTGCTCCATGCGCTTGATGCGCTCGAGGCGGGTTTGGATATCAGCCTTGAGCTCATCAACTGTGTCGAACTCTGATGCCATCGTGACGAAGGACTCGTCGAGTTCGGGAAGCTCACGCTCGCGCACACCAGCAACGGTCGCGTTGACGGTCATGTCGATGCCGGCCCAGTCACCGTTTTGCGGCGTGAAGGAGAACGTGCGGACATCGCCCTTTGATGCACCGCGAACGGCGTCGTCAAATCCGGGGAGCATGCCATCTGTGCCGAGTTCATAGGACATCGCCGATGCCGTGAGGTCATCCACCGCATCGCCCTCTGGTGTAACGCCTGCGATGTCGACCAGCAATACGTCGCCATCGGCGCATGCGCGCTCGACGTCCTTGAGTGAGGCAAATCGGCCACGCAGACTGTCGATCTGCTCCGCGACATCGGCCTCGGTGGCGACAGCCGGGTCGACCTCAACGGTGAGCGAATCGAAGGCGGGGAGTTCAAACTCGGGGCGAACATCAACCTCGGCGGTGAAAGAGACTTTGTCTCCGTCAGCCACCTCAGTCACATCAACCTCGGGGCGACCAACGGGCACAATCTTGGATTCGCGAACTGCCTCGTCGTACGCCTTGGGAATGGCTTCATTGACGGCCTCTTCGAGAACTGCACCGCGACCGAAGCGCTGTTCGATGATGCGCGCGGGAACCTTGCCCTTGCGAAAGCCAGGAATATTTACTGACTTCGCGATCCGCTGGTAGGCCGCATCCATGCTGTCTTCGAGCTCAGCGAAGGGAACTTCAACGGTCAGGCGTACGCGGGTCGGGCTCAGGGTCTCGACTTCGGTCTTCACAACAGGTCCATTTCCATCGATGAGACTTCGGTACCGGGTCCGGTGCCGAATGGTCGGGGCGGGGAGATTCGAACTCCCGGTCTCCTGCTCCCAAAGCAGGCGCGCTAGCCACTACGCTACGCCCCGCGTTGGCCCCCGGAAGTCTAGAGGGAAGCCTGTATGCCGTTTACCTTGCAGGGGTGCAGGCGGGCCGCGAGGCTTCTTGCGGCGTGATCGTTACACTGGGCCGGCTGCCGCAAGCAGCACGCGGGTGTAGCTCAATGGTAGAGCCCCAGCCTTCCAAGCTGGCCATGCCGGTT
>JANQZS010000046.1:1417-5999 GCA_030728405.1 Candidatus Nanopelagicales bacterium | reverse complement strand
ACGGAAAACATTTGCCACCGCGAAAGCGAGAGCTGATAACACATTGAGCAGCACGCGTGGCCAGAAGAATGCGGCTGCACTTCCGGTCCGGGCAGCTATGTATGCACCCAATGCGACGACGAGCAGTGAACCTAGGACACGGGTGGGCCGCTTGCGTTCGGCGAGACGCCAGGCTGCAAAACCCAGGGCAAGTACGACGGCGACAGCAATTGCCCAGGTCAGCGCTTCTTCGCTTTCACCGCCAAGGGCGATGTACGTAGTAACAAATGCAAGTGGCGGCAGGATGCTTTCCAAAGCACCGCGTACACCACCGATGAGTGCACTGAGCGGATGCGCTTCTGAATGTGCAGCACCCGAAGACATGAACGAACCTTAACGAGGACCTTTGCTGACACTGGTCGACGATGCGTCGGTAACGAACTCAACCCAAATACCCCAGGGGGTACCATTCGGGCATGAGCAATGACCTGAACGCACCGGCGGAGCAATGGCGAACCGATCTTGAGTCGTGGGCAATCCCCGAAGAGATTCTGAGCCACGCGACTGAGCCACCGTGGGCGCATCCGGTGGCCATGTTCACCGTTGCAGAAGAGGTCGCTGATTCAACCTCGCATCGAATCGCGCGCGAGGCACTAGAACCCGGTGGCAGTGTGCTCGACGTGGGTAGTGGTGGAGGGCGAGCTGCCTTTGCGCTCGTTCCACCGGCGGGCACCGTGGTCGCCGTTGATCACCAACAGGAAATGCTCGACGCATTTGCGGCTGCTGCGACAGCTCGCGGAGTCACCCATCATGAAATTTTGGGGGACTGGCCCGATGTTGCAGATGAGACGCCGATCTGTGATGTAGTCGTGTGTCATCACGTCGCCTACAACGTGGCCGACATCGTGCCGTTCTTGACAGAGTTGAACGATCACGCCCGAAACCGCGTAGTGCTTGAAATTCCGATGACCCATCCGCTGAGCAATATGAACGCACTTTGGAAGCGCTTCTGGGACCTTGATCGTCCAACGTCACCTACGGCGAATGATCTGCACGGAATTGCCTTGGCTGCGGGCTTTGCTGCGCATCTTGAAGTGTGGACGGATGAAACGTGGGGAAACCGCGTATCGATGCCAGAGGCTGATCGGATCAAGTACGCCCGAATCCGGCTCTGCCTCACCGAAGATCGTGATGCTGAGGTTGCCGCGGCGCTCTTGGACCAACAAGATGCGGCACCGCGTCAGGTGGCAACGTTGTGGTGGGATGTCACGCCTGCGTGAGATAACTCGCGCGTACAGGACCTAGATTGTGACCGTGACCTTCAACGTTGACCGCCTGCGGGCGCGCATGCCAGCCCTTGAATCCGGTACTGCATTCTTCGATGGTCCAGGGGGTACCCAAACACCCGACATCGTTGCCGACGTGATGGCCGCTGCCATGAAGGGTGAACTCGCTAATCGTGCTCGGGAAACACAGGCGGGACGCAATGCCGACGACATCGTCGTGGCAGCCCGCCAGGCGATGGCCGATCTACTAGGAGCTGACCCGCGTGGCATCGTCTTTGACCGCAGCATGACCTCGATTGCCTTCATGGTTGCTCGAACGCTGTCCAAGGATTGGGCGCCGGGCGATGAGATCATCGTCAGCCGGCTCGACCACGATGGTGATGTTCGGCCATGGGTCACCTATGCCGAGCGGGCGGGTGCCACCGTCAGATGGATTGACTTTGATCCCAAGACTGGCGAAATAAGTCTTGATCAGGTGCGTTCCTTGGTTAATGAGAACACGCGTGTGCTTGCCATCACAGGTGCGTCGAATGTGATCGGAACTCGGCCTCCACTGGCTGCGATTGGTGAGATCGTGCACGCCAGTAATGCATTGTTCTTTGTTGACGGAGTGCACCTCACCGCGCATGCGTTCATCGATATTGAAGCGATCGGTGCAGACTTCTACGCGTGCAGTCCGTACAAGTTCCTCGGTCCACACATCGGAGTGCTCGCTGCATCACCAGCCCTCCTTGAGTCGATGCATCCCGACAAATTGAAACCAAGTACTGAGGATGTGCCGGAGAGATTTGAGTTGGGCACGTTGCCCTATGAGTTACTCGCCGGAGTGGTTGCTGCTGTTGACGTGCTCGCAGATCTGGTTCCTGGCGATGAAGCCACGATGTCTCGTCGTGCTCGAATAGAACGATCGATGAATGCCTTGGAGATCTACGAAGAGGGCCTGCATGCCCAGCTTCGCGAGGGCTTAGCTCTCATTCCGGGTGTGCGCTTGTACTCCCAGGCGCACCACCGCACCCCGACTGAGTTCTTCACTGTCGATGGGCACGACTCTGCTGCGGTGTCCTTTGAACTCGCCCGACGAGGAATCAATGCACCAGCAGGCTCCTTTTACGGCATCGAGCCGTGCGAGTGGCTGGGTCTTGGCAAGGCTGGTGCAATCCGCGCTGGCTTGGCTCCGTACTCGTCCACCGGCGATGTTGAGCGACTCCTTGAGGCGCTGTCTGACATCGTTGGTGTGTAGCGGAGAATGCACTCATGACCGTTACGCGCTACCGCACAACCCCCTGGGTTCTCATCGTCGGTGGGTTGATCGGGTGGATCGCCTCTTTCCAGCTGACTCTCGACAAGATTGCGGTTCTCTCTGACCCGAACTACTCACCCGCCTGCGATATCAACCCGGTGCTCTCGTGCGGTTCGGTCATTGTGACCGATCAAGCCTCAGTCTTTGGTTTTCCTAATCCGATTATTGGACTCGGTGGTTTCGCAGTCGTCATCACCATCGGAGTTCTTCTGGCCTCCAAGGTGCAGATCCCACGATGGATCTGGTTGGGCCTGAATGTTGGTGCACTTGCTGGGTTTGGTTTCGTCATCTGGCTCGTATCGCAAAGCCTTTACTCCATTGGTGCTTTGTGCCCGTGGTGCATGGTTGTGTGGGCCGTGACCATCGTTATCTTCTGGATTGTCACTGCAGAAAATGCAGCATCTGCCCGCTTCAGCAAGGGTGACACCCCTGGCGCGATCGCCGACACGATCGCTGCTTTGCGCTGGGTGTTGATTGGCGCGAGTTACCTGATCGTCCTTGGCCTGATATTCATTCGGTGGATGGATTTCTGGTTGGGTAATACGCCGATCTAACGATCCACTGCTTCGCGTTGTTCCATACCTTTGAGTTCTTCTTCTGCCCATTCCGAGTGCTCGCGTTGTGCCCACCGCACGCTGGCTGAACCCGTTCGCATTGAGCGACGAGCTTCTACGTCGTTCATAGCCATCCATGTGTGCCCTGCAACAACGGCAACGATGGCAAAAGTTAGCCAGTCATGCACAAACGTTGCACCGGTCCGGATGTCGTCGGTGAAGAACGAGTTTTGCCACATGATCAAACCGGTAACGAACATGATGATGATCGAGCCGAGGGTGAAGGCCGCGTTGAGCTTTTGGCCCGCATTGAATTTTCCTACCGGAATCGTGCCGGACCGGCGCTTACGAGAACGCAGCCACCTCCAATCATCTGGGGTGAATCGGTTGAGTGTGGATGCATCGCTTCGAAATGCCTTGAGGAAAATCGCTGCAATGATCGGGATCGGCAATAGCAGGCCAGAGATGATGTGCACGTTTCGCAAAATTGGTCGGTTACCGACGATGGCGCTGATGTCGGGAATGTAGAGAGCTGCGGCTGTACCGATCAGCACCATCGTCAAGATCGCGGTAGTGCGGTGGGTCCAACGTTCACCCCGGGTGAAGCGCGATAGGCGCAGTTCAGGAGATAGCTCAGGCGATATCTCAAGCGATGGGTTCGTCGTTTCGTCCATTCGATGCCCCCACCCATGCGTCAATGTCGTAACCGCGCTCTTCCCAATAACCGGGTACAACTGCGTCGACCACTTCGATTCCCGACATCCACTTCAATGATTTGTATCCATACATCGGTGCAACGTAGAGCCGGATGGGACCGCCGTGTTCTCGGGTCACTGGCTTACCCCACATCTGGCTTGCCACTAACACGTCGGGCCGCAGAGCCTGCTCCATCGTGAGTGATTCGGTGTAGACCCCATCGAAGGAGTAGAAGCGCAGCGCACTCGATTCAAGATCGGCACCTGCTGCTGCCAGCACATCGCTGAGCAGCACTCCGGTCCATGGGACGTCGTCGACCCTCCACCCAGTGACGCATTGAAAATCTTTGGTCATTTGGGTCTGTGGAAGTTCAGCGATGTCTGACAAAGACAGCGAGAGCGGATTTGTCACGTTGCCGTTGACGCCGAGTCGATACACATCGGGGTCAACTCCGGGATAGTTGTTGGTGACGGTGTAGATGCGAAAACCACCCGTTGCAGGGATGACCGCGCTCAGGCCCGGGGCCGTGGATGCCACCACACTGCTGACTGTTTCCGTGGCTTGCCGGCCAATCACGATGCCCACGGCGCCTACACCGAGCATGCCCAGTACTACGCGCCGACCAACCGGGGTGCCCTTGGCGCGAGGCGGCATCGTTGGCGTACTCATGCGCCCATGTGAACACGAGAGGCGCGGATGCGCAAGAGGGCCACGCCGGGCGTGAGAGAGTGGGGGTATGGCCGCCAGCGATTCACCCTCGAGCAAGG
>JANQZS010000046.1:0-1317 GCA_030728405.1 Candidatus Nanopelagicales bacterium | reverse complement strand
TCGAGCAAGGAAAAATCAAGCAAAGCAAATCCCGACGAAATTGACCCCAACGATCCTCGGGAGAAGTTCCGGTTGGCGCTAGAGGCGAAAAAGGCCAAATCCGGCCCCAGCGGTCAGTCGGCCTCATCCGGTGCCAGCTCAACCAAAGACCATTCCTCCCGCTCAGGTGGAAAGCGAGAATTTCGACGCAAGAGCGGTGGTTAAGCCAGCGCGGTAAAGTTTTTGGCCAGTGGCATGGGATGCGCTGCAACATGGCTGGCGATCAGATCGGTAAAACGATCTGGATCATACGTATGCGGCTCGTGGCCGGCGCCGTGAAAGATTTCTAGCTGACTGCCAGGAAGAAGCGCGTGCGCATTTTCACCGTGCGAGTGCGGGATCATCGGATCTTTGTCACCCCACATGATCAACACCTGCTCGCCTTGCACGAATGCGAGTTTGTCGAGAGCTGAAACCCGTTGGCCTTTGGTGCTAATCACGCTGCGCACAGTGGAAAGAAAAGCTGCGCGGTTCTCGTCGTCGGAAAGTCTGCGCACGGTGTCGATAGCACCTCCGTTGAGTGCATGCGGCTTGTAGCCAAACCTCGAAAGGCGTTCACCCGCCCAATCCAATCCGGCCAAAGTTCGCTTGTTGAGCGCGAGTTTGAGCGCCAGATCGGCACCGGGCAATGCCGCAGCCCGCAGGCCGGGAAAAACTTCTTCGCCCAATCCACCGCTGGAGATCAGCGCCAAGCTCAGTGGCCGGTCTGGGAATTGGTAGGTGAATTGCATGGAGATGCCGCCGCCGAGTGAATGCCCGACCAGGTGAACTTTCTCGTGACCGAGATGGTCGAGAAGATCTCGCAACGTGCTCGCGAGCGAGCCGAGGCTGTAATCGCCGGGGGCTTTTGAGGAGTTGCCATGACCGGGTAGATCAACGGCAACTACGGGAATGCCCTGTTGGCTCAGCCGATCGGGAACGTCGCCCCAGGTGTCTTGGCTGGATCCGATTCCGTGCACAAGCAGCACCGGCGCGCCTTCTCCGGGCAGGATGCGGGTCCACACATCGCGGCCGTGCAGGTGGATCAATTGTTCTGTGCTCATGCTCACCGCCATCTACTTGTCAGTAACTTACGATACCGTAACTTACGCAGAATCCGAAACAGATGTGATGGTCGACCTGGGCTTCATCGAGCCTCTATCGGCGGTGAATGTGGTCGCGTCGTAGCCGGGAGCCGCCCTTTCAGGCTCTGCAAGCCCGCTGATTGTTCTCGCGAATTGGAGTTATGGAGCGGGTGACCGGGATCGAACCGGCATGGCCAGCTTGGAAGGCTGGGGC
>JANQZS010000045.1 GCA_030728405.1 Candidatus Nanopelagicales bacterium | reverse complement strand
ACGGTTCGCTGATCGTCGAGCAATACCCGATCCTCCGCGTACAGCCGAACTGCGCGTGCGAGCACCAACCGCTCCACATCGCGCCCTATTTCGGCGAGATCTGATGCGCTGTGATTGTGCTGCACCCGGTGCACATCCTGTTCGATGATCGGACCCTCGTCGAGATCAGCGGTAACGAAATGTGCTGTAGCCCCAATGAGTTTCACGCCGCGGTCGTAGGCCTGCTGGTATGGGCGAGCACCTTTGAAGCCTGGCAAGAATGAGTGATGGATGTTGATGATCCGACCTTCAAGGGTGCTGCAGAGCTCGTTGGAAAGGATCTGCATGTACCGGGCCATGATGACAACATCGATGTTGTTCTTGGCGATCAACGCCAGCAACTCAGATTCCGCCGCTGTCTTTGTTTCAGGCGTGACCGGCAGGTGCACAAACGGAATGCCGTACTGGCCCGCGAGTGCCCGGCAATCCTCGTGGTTGGACACGATGAGGGGGATGTCGATAGGGAGTTCACCGTTAGCGTGCCGGTAGAGCAGATCCACCAGGCAGTGATCTTGCTGCGACACCATGATCACGGCTCGACGTCGCTCTTCTTCATGACGCAAGGAAATGATCGGATCAAAACGGGCGACCTCGGTCAGAATCGCGGCCTGAACCTCGTTCACGTCGTGGATGGGCGTTTCGAATCTGGTGCGCATCGAGAACTTTCCCGTTGCCTCATCGGTGAATTGCGCCTGCTCGAGAATGTTGCCCTTGGCAGCCAACAGTGCCGAGGCCATGGCATGAATTACGCCGGGGGCATCCACGCAGCGCAAAGTGACGATGTAGCGATCCACGGCCCACACTCTAGCTAGCCGATTTGGTCGAGCTGCTCCCACGACGTGAACATCGCGGCCTGCCCCACTCCCTGTGGGAGACCATCGACTGTCCAGAGCACCGCTTGGCGGATCATGAACCGGGTGCCATCACTGGCCACTCGTTCGCCTGAATAGCCATAGAGAACCCCGGCGGATCTGGCTGAGTCGAGGGCCTCTGCTCGGTCAGGTTGATGCTGGGCGGCCGCTGTGAAGCGAGAGGGGAGACCGATCAACTTCTCGACCGGCATCTTCCAGAGCGCAGCTGCTGCCGCATTCGCATAAATGAGAACTGGATCTTCGGCCCCGTCATGGCACAACACCACAATGGAGGCCTGGTGGAGAGCTTCGGCATCGGCACTGTCAGCCCCGTTGCGCGGAATGAGGTCTGCCCCAACCCGGTCCAGATAACTATCCAAAATTGCTCGAATGATTGCTGTATCCACCACGGATTCATCCTGCCAGAGCGCACAACGTGCGTCGATGCGTGTCTGCGGTCCACAATGGAGGTATGCGTGCAATGTCCTATTCCCAGCAAGGCCCGGCGGCGCAGGTCCTGCAACTGATCAACGTGGATCTTCCACAGCCAGGCCCCGGCCAAGTTCGTGTGCAGATCGCCTACTCGGCGGTCAACCCCACCGACGTGAAAACGCGCAGTGGAATGACCGGTCAGTCGATCGAGCAACCCCAAATTCCGCACATGGACGGATCGGGGATCATCGACGCTGTCGGTGAAGGGGTGTCTCCTAGCCGGATTGGTGAGCGGGTGTGGCTCATGCTCGTGGCCTTTGGAAGCACGTGGGGAACGGCCGCCGAGGCGATCATTGTTGACTCCGCTCGTGCAATCGAACTACCAGCACACATCACGCTCAAACATGCCGCGACGATTGCGGTGCCATCGCTCACCGCTGCGTACTGTTTATTCCAAGACGGCTCACTGACCGATCGCAATGTGCTCATTCAAGGTGGTGCCGGTGGGGTTGGCCGTGCGGCGATCCAACTAGCGGCCCTTGGTGGGGCGCGCGTCTATGCAACGGCGAGCACCCCGGCCAAGCAGGAGATCGCGCGAACTGCGGGAGCGCACCTCGTGGTCGATTATCGGGATCCGCAAGCCGCCGAGAAGATCATGGTCGCATCGGGTGGCATCGATCGGATTATCGAGTTAAACCTTGGCGTGAATCTCGAACTTGACCTTGCAGTAATCCGCACCGGCTCTTCCATCGTGACGTACGCTGCCGACGCAACGGATCCGCAGATCCCGGTCCGTCGATTGATGATGGCGTGTGTTGATTTACGTTTCATGATTTTGTACTACATCACACCCGCTGAACTTGCCAATGCGATTGGGATTGTTTCTTCAGCACTCGAGCGGGGCGCTGTGACTATCCCGCCCACCCGCGTCTTCGCGTTGGAGGAATGCGTTGATGCGCATGTCGCCCAAGAAGCGGGCCCTGACTCTCGACTTTTGCTGTTGGTCAATGAATTGGAGTGATGATGATGGGTAAGCGTGTGCTCCGGGCAACTTTCGGGGCGGTGCTTGCGCTCGGATTGGTGATCTCGACTCCGGGAGCTGTCTCTGCGGCCACCTATCCGACGCTGAGCGTTCAACGCGAGGTCGCTTCGGGCCTGACCACACCGTGGGGCATCGCATTCCTCCCCGATGGCAGCGCGCTCGTGAGTGAACGAGACACGGGGCAGATCAAGCGGATAGATCCGATCGGTGCGGCCGGATCGAATGTCACAACGATTGGTCGAATCAAGGGGGTTGTGCCTGGTGGTGAAGGCGGGCTGCTGGGAATCGAAATAGCCACTCCGCAGGGAAGTAGTACTCCGGTGCTCTTCGCATATTTCACCGCTCGCTCGGACAATCGGGTGGTCCGGGTGCCGCTTCTTGACAACGGGAAACGGTTGGGCGCCCAGCGAGCAATCGTGACGGGCATCCCGAAAGCGTCGTATCACAACGGCGGTCGCTTGCTGGCCGGCCCGAATCAAACGTTGTTCATCGCCACTGGCGATGCAGGAGATACGCAGAGTGCGCAAAATCCGAAGTCGCTGGCCGGCAAGGTGCTTCGGGTGGACTTCGATGGCAGGCCGGCTGCCGGGAATCCGCAAGCGGGCTCTTCGGTATTCACGCTGGGGCATCGAAACGTTCAGGGTCTTGACCTCGATAGCAAAGGACGCGTGTGGGCGAGTGAATTTGGCGAGCGCGATGCGGATGAGTTGAATCTCCTTGTTCCCGGGGCAAATTACGGCTGGCCATTTGTGGAGGGACGCGGGGATGATCCGCGTTACCGAAACCCGGCCACCGTGTGGTCGCCCACCTCAACGGCCTCGCCCAGTGGCATTGCTATTAAGGACGACGTGGTCTACGTAGCGAGTCTGCGTGGGCAGCGGCTCTGGCAGGTGCCGATCAACGGGGCCCAAACCCGCAAAGCCAAGTCCTGGGATTTGGGAGATCGTGGGCGCCTTCGCACGATCGCCGAAGCACCAGATGGCTCACTGTGGGTGATCACCAGCAACACCGACGGTCGAGGTGACCCACGCAAGGGTGATGACAAAATTATTCGGTTGATTGCTCGTTAAGGAAGATCCGAAGTGAATTACAGGTCTCGGTCACAAAGACCACGTTCGCGTTGATGCGCTCGCTTGCGTCGATGTAACTCTGCTGCTCATCTTTTGGTGCGTTGATGAGTCCGTCGTAATCTGTGATCACCGTCAGGCTGCTTTGCGCATCCGTTGTGATTGCTGTGGTGGCTTCAGCCAGAGAGTTCCAGATGGGATCGTCTTCTTGTGCTCGTTGGGCTAGCTTTGCACTTTGCCCATACGTGGTGATGAAGAAATTGAGCGCCTCTTCTGCTGATTCGCCTTCAAATCCGGGTGTGTTGTCAATGAAACTGCCACTCCCGTCGCTGTCGGTGAGGTAACACGCTGCGGTTGCGCGCTCTAGCGCTTCTGCTGCTGGGTTGCTCAGCCCCTGAACCCACCAGTTAGTGAATAGTGCAGCCGCGATCACTAAGACGACGGCAATGAGAACGCCTTTGACCCATGTCCTCACGTAGGGTTCCCAGCGATGATTTCCCGGCAGCGGGTTTCAAGGTAGGTCACAGCCGGCAAGAACGCTGCATAGTCAGGGTTCGTGGTTTGACCGTGATGGAACCGGTAGTAGATCTGTTGCGCGATCACAGCCAATCGAAAGAGCCCAAATACTTCATAAAACCGCCAAGCCTGAGGTGTGATCGTGCGCCCTGTTGCTTCCGCGTAGTAATCAACAACCTCAACTCTCGTGAGCATGCCGGGGGCCGTGGTGGGTTGGCGCCGGAAGGATTGGAAGAACTCGTCGTCGTCGGCCTGAGCCCAATAGGCAAGGGAGCCGCCAAGGTCCATCAACGGATCGCCGACGGTGGCCATTTCCCAGTCCAAGATCCCCAGAACTTCGTGCGGCTCAGCTGCGTTCAACACCATATTGTCGAAACGAAAATCGTTATGGATTACACACGCGCCCGAATCATCGGGCTGGTTGGCAGCCAACCACTCCCGAACCTCGAGGTAGTCGGGTGCATTCGGCGTATGAGCCCGTTCGTATCGCTCGGACCACCCCTTCACCTGGCGAGCCACGTAGCCCGGACCTCGGCCCAATTCGGCAAGGCCCACAGCTTCTGGATCGATCGCATGCAATTCGATGAGTCGGTCAAGTGCAGACGTGCACAGGGTTCGCACCTCAGCCGGAGTCAGGTGCCAGTCATCTGGCAGGTCCTTTCGCAAAATGACGCCGGGAATGTAATCCATGACGTAGAAATCGCTGCCGATAATTGATTCGTCAGTGCACAGCGCCACCATGTTCGGAACAAAGGGGTAAGCGCCGGCTAGGTGTGACTGAATGGTGAACTCTCGGGTCATGTCATGTGCACTCTTAGCTTTGGTGCCGTGTGGTGGTCGCCGCAGCACCACATCGCGTGGGGCGCCGGCAGAAGTGCAGCGCAGCAGGTACGTGAGGTTTGACGCCCCGCCTCGGAATTGCACAACGGCATCAGATGAATCCACCAGCTTTAGTTCGATGCCCTGGTCCTTGAGCCAATTCAGCACCGCGGCCACATCAAATGCGTCTTCTGTTCGGACAGCGCTGGCACCGGCTGGGGGAGTGAAATCTGAGCTCACGCTGAGCCGTTGCGATAAGGCTCAAGTTCAAACTTTGCGACAACGCTTCGATGTACCTCATCGGGTCCATCGGCCAGGCGCAGAGCCCGAGCGCTGGTCCAGGCTGCGGCCAGCGGAAAGTCCTCACTCATGCCAGCACCACCGTGCAACTGCATAGCTAAGTCGATGACCTGTTGCGCCATCGACGGCACCACAACTTTGATCTGACTAACTTCATTGACCGATCCGCGAGAACCGAAAGTGTCGAGTTTCCATGCGGCATGCAGCACCAGGAGGCGAGCCTGGTTTATCGCCATCCGGGCATCTGCGATGCGTTCCCGGTTGCCGCCAAGATCGCTGAGCGGTTTGCCGAACGCTGTGCGCGCAACCGCCCTTGCGCAGGCGAGTTCGAGGGAGCGCTCAGCCAACCCGATCAAGCGCATGCAGTGATGCACGCGCCCGGGTCCGAGCCGACCCTGCGCAATCTCGAAAGCTCGGCCGGGGCCGCCGATGATGGCGGAGGAAGGGAGGTGCACGTCAGTGAAGGACACCTCACCGTGACCGAAGGGCTCATCCATGATCCCCATCGTGCTGAGCATGCGCACGACCTTCACTCCCGGTGCATTACGGGGAACGAGCACCATGCTGTGCCGGTGGTGGCGATCTGCATCGGGATCGGTCACCGCCATCGTGATGATCAACTCACAGTCCGGGTGACCGATGCCGGTGGTCCACCACTTGCGACCGTTGACCACCACTTCATCGCCGATCAGGTGTGCGGTTGTTTCCATGGTCGTGGCATCACTGGATGCAACGTCGGGTTCGGTCATTCCGAATGAGCTGCGGATTTTTCCATCGAGCAGCGGATCAAGCCATTGCTCCTGTTGTTCGGCAGAGCCGTACTTCAGCAGCACCTCCATGTTGCCGGTATCGGGAGCGTTGCAGTTGAACACGAACGGTGCGAACGCGAACCGGCCGGTGATCTCGGCGAGCGGTGCGTAATCCACGTTGGTCAGGCCGATACCCCCGACAGTGCCGTACTTGGCCGCGTAGGCATCGCCAGATCCATTCGGCAAAAACAAGTTCCATAAGCCGCGTTCCCGAGCGAGTGAGCGCAACTCATCCAGGATGGGAAGGGGCGTCCATGCGGTGCCGTGAGCCCGAGCGAGTTCGAGATCGTTTAGATAATCGGCCTCTGCTGGCT
>JANQZS010000044.1 GCA_030728405.1 Candidatus Nanopelagicales bacterium | reverse complement strand
CCGGTCTCAGCGTGAATCCTTGGGGCTGAACTTGGTGAGTGCAGCACTAGTGCCTTCGAACGATTAGCGATCTCCCAGAAACCTGCATTCTGGAGAAGGCGCATGTCATCGATTTGATCGTCCAGGCTCGGCTTGATCGAACGCTGCCCCGTATTCGTAGTGAGCATTACCTGCTCAACACCACCGCGGCCGCGAAGGGCTAGGTAGTACTCGACCATGCGGGTGTCGTGGGCAACAACAACGGTATCCACAACTTTGGTGAGCTCATCGAATACCCGGTGATAGTGACTGTTGCCCATCACGCTGATCACTACATCGAACTCATCAGCTTGGCTGGGGTCTGTGAGAAGTTCATCAACGTTGCGGAATGTGATTCCTGACTCATCATGTTCGTGATCGATGTTGGTTGCACCACTCGTGGTGAACACCGTGACTTCAGCAATCTTTGCGAGCTCACGGGTTGTGGTGGTGGAGAAATCGGCAACACCGGTGCGTTGCGGAGCCCAAGGATTGGCGATCGCAATCTTGAGTTGGCGGCCACCAACATCACCACCCTGCCTGGGTGGCACCACATCGGCGGACTTGACGTTGTCTGTGACTTTCTTTCCCACAACAACTTCAAGGCTCGCGTGGCGATGGGCGCCTAGTTTGCGCAGTTGGCGCTCTCTCGTGCTCGCCTTGCCACGATGCTTGCTGATTGCCTTTGCGAGAGCTTTGGGATTCTTGGGATCAGCCAAAAATGACCCATTACCAAGGAGTTCTCGGTGCGCGGGAATATCGGAGGCAACAACCGGAGCACCCTCACGGATCGCCTCAATCACTGGAAGCGAGAGGCCCTCATCAAAGGATGCGACCACCACCAGGCTCGCGCTCTCCAGCAACTCGTGCATTTCATTATCGCTCAACCGTGCCGCATTCACCGCTTCTCCTGGGCGCATCGCAGCTGCAATGGACCAGTGGTGCACACGATCGTTTTGACCAGCCATGCCGAGCACCACCACATCGCGGGTTTCCTGATGCGAGGTTGCAGCACCAATTGCTGCTAGTGCCCCAAATGTGTTCTTGCGCGGTTCATCACCGGTCATCACAACGATCGGGCCGGAGTTAACGTCGTTCTTGTTTCCATTTAATCTGCTGTTGCTGCTTTGTAGTGCATCTTTTGGCAACACATCGCGTGGCCACGCAACAACGGATTCAAATGCTTGCGGACCATTGGTGGTGCGACCAAGCAGCGTTGCAAGTTCACGTTTGGCGAGGTGTGAAATACACACATAATCGCTATAGAGCTTGAGGGCATCGAGGTTTGCTGCGTACTCGGTGCGCGCTGCCATATGCCGTAAGTAGATGGTCGGGTAGTGCATCGGAATGAAATCGAACACCACCGCGAGGGTGTAGGCGTTGCTGTGCAGGATGGGAATGATCGGATCGGCACTGTGGGTCATCGGCGAGGGTTCGATGAACACGCTGTACCGCGAGACTGAGGCCTCATCAATACGCGTGATCAACTCACACTCCCCCACCAACTCAGGGGGCAGAGCGTTTAATCCTTTATCGATCAACAAAGTGATGCGCTCGTCCTCGTGGGTTTCCTTCAGCCCATTGAGCGCAGCCAGTGCAAACCGGCCGATTCCGCGAGTGCCGAAAGCAGGGCTTTGCAGAGCACGGGCGTCGAAGAGGATGCGGTGGCCACCCGCCCAGGTGGGGTTGGTCGGGGGGTTGGCCATCCGGATCCGGGTGCGCAGTGCTGCCCGCGTACGACCAACTTCATCGTCGTGGTTGTCCATCCGGGCATCGAGATCTTCATCGGAATCGAACAGGTTGGCAGCTAGCCACTCCCTGGCCACCTGTTCATCAGATGCGTTGAACCCGCGAAGGTCAAAGCCGCGCTCAGGCAGCGGTGGCCGGCGCTCCTCGGTGATCCAGGTGACCCGATCCTCGGGGGGATTGCCCAGATAGGCCGGATCGGTGAGGTGACCAAGGTTGATCGTGACGTGTTTGAGGTGCCGGTGGCGGATCAGGGCCCGATTGAGTGGGCCGGGGAGGGAATTGCGAACCTGGCGGGCCTTGTGGACCACCTTTTTGCCCGCCTTGGCCATTTTCCGGCTGGCTTTGAAGGTGCGGCTGCCCTCCACCTGCATCAGTGCGCTGCGCAGCTCGTGGATCTGCTTCTCATACTCCGCGGTAGGCACCTCGGCTTTGACGTCATTGAGGATCAGCTCGCGCTGCCACGCTCGGCGGTTGAAGTTGCGGTTGTCTCGATCTTGCAGGTGCGCCGTGGTCTCGGTCACCCAGCCATCGGCGCCGGCATCGATCGCATTGAACGGGGTGGAAACCGCGCCTGCCAGGTCTTGGTGTTCCTTGCTCACGTACCAACGGTTCACGCCGTCAAAGGCGACCTCGAGGTAATCCTTGCTGAGCAACATCTGCTCCCACTGCTGGTGCGTGGGATTGCTGGTGCCCGGCTCCACCGCCTCGATGCAGATGATCCATGGGCGGTGCTTGGTGAGAGAAAGTCCTTGCAGCACAACACTTTCAGCGCCCTCAACGTCGATCGACATGAAGTGGATGGGGTGGTTTTCATCGCCTGGGAATGCGTCGTCGAGGATCTCGTCGAGCGGTCTTGCTGGCACCTCGTACTCAGCCACCTCGAAACCACGCTCGAATGCAGCGCGGGCCTCGGTTTTGTCGAGGGTGCCAAGACCGGTTCCTGGAACTCGATAGAAAGTCAGGGTGCCGCTGGTGGCAGCCGCCGCCGACTCAATGACCACGTCGTGCGGCCGGTGGATCCGTAGTTCATTCGCAAGATCAGGATCGGCCTCGATCAACAGCCCGCGCCAGCCAAGGTCGTAGAGGCTGGCAGTGATCGAGAGGTGGCGGGGCTCGTTGGCGCCCACATCAACGTAGGTGAGGGTGGTGGGATCGAGATCTTTGGTGGCCCGCCAGACCCGAATGTCTTCCGCGTTCTGGGCATAGGAGACCAGGCGGGACATGGCCCCAAGCGTAGAGGCCTAGGGGCGCTGGGCGGCTAGGGCAATAAAGGGGGCCAGTGAGTCCGGATCCTGCAGGGAATCAGGGTTGATGACCGACTTTGGATCGGCGCCCATGAGGATCCGCTTGATCGGGACCTCACATTTCTTGCCATTCAGGGTCTTGGGGATGGCATCGACCACGATGAACTCATCGGGAACGTGCCGGGGAGAGAGGGCTTTGCGGATGCGGGTTCTCAAGGCCGGCTCAACATCGGCGAGTTGCATGCTCTCCGCGAGGACCAAGAAGCAGATGAGTTCATCAACATCGACCACGAGGGAATCGACCACTCCTTCCATCGCATCAGAGACCTGGTAGAACTCTGCGGTGCCCATGCGCACTCCGCCACGGTTCAACGTGGCATCGCTGCGGCCCAGGAGCTTGAAGGAACCGCGCTCAGTTTCGACGCACCAATCGCCGTGCCGCCACACGCCCGGAATATCAGCAAAGTAGGCATCGTGGAGTTTGCTGCCATCGGCGTCGTTCCAGAAACTCACCGGCATGGAGGGCATGGGAGTCGTAATCACGAGTTCACCGACTTCATTGATGAGGGGCTCGTTGTGATCATTCACTGAACGCACGTCTACCCCAAGCGCAGCGCAGGAGAGCTCGCCCAACCAGATCGGCAGGTTCGGTGCGCTGGTCAGAAAAGCGGTGCAGACATCGGTGCCACCAGAGATTGATGAGATCTGGATGTGATGTCCGACTTCTTGCGCGATCCAGTTGAAGCCCTCTGGTGAAAGCGGTGCACCTGTAGATCCAATGGTCGAGAGGCGTTTGAGATTGAACTGACTTCCCGGATGAATGTCTTCCTTCATGCACGCGTGGATGAAAGGCGCTGATACGCCCATCAGATCGATTTGATACTCCTCTGCGAGTGACCACAGTCTGCGCATATCCGGATAGACCGGATTACCGTCGAAGAGGACAACCGTTGCACCGACCGTGAGACCGGAGACAAGGTAATTCCACATCATCCAGCCGGTTGTGGTGAACCAGAAGAAGATGCTGCCTGGCTTCAGGTTGTTATGCAGGCGAAGGCTCTTTGCATGCTCGAGCAAAATCCCGCCGTGACCTTGGACGATGCCCTTAGGCATCCCTGTTGTTCCTGATGAGAACAGCACCCAGAGCGGATGTTCAAATGGAACAGGTGTGAAGGTGGGTGCCTCGGCTGCGTTATCGAGCAGTTCCCGCCAAGGCACTGTGTTCTCAACGTGCGCCTGCTCATTGAGGTACGGGATGAGAACTGTTTCGCGAAGACCCGACACTTTCTTTGCGATCTCCGTGACGGTTTTTGTGACATCAAACTCTTTACCGCCATACCGGTATCCATCCACTGCGATGAACACCGTTGGCTCTAGTTGGCTGAACCGATCGATCACGGCATCCGCACCAAACTCTGGAGAGCATGAAGACCAGGTAGCACCCAAACTCGCAGTCGCGAGGAATGCAACCACTGCTTCAGCACAGTTGGGGATCAGGGCAACAACCCGATCATCCTTGACCACGCCAAGTCTTCTCAAACCTTCTTGAGCACAAGCTACTTGCGCGCGCAGTTCACCTCGGCTGAATTCAGTAGTGGGAGCGCCTTCCCGGATGGCAATGATCGCTGCCGAATCCTCCGGGGTCAAGCCTGTGATCGCTAGTGCGCGCTCTGCATAATTCAGTGTGGCGCCGGGAAACCAGGTGGCGTGTTCTACGCCATCGTTGATCAGTGGTGTGGTGGCACTCGTAGTGAAATTGATTTCTGCGAAATCAGCCACGCTCTGCCAGAACTCACCAAGGTTGTTGATCGACCATTCATGCAATTGCACGTAGTCGTCGATCGGGATTTCCAGGCCGTGTTTCTGATTCAGGAATTCCGTGAACTGGGCGATTTCTGTAGTGGGAAGCGCATCAACGTTCGGTGACCACAGCACCGCTGGGGTCGGGTGAGCAGTTGCGCCACTGGCCTTGATGGATTCGGTGGCTTCGTTAACCACGATAGATCTCCCGTCGATGTCCTACCGCAATAACAAGGACAACTAGTTCACTGTTCATAACCTCGTACATGACACGGTAATCACCCGTACGCACGCGCAGTACCCCACCTCCACCAACTAGAACTGTTGCACCTGGTGGGTGCGGGTTCGAGGCGAGCAATTCAATCGCTGCCTGAACGCGACGTCGCGCGGGCGGGTCCAGACGTCGAAGTTGCCGTTCGGCTGCGGGAGTTATTTGGACAGTGAATGTCACAACAGACCAAGATCGGCTTTGACCTGATCCCATGGGATGGGGCCTTTGCCGGTGCTCTCCATTTCTGCTCGAGCAGCGTTGACAGCCCGCAGGTCCGCAAGATCCTCTGCCGACTCGATGAGATCGTTCAGTTGGTCTACATCGATGACGGCGGCCACTCGGCGGCCACGCCTGGTGAGAAATACGGGATCGTGCTCCACCCGAGCTAGATCCACGACATCAGCCAAGCGGGCGCGAGCTTCCGAAACGGTCATCTCACTCATAGCGCCAAGATATACGAAACAGCGGTTTTGTACAATAGGCCCTTTAGATGCCTCGCCATAGCGCGTTGGGATCCTCAAGCAATTCAACGTCGTAGGCGACCATCGCAGCCGCCATGGAATCGAAATCGACCGTGTGCCGCCAACCGAGGTTGATGTAGGCAGAGCGGCTATCGCCGACTAGCAGGTTTGTATCAGCTTTGCGCTGGTTGTCAGCGGTGCTCACCACGAGATCAGACCAATCGGTGATGCCCACGGCACCAAAAGCTTTGCTAATGAAGTAGGAGAGTCGGTGTGAGATTCCGGTGGCCAGCACGTAATCGGCAGGGGATTCTGCTTGCAGCATCAATCGCATGCCGTTCACATAATCCGGGGCCCAGCCCCAGTCGCGGGCCACCTCGATGTCACCAAGTTCGAGAACTTTTTGCTGACTAGCCGCGATCTTTGCAACGGCCATCGAGATTTTCCGTGTGACAAAACCTTCACCGCGCAATGGTGACTCGTGGTTATACAGAATCGCTGAGGTTGCGAAGAGGCCTTCTTGCTCCCGCACCGAACGCAGCATGGCGATCACTTCGGCTTTTGATTGCGCGTAGGGACTCTTGGGGGCTGGTTCCATAGTTTCTGTTTGCGGAGAGCGATCGACGCCTTCAAAGATGGTGCCCGATGCAGCTGCAACAAGTCTGGGTGCTTTGCCCG
>JANQZS010000043.1 GCA_030728405.1 Candidatus Nanopelagicales bacterium | reverse complement strand
CGTAATGCGCCCGTCGGCATCACAACAGATCACTCGGTCACCGCCAACCCCGATAACTCGCTTAATGAAGTCCGTGTTGTCCGATGGCACCAAGCCGAAAGACTGACCAACCCACGCGATCGCTCCGCTAATGGGGTTGCGCTCGGGAACGGCGTTTGCAGGAACGAATGAGTCAGTACCGTCAAAAACGACGACGTCGCCACGCTCAGGTGATCGAAAATTCATCAACACGCGGTTGACCAGAACGCGATCACCGATTTGAAGTGTATTTTCCATCGAACCCGAAGGAATGGAAAACGGCTTCACCACAAACGTGGTGACCAAGAGCACCACGCCGACGGCGATCGCAATGGTGACCGGGATATCCCACCAAGCGTGCCGATCTTTGTCGGCCAAGGATCAGCCTTCAGTCTTGACGATCTCGCGACGCTCACGGATCTTTGCCTTCTTGCCCCGTAGCTCACGCAAGTAGTAGAGCTTCGCACGACGAACGTCACCGCGGCTCACAACTTCGATTTTTTCAACAATCGGGGTGTGCAAGGGAAAGGTTCGCTCGACGCCGACGCCATACGAAACCTTGCGCACGGTGAAGGTCTCAGAGATACCTGAACCGGATCGACCAATAACCACACCTTGGAAGAGCTGCACACGAGTCTTGTTTCCCTCGACGACCTTGACGAACACCTTCAAAGTGTCGCCGGCGCGAAAGGACGGTAGGTCGGTCTTCAGCGAATCCGAATCGATCGAGTCGAGAGTCTTCATGTCAGTTTCTCTTCCTGCAAGCGCCACAGGTCGCCCACGGTTAGGTAGGTGGACCAAGATTTGTGCGTCTGGTTCTGAACTCGCGAAGACAGGTCCCCTGTGGCAGATCTCTGCTCGCGAAGCCCCCTGAGTCTGCCACATGGCGACTCAGGACTGAAATTCAGTAGGGGTCACCCATCCCGATGATCTGGAAGGGGATCGGGAAGGGGATCGGGAAGGGGATCCGGGAGGAGATCCGGGCGCATCTGTCCCGTCCGGCGTTTCGCCTGGACCGCACGCCACTCCTGGATCCGGCCATGGTGCCCGCTGAGCAGCACTTCGGGGACTTCTAGCCCTCGCCAACTCACCGGTTTCGTGAACACCGGGCCCTCCACGAGGTCGGCCATGTCACCCGGAGCGAATGAATCATCGGCGGCACTTTCCTGATTACCCAGCACACCAGGGATTAGCCGCCCGACCGCCTCCACCATGACCAACACAGCGGCCTCACCGCCGGCGAGCACATAATCCCCAGTACTCACCTCGGCCACGCCCTGCCAATCAGGTGAGGCTCCATAGTGTTGAGCCACCCTGCTGTCTATGCCCTCATAACGCCCGCATGCGAAAACCAGACGAGGGGCTGTGGACCAAGCTGCGGCAGTCGCCTGTGTGAAACGGGTCCCCGATGGCGTGGGAATCACGAGCAGTGGTGCCGCATCGGCTCTAGCCCGTACATCATCAAGCGCAAAACCCCAGGGCTCTGGACTCATGACCATTCCAGGGCCACCGCCATAGGGGGTGTCATCCACCGTGCGGTGACGATCGTGAGTCCAGTCGCGTAGATCGTGTACGTGCAGATCAATGAGCCCCGCGTCGGCGGCTTTGCCAATGAGCGATATTCGCAACGCGTCGAGGTACTCGGGGAAGATCGTGACAACATCGATCCGCATTACTCGTCCAAAAGGCCAGGCGGCGGCGTTACCGAAATTCGCTGTGCCGCGATGTCGACTTCGGGAACAAACTGCTCGATGAACGGAATCATGAATTCCCGCCCACTGGCTGAAGTGACCGACAGTAAATCCTGGTTGGGCAAATGCACCACATCGGTGACTTCACCCAGATTTAGCCCCGCTGCATCGAATACTTGGCAGCCCACTAACTGTGAGTCAAAGTATTCACCGGGTTCTTCGGGCAGTTCTAACGGATCGCGATCGACCTCAACGATTGTGTCGCGAAGCGCTTCGGCACCGTTGCGATCATCGACGCCCTCAATTGCCAAAAGTAGCCGACCCGAATGCCAATGCATCGCCGAGACCACAAGCTCATCATCGGTATTAGCGATGAGTAGCCGGGAGCCTGGCGCGAATCGCTGATCGGGCTCATCAGTTCGCGGCTCAACGGTCACCTGGCCGCGAATCCCATGCGGACGACCAATCCGTCCGACTACGACGCGCACCTGTGAAGCTACCTGCCGTCGACGTCGAGGAAGTCGATGCGCATTCCCCGACCGTCGTTC
Source organism: Candidatus Nanopelagicales bacterium (assembly GCA_030728405.1). GTDB lineage: Bacteria > Actinomycetota > Actinomycetes > S36-B12 > S36-B12 > CAIXFB01. The sequence continues at coordinate 30,048 of JANQZS010000043.1, read as the reverse complement.
AAAGCAGTCACAACGGTGCGCAGCGCTGTAGCAGTGCGACCATTGCGCCCAATAACTCGGCCCATATCTTCGGGATGAACCGTCACATTCAAGGTCGGTCCACGCTTTCCGCTGCGTGAGCTCACAGTGACGTCGCCAGGATTGTCAACGATTCCGCGGACAAGATGTGCCAACGCTTCGTCGAGCATTACTCGGACTTTTCCTCGGCGGGAGTCTCGTGGTGCACAAGCTCCTCGACCTTGTGTGCGACCGCCTCGGCAACTTCTTCGACCTTTTCGACAACGTCTTCAACAACTTCTTCGACCTTTTCGACGACGTCTTCTACAACGTCTTCGACCTTCGCTACGGCCTCTTCAACAACGGCCTTTACCTTCTTGGTCGGGGTCTTGGGCTCAGCAGCGGCTTCTTGAGCCGCGGCCGCGAATGCGATCGACTTGCTCGGCTTGGGCTCGGCTACCTGAAGGGTGCCTTCTGCGCCGGGCAGACCCTTGAACTTCTGCCAGTCGCCGGTGACTCGCAAGATCGCGGCTACGGCTTCGGTCGGCTGTGCGCCAACGCCTAGCCAGTACTGCACACGCTCTGAGTCAACACGGATCACGCTGGGGTTGTCCATCGGCTGGTAGATGCCAATTTCCTCGATCGAGCGGCCATTGCGCGCGGTACGGGAGTCAGCAATAACAATTCGGTACTGGGGCGCATGGATCTTGCCCAGGCGCTTCAACTTGATCTTGACAGCCACGAGAGAACATTTCTCCTATTAATTGGGGTGGTGCGCACCTCAGCCACGTGGGGACATGACCTCAGCGAAGACCTGCGGGTTGCTCTTCACGTGGTTGAGAGGGACCACCTGACTAGCAATAGCCTGCGTAGTCTGCCAGAAGAACCTATTCCGGCCCAATCCGGCCCACTGTCTGTGGACTACTGGCCGAGAAGCTTCTTGAGTTCCGGTGGCAGCGAGCCCAAATCTGGCGGGGTCAGGTCGAGCGGGGCATCAACTCCGGGATCGCTCGTGCCCGGTCCACCGGCCCGCTTAGCCGGATTGCCACTGCGACCCTTTGCACCTTTCGGGGCCTTGATGGACTTAGCCGACTTACCTTTGGATTTTTTGCCACCCCCACCTGGGAATCCCGGCATGCCCGGCATGCCGCCCATTCCGGGCATACCACCCTGGCCCATTTGCTTCATCATCTTCTGGGCCTGACCGAAGCGGTCAATGAGCCCATTAACGTCAGACACCTGCGTTCCTGAGCCTTTAGCGATTCGAGCTCGCCGGGAACCATTAAGAATTTTTGGCTCTGCACGTTCCTTCGGAGTCATGGACAAGATAATCGCCGCGACTCGATCCAATTCGCGATCATCAACCTGATCCAACTGGGCCTTCATGTCGCCCATGCCTGGGAGCATGCCCAAAATTTTGCCCAACGAGCCCATTTTTTTGATCGATTGCATTTGCTCAAGGAAATCCTCGAGCGTGAAATCTTCGCCTTGGCTGACCTTTCGGGCCATGCGCTCTGCTTGCTCGGAATCAAAAGCTTTCTCCGCCTGCTCGATCAGCGTGAGAACATCGCCCATGTCCAAGATGCGGTTGGCCATGCGATCGGGATGAAACACCTCGAACTCATCAAGTTTTTCACCGATTGACGCATACATGATCGGGCGACCCGTGACACTCACAATGGACAAAGCCGCGCCGCCGCGGGCATCGCCATCGAGCTTGGTGAGAACAACTCCATCAAAACCCACCGAGTCTGCAAAAACCTTGGCGGTGTTGACAGCGTCCTGGCCGATCATTGCGTCGACGACGAGCAAGGTGTTATCGGGTGCCACCGCGTCGATAACCCGACTCAACTGGCCCATCAGGTCTTCATCGATCGCTAATCGGCCCGCGGTATCGACGATGACAACGTCGTGAACTTTTTCGATCGCTTGGGCTTTGCCAGCGGTTGCCACCTGGACTGGATCTCCGACCCCGTTACCGGGCTCTGGAGCAAAAACCGACACCCCGGCTCGCTCACCAACAACTTTTAGCTGGTCTACGGCATTAGGACGTTGTAGATCAGCGGCCACCAAAAGTGGGGTGTGGCCTTGGCCCTTGAGGTGCACGGCGAGTTTGCCGGCCAAGGTGGTCTTGCCCGCACCTTGGAGACCTGCCAGCACGATGACTGTGGGCCCGGTCTTTGCCAGCGTGAGAGGACGGGTATTTCCACCGAGCACTGCTACTAGTTCTTCATGAACAATTTTGACGACCTGCTGAGCTGGGTTGAGTGCCCCGGACACCTCTGAGCCCATAGATCGCTCTTTAACAGTGGCCGTGAATTCGCGGACCACCGGAAGAGCGACATCTGCCTCCAGCAGGGCAGTGCGGATTTCACGAACGGTGAGGTCGATGTCCGCCTCGGAAAGTCGCCCCTTGCCGCGGAGCCCTTTGAAGGTGACTGCGAGGCGATCAGACAATGAGGCGAACACGGCATACCTTTCACGAGAAAACCCACAGGCTGGACGCGGCCAGCGTATCTGCGACCTGACCTTGAGTCAGATCAGGCTAAGAGCGCTGCCTCTATCGTGGCGCGAACCGCACTGGCATGGCCTGGGGAAAGCGCTGCGCCGGACCGGTCTGTAAGGAAAAAAGAGTCAATGACCTCTGAACCCAAGGTGTCGACTTTTGCCCCGGTCACGGTGGCATCAGCAGCGCTGATCGCCGAGGCGACCTTGTGCAGCAATCCCGGTTCGTCATGTGCACGCACCTCGACAATGGAGTGATGGTCGGCGTCAGTGTGCAGCAGCACGACAGGGAGGGGCACGTTCCCTCGCTGGGGCGGCAATTCCCTAGCGTCAAGTCGGGAAGCGACATCGAGGGATCCATCTATCGCTCGGCTGATGTCTCCTGCGATGACTGTGGGTTCAGGGGCTGAGCCGAAAACTGGACGAACAAACCACTCTTGAGCGGCCCGCTCCCCCACCGTGCTCACCCGAGCACCCCGAATCTGTAGGCGGTGGATGGAGAGAACACCGGCTACATGCGCTAACAAACCAATCCGGTCAGGAGCACCGACGGTTATGACCAGACCATCTTCGTAGGGCTCACTCGAGACCGCGATGCCTGATGCCTCAAGTGCGCGCTCCTGACGTGCGCTGCGTTGCGTCTCTGCAGGGTTTGTCGGCCCGATGAGCGACTGATGGCAACGAGACACCAGATCGCCAATGAGGCTTTCGCGCCATTGACTCTGAACAGCCGGTCCCGTGGCCTGCGAATCCGCTCGGGTCAGCGCATGAAGCAGATCGAGAACATCATGGTCATCGATGACTGAGGTGACGAGCCTGATGGTCGCCGGATCCTCAAGATCACGCCGTGTTGCAACATCTGCGAGCAGAAGGTGAGCACGAACGAGTGTCACGACAACCGCGGTATCCGCAGCGGAAAATCCCATCATCGGAACGAGTTCGGCAGCCATCTCGGCACCTACCTCGCTGTGATCACCACCACGCCCTTTGCCGATGTCATGCAGAAAAGCCGCAACGAGCAAAAGGTCTGGCCGCGCCACCACCCGGGTCAGTTCACAGGCAGCTGCTGCAGTTTCGATCAGATGCCGATCAACGGTGTACTGATGAATGGCGTTACGTTGCGGGGCAGAACGGACATGATCCCAGCCCGGTATCAAGGCGCTAAGGATTCCGACGTGGTCCATGGCTTCAAGAATCACTACAGCACTTGATCCGGCGCCCAGCAAGGAAATCCACGACTCCCGAACCTCGCGTGGCCACACAGCAGGTAGCGGCCCGGACTCAACAGCGAGCCTTTCCAACGCATGAGGTGCCACCGGGAGTCCGGCTTGGGCCGCTGCTGCACACAGACGCAACGTGAGACCAGGATCACGACCCGGATGAGCGTCTCGAGCAAGCACGACTTCGCCGTCTTGTACGACTACTCCCTCAGCAAGTGGGATCCGATCCCGCGATGTCGTTGCGAGCGATCTGATACGTAGGCGAGAGGTTTTCCGTGTCGCACGCTCCACCCGGTACCACGTGACATCACTCGCATAGGAAATATCGCGCGCAGCCAAGTAGACCTGACGCAGCAGGTCATCAGCATCGCGCAGCCCAAGGCTTTGGGCGATACCGTCCTGCTCTTGCATCAAGAGACGGTCTCGATTCGAGACTTGATGCAACGCATCTCGAACATCGAGCAAGAATTGCGCAGATTCCTCCCAGCCGGTGTGGGGCACATCCACCACCCAAGAAGCCGCGACTGCCCGCAGAACCACTGCATCGCGCAGCCCACCGAATGAGGATTTGAGGTCAGGCTCAAGTAATTGCGAGAGATCCCCTGACCGAGCCCGCCTTTCCCGGACCATGGCATGCAAAGTGTCAAGACGAGTTGCGGCGTGCGAGCGCCAGTCAGACAGAACACCTGAACGCAACGTCGCCACTAACTCGACATTTCCTGCGATGGCTCGTGAATCAAGCAAACCTAGAACAACTTTGACGTCTTCATGGGCTAAGCGCCTGGCTTCTGCGACTGTCCGCACACTGTGGTCAAGTGCGATCCCTGAATCCCAAATTGGGTACCAAAGCGCCTCGGCAAATACTTGGCCAGTTGAAGCGGTGGTCGTGTGCAACAACAACACATCAAGATCGCTCGCGCTCGTCATCTCTGAGCGTCCGTAACCACCCACAGCGACGAGGCAAAAATCGGATCGATGAGAGCCAGTGCGTGCCACTGCATCATCGAAAAGTTCAGTAAGCCACTCATCAAATGTTGCTGAAAGCAGAGCTCGGCGCCCGGACCCTGAAAGGTCCAAGCGCCGAGCCACCTGCTCGCGAGCTGAAGTGATATCCGTTTTCACGTGAGTGCTTTTACCTACAGAGCTTCCGCACCACGTTCGCCCGTACGCACCCGCACCACCGTCTCAACGGGGACGGCCCACACTTTGCCGTCGCCAATTTTTCCGGTCTGTGCAGCTCCGACAATTACGCCGATGACTTCCTCGGCTCGTTCGTCTTCGATGAGCACCTCGATGCGCACCTTCGGAACCAGAGTCACTGTGTACTCGGCACCGCGGTAGACCTCTGTGTGACCACCTTGTCGACCAAACCCTGAGGCCTCAGAGACGGTCATTCCTTTCACGCCGACACCTTCCAGCGCTTCTTTGATGTCATCGAGCTTGAACGGCTTGATGATTGCAGTTATCAGCTTCATCACATCTCCTCTGACTTGGACCGTGCAGCGTGTCCGACTCCAGCGAACACTCCGCCGCCGCCTGAATCACCCAACTCGTATGCGGATTCCGCGTGCTCCGTAACGTCGACGCCCTCAGCTTCTGACTCCTCGTCGGTACGGAATCCCATGACTGCCTTAATGATGAAGGCAATTATGGCGGTGACTATGAGCGAGTAGCCAAGGACGGCAAATGCACCAATGGCCTGCTTGCCGAGTTGATCGGCGCCACCGCCGTACAGGAGCCCGTTCACACCCGCAGGGGCGAGATCAGTGGCGAGGATTCCGATAAGCAGCGTGCCAACGAGTCCGCCCACAAGGTGGATGCCCACCACGTCGAGGGAATCGTCGTACTTGAACTTGTACTTCAAGCTCACTGCTAGCGCACAGATCGCACCGGCGAGTACGCCCACAATGATGGCGCCAATCGGAGATACCGCAGAACATGCCGGAGTGATCGCTACGAGACCGGCAACGACACCCGACGCTGCACCCAACGAAGTGGCGTGTCCATCGCGGATCTTCTCCACAACCAGCCATGCAATCGCAGCAGCACAGGTAGCAACCATCGTGTTCAAGACAACCACGGCAGCGGTGTTGTTAGCAGCGAGTGCAGACCCGGCATTGAATCCAAACCAGCCGAACCACAGCAGACCAGCGCCAAGCATGACGATGGTCAGGTTGTGTGGCCGCATAGGTGTCTTGGGCCAGCCTCGGCGCTTGCCAATGATAATTGCGAGAGCTAGAGCAGCAGCACCAGCGTTAATGTGAACGGCAGTGCCTCCGGCAAAGTCGATCACGCCCAACTCGAAAATCCAACCGCCAGAAGCCCATACCCAGTGCGCGACCGGGAAGTAGACCAAGCTTGCCCAAACACCAGCGAAGATCATCCACGCTGCGTACTTGGTCCGATCAGCGATAGCGCCGGCAATGAGCCCGACTGTCAAACATGCAAACATCATTTGGAACGCAACGAATGCAATCGGCGGCGTCGTCGCTTCCGGATTATCCGCAATAAGCGACTCGAGACCGAAGTACTCCGTGAAGTTTCCAATGAGGCCGCCACTTGAGGTGCCGAACGTCATTGAGTAGCCGTAAAAAACCCACAGGATGCCGACGACGAATGCTGCCCCCATCACCATCATGAGCATGTTGAGTACTGACTTAGACCGGACCATTCCTCCATAAAAGAGTGCTAGTCCGGGAATCATGAGTAACACCATGGCTGTTGCGGTAATCAGCCAGGCGGTATCACCAGAATTTAAGGCGGAATCCATGCGAGTACCTCCCAATCATCGACTTCGCTCGCGGGCCCAACAATCGGGTAGCTGCGTTTCGACAAACAGCTCGCGGAGTTACCGTCCTGTGACGAAACCGCAATTCAGGTTTCAGGGACGTTAACGATTGAGGTTTATTTACTCGCCCAGGAGGGCGTCGACAAACTCTTCAGGCACGAAGGGTGCGAGATCATCTGGCCCCTCGCCAAGTCCGACGAGTTTCACCGGCACCCCCAATTCGCGTTGAACAGCAACGACGATGCCACCTTTAGCTGTGCCATCAAGTTTGGAGAGCACGATTCCTGTCACATCTACCACTTCAGCAAACACTTTGGCTTGCGTGAGTCCATTTTGGCCGGTGGTGGCGTCGAGAACCAGGAGCACCTCATCGAGTGAACTTCGCTTTTCGATCACCCGTTTGACCTTCCCCAACTCGTCCATGAGACCGGTCTTGGTGTGCAATCGGCCGGCGGTGTCGATCAGGACCACATCGACTTCAGCCTCAGCGCCTATGCTCACCGCTTCGAATGCGACCGAGGCGGGATCACCGCCCTCCGGGCCACGGACTACCGCGGCTCCGACCCGATCCCCCCAGGTTTGAAGTTGGTCTGCAGCGGCTGCTCGGAACGTATCTGCTGCCCCCAACACCACGCTCCGGTCATCTGCGATGAGAACCCGAGCCAGCTTGCCCGTGGTGGTGGTCTTGCCCGTTCCGTTAACCCCCACGATCAAGATGACAGCAGGGCGCCCTTCTGCTGAAGTCGACAGTGCACGATCCATCGATGGGTCGACGAGGTTGAGCAACTCTTCGCGGAGGTAGGCACGCACTACAGCAGGGTCATCTGCGCCTTCCACGTGAACCCGGGTACGCAATCGATCGAGCAATTCGGTGGTGGGAGCAACCCCTAAATCAGCGGTCAACAAAATCTCTTCAAGTTTATCCCATGTAGCGGCGTCGATATTGCCTCTGCTGAGTAAGGACAAAAGTCCCTTACCGAGTGTGTTGTGCGAACGGGCAAGGCGATCACGCAAGCGATGCATCCGGCCGCGCGTCGGTTCAGGGATCTCGAGTTCCCAGATTGCTTCAACCGCAGGTTCAACCTCCGGTTCTGCCAAACTTGCGCCCACCGCAACATCTGCAACGAGTCGCCTCGGGGTATCGCGCGGGACAGTGTCGTCGTCGCCCACACCTGGGGCATAGTCAATTCCTGGGCGCGGCTTAGTCGGGGCGAGTGCGGTCTTACGAGCAGGTCGAGAGCGCACATAGGCGATTGCGCCGCCCACAACAAAGCCCAAGACGACAACAGCAGCTACCAGAAAGTACGAGATGGAATCCATAAAGAGCCATCTTGCCAGTAGGTCAGGCAGATTCCTGCTCACGCAGGCGTTGACCGATCACCTGGGTGACTCCGTCGCCGCGCATCGAAACACCGTAGAGCGCATCGGCGATCTCCATCGTGCGCTTCTGGTGGGTGATGACAATCAATTGCGACGAAGAACGCAACTCGTCGATGATGTCGATGAGTCGGCCAAGGTTTACATCATCGAGGGCGGCCTCGACCTCGTCGAGAACGTAGAACGGGCTTGGCCTCGACTTGAACAGGGCCACAAGGAAAGCCACGGCAGTGAGCGACCGCTCTCCACCGGATAGCAACGAGAGCCGCTTGACCTTCTTACCTGGCGGCCGCGCTTCTACGTCGACTCCCGTTGTGAGCATGTTGGATGGATCGGTCAAGATCAATCGTCCTTCACCTCCTGGGAACAAGCGGGCAAAGACCTGTTCAAATTCCCGCTCAACATCACGATACGCCTCAGTGAAGACCTGTTCGACTCGCTCATCGACCTCGCGCACAATGTCCATGAGGTCTTCCCGGGTGCGCTTGAGGTCATCCAGCTGCTCCGTCAAGAAACGGTGCCGCTCCTCCATCGCAGAAAATTCCTCGAGCGCAAGCGGGTTGACTCTGCCCAGAAGAGCAAGTCCTTTCTCTGCGGTCTTGAGGCGCTTTTCCTGCTCTTCACGGACATACGGGTAGGGGTCGGCTTCTGGCGCATCAGGATCGATCTCATCGCCAGGAGCAGCTGGGGACGGCGGAACCAACTGATCAGGACCGTATTCCTCCGCAAGAACATCGGACTCAACGCCAAAATCTTCAAGGGCTTTTGTTTCTAGTTGTTCAATCCGCAGGCGCTGTTCAGCACGGGCCACCTCATCGCGGTGCACGCTGTCTTTGAGCAAATCAAGTTCACCGGCCAAAGCACGAATGCGAGTTCGAATACCAATCAGAGCGGCATCACGTTCTTTGGTGCGCAATTCGATTTCGTGGCGCAACCGGCCTGAGACGGTGACCGACACATCCAAACGAGACAGTGCAATTTGGCTGGCCCGCATGACCGCATCGGCCACGATGAGCGCCTTAGCGCGTCGCTCGCGACGTTCAATGGCCGCTGCCCGCGCGGCCCGCTCGTTGATCGCATCGCGCTCTAATGAGGCGGCACGATCGGCCACCGCCATAACGCGCTCTTCGCCGGTGCGAAGAGCCAACCGCGAATCAACCTCAACGGCACGGGCCTGCTCAGTTGCTCCGAGAAGACTTTCGCGGTCATCTTTAGCCAAGTCCACATCCGGCTCGGACTCCACCAGCGTCAATCGACTTTCTAACTCCCCTAATGCGGTCTGATCGTTCGCAAGGGCAAGAACCGAGGCAGCCAATGCATTGCCCAACCGCTCGGCCTCAGCGCCGGCCGATCGCGCCGTCTGTCCGAGTTGACCAAGCTGTTCAGCGACAGCTGCCATGCTGGCATCAGACTCATGAAGCCGGCGCAGGGCCGCTTCCACCCGCGATGATGCTGCGGTCTGTGCATCGCGAGCTGAAATCAACTCGAAGCGGATCTGCTCACCACGCCGTTCAAGTTCGGCAAGTTTTGAACGCGCATCGTCAAATGCTGCTTGCACCTCGAGAAGGCTCGGCGCGTGATGCGATCCACCTCTGGCTACGCCGGTCGAAAAAGTATCGCCGTCGACGGTGACCCAAGTCAGATCGGGACGCTGCGCAACACCTTGCGCTGCCTGCTCCATGGAATCCACCAGCACCGCTGCTGCGAGAAGACGATCCACCGCAGGGCGAATCTGCGTATCGCAGCGAACAACGGAAGCCAAGGCACGACCAGGGCCGTCGTAAGCAATCGATACTTCCGCCTGACCAGCGGAATCGGTAATGATCAAAGCCCCGCGGCCGGCTTCTTCTTCCTTCAGAAGTACAAGGGATGCGGTTGCTGCGTCCATACCACGAACAACAACGGCATCGGCGAGGTCACCGAGCACCGCAGCGACAGCGGCTTCTGCTCCGGGTTCGACCTGAAGCAGGGATGCGAGAGACCCAAGCATTCCCGGGAGCCGATCAGAGGCGGCTACCAATGCAGATGTGGCATCTTTCCTTTCAAGACCGAGTGCGAGTGCTTCACAGGTTGCCGAGACCGCTGCCCGATCCCGCTCATTGGCACCTTCTTGCGATCGAAGGTTCTCCATCAGACCATCTGCAGCAGCCAACTCAGCCGAGGCCCGCTCGTATTCAGCATCGAGCCCAACTTCGCCTTCTGCAAGACCAGCGACGCCCACTTCAACTTTCAAGAACTCCGAATGGGCAGCCTCACTTCGAGCCTGAGCCTCCGCCACCTGTGCTTCAAGCCGCTCGATCTCCGCGGATCTGGTGTCCATGCGCGAGCGAGCAGCGTTTACTTGGCCGACCAGCCTGGCCAAACCCTCACGACGATCAGCAGCCACTCGTTCGAGACCGGCGATACGGGTTTGCTCCGCAGTGAGTGCTGCCTCGGCCGAACTGCGAGCATTTTCTGCGTCGACCAACTTCTCGCGAAGTGCTTGAACTTCGCGCCCTAACTCAAATTCTTCGGTGCGCAGTGCTCGTGCCTCGTAGTCAAGGGCATCGGGATCCCTGCCTGTCTGTTCCTCTTCAGGTTCTGGCTGCAGGTGTCGAACCTTTTCTCCGGCCAGTTGCACGAGACCGTGGAACCGTTCGCGCAAACCACTCAGAGCGAACCAAGTTTCCTGGGCGGCCGAAAGCGCGGGAGCATCCTGAGCAGCGTTGTGTTCGGCTTCTGCTTCAGAGGCACGCAGCGCGGTGAGTTCACCATCGAGAAGACCTTGCTTTTCGCGCAGGGCTGTCTCATCGGCAACTTCAGCGGCCAAGGCCTCTCTCATGCGCACGAGATCGTCAGCCATGATGCGAAGACGGGCATCGCGAACGTCAGTTTGAATAACCACTGCTCGACGGGCAACCTCGGCCTGTCGACCTAAGGGCTTGAGTTGTCGGCGCAACTCGTTGGTGAGATCTTGCAAACGAGTCAAGTTTGCCTGCATGGAATCGAGTTTGCGCAGAGCCTTTTCCTTGCGCTTACGGTGCTTGAGAACGCCAGCCGCCTCCTCGATGAACCCCCTACGGTCCTCGGGGGTTGCATGCAGGATCGAATCCAATTGGCCTTGTCCGACGATTACGTGCATCTCGCGGCCAATACCTGAGTCAGAGAGCAATTCCTGAACATCGAGTAGCCGGCACGAATCACCGTTGATCGCGTAATCGGATCCGCCGTTTCGGAACAAGGTTCGTGAGATCGTGACTTCGGCATACTCGATCGGGAGGGCGCCATCGGAATTATCGATTGTGAGCGCTACCTCGGCCCGTCCGAGTGGGGCTCGGCCTGTGGTGCCGGAGAAGATGACGTCTTCCATCTTTCCACCGCGCAGTGACTTTGCACCCTGCTCACCCATGACCCATGCCAATGCGTCGACGACGTTGGACTTGCCAGATCCGTTCGGCCCCACCACGCAGGTGACACCAGGCTCGAATTGGAGGGTGGTCGAAGACGCGAAGGACTTAAAGCCCTTCAGAGTCAAACTCTTGAGATGCACGGTTCTCCGGTCACTGTGGGGCGTGGGGAATGCCGCCAGGTCAAAGTGTCACCAAACTCTATCCGGTGACCGCCGCTGGCACTTGGAGCAGGAGAAGCTTGAGCGATTCATGAACCGCTCCCGCCTGATGGGCCCGACACACCGAGGACAGGGCTCCCCTTCGCGCCCGTAGGCATTGAGGGATCGCTCGAAGTCGCCGGATTCGCCGTTCACATTCACGTAAAGAGAGTCAAAACTGGTGCCCCCTCGATCCAAGGCCTCCGACATGACCTCCCGGGCGTGATTGAGCAGTTCCTTAACGCGGGGCCGCGGTAGGGATGCGGTAAACCGAGCGCCGTGCAGCCGAGCCCGCCATAAGGCTTCGTCGGCGTAGATATTGCCGATCCCGGAAATCAGCGACTGATCAAGGAGCGCTCTTTTGATTTCGGTGTCTTTGAATCTCACTTGATCGAGGAAATTCGCTTCGTCAAATAGGGGATCTAGCGGGTCGCGCGCGACGTGGGCGACCACCTCCGGAACCTGCCCTCCCCCGTCATCTGGAACCAGCGGCGAGCTCATCACCCAGCCGAAGGTGCGCTGATCGACAAAGCGCATCTCGCGACCGAGATCGGCAAAGACGATCCGGAAGCGCAAGTGGCCTTCGTCAGGAAACTCTGTCGGCTGCATGAGAACTTGACCACTCATGCCGAGGTGAACTACGAGTGCATACTGCTCATCGCGCACAGGAAACCAGAGAAATTTACCGCGACGACTAGCGCAGCGAAATGAAACCTCGGAGAGATCAGCAAATAAATCACGTTCCTGACGGCGGATGGCACGCGCGTGACGTACCTCAACTCGAGAAATAACCCGGTCAATCGCCCACGCATCTACTCCGCGTCGGACAACTTCCACTTCAGGTAGTTCAGGCACCGAACACCACTACCCACCGGCCTGCGCCTGCTGAAATTCGTAGCGCGCATTCAGCACCGAATATGCCTCTGCAGCCGCTTCTTGCTCAGCGACTTTCTTTGATCGCCCTACCCCTGTGCCCATCACTGATCCACCAGCCACGACTTCAGCGGTGAAGAGCTTTTCATGGTCTGGACCTTCGTGGGTGGATCGGTACACGGGAACACCAAGGTCGAGCAACGCTGAAACTTCTTGGAGCGATGTCTTCCAGTCCAGCCCTGCACCCATATCAGCAGATGCCATGATCAAAGGGTTGAACATCGATTCAATGAACTCTCGAGCAGAGGAGAGTCCATTGGCGATGAAGATTGCACCAATAATGGCTTCCAACGCATCCGCAAGGATCGAGGACTTATCTCGTCCTCCAGTCGACTCCTCGCCTTTACCTAACTTGAGGTAACTACCCACATCAAGAGTCCGTGCCACTTCAGCCAACGCTTGCGCATTGACAACGGCCGCTCGGAGTTTTGCGAGTTGGCCTTCTTGTTCCTCCGGAAACATGACGTAAAGGTTCTCTGTGACGACGAGACCGAGCACTGCATCGCCGAGAAATTCGAGTCGTTCATTCGTGGGCAATCCACCGTTCTCATATGCAAAAGATCTGTGCGTCAAAGCTTGATTCAAGATCATCGGTTCAATGGGAATATTGAGAGCCTTGATAAGTTCGGCGATATGTGGTGTTGCCATCACGACGCAACCTCCACATGCTCTACAAAATCCCCCAGCGTTACACACCTCTCGGCTTCAGCATCGGTTAAGCCGGCTATTGATCCTGGAAATGCAGCTTCTAGCGCGCCGAAGATCACTATCCAGTCGGCTGGATCAACGGAGAACGTCTGCAGCGGAGTGTCCGGGCGCGCACCGCTGAGATCAACCTGTAAAGCACCGGCTAGCACGTCAAGGACGGCAAGTGCGCGATCATCGAAGTTCACTACACACCGACCCGTTCGAATACTTCGCGGGTGCCAGACGTGATAGCGGCCACCAGCCGATTACGGCTGGCACGGGCCGCTAGACGGATGCAGGCGGTGATTTCCTCTGCGGTTCCGGCACCGTGACCGACAATCGTTAAACCTTGAACGCCCAAAAGTGTCCCGCCTGCAAAATCCCCACGGGCCGTTCGTGCCACCACTTCGCGAGCAGGTGCAGAGTCGCCATATTCCTCAGCCATTCGATGCGCAGCCCATCGGACGGCGCCTTCCAGAGTCTTCAGCACAACATTTCCAGTGAAGCCATCGGTGACAATCACGTTGGCTCGCTCGCCAAGTGCAACGTCATGGCCTTCGACCAGACCTGAGAAGTGAATGCCGGCAGCAGAAAGGTTATCGGCCATCAATGTGTGCGCTGCAATGCGAAGAGCATCTCCTTTGCCTGCTTCGCTGCCGATACTCAGCAGTCCCACGCGAGGCACCTGCAGTCCGAGAGCGGCTGCATAGGCAGCCCCGCTGATCGCATGACCCAGCAACGCTTGTGCTGTTGCATCAGTTGAAGCTCCAGCGTCCAGAAGTACAACGGGGCCGTTCTCAGCCGGTAAGACAATGGCGAGGGCTGGCCTGACCGATGCGTGGATCCGGCCATAACCAAATACTGATGCTGATACCGCGGCACCCGTATGTCCTGCGGTAACGAATGCGTCGGCCAGGTGTTGACGGACCGCACGGACTCCTGCGACAACGGTGACGTTTTCGGCAGCCCGGACGGCAGGGAGCGGATCTTCATCCATCGCAATTGCGCGCGACGATTCCACTAACTGAACACACTCTTCAGCAAATCCTGCCGACAAAATGGCACGTGCAGCCGGTTGCGCCAGTTCCGTCGGACCCACGAGCACGATCCGGATATCCGGGTCGGACTCGAGGGCCAGACGAGCCGCCGCGGCCATAACGGCCGGACCGCCGTCGCCACCGAGCAAATCGAGGGCGACCGTTGTCAAGGTCAGACGTCCAAGACTCGACGCTTGGCGTAGGTGCCGCACGTGGGGCATGCAGTATGCGCAAGGCGCTTTTCCTTGCACCGGACGCATGTCACGAGTGCAGGAAGGGTGGCCTTCCACTGCGAACGACGGTGGCGGGTGTTCGACCGCGAGGTCTTCCGCTTCGGTACTGGCATCAGTCTTCCTTCCTCATCGACCCTGGGGGTCGTCTTCACTCGTGCTGGGCACGTCTGGTGACTCTAAGAGTCCTTGTAGCGCGGACCATCGGGGATCCGTGGTCTCGTGCAGGTGGTCATCTTCATCGTTAAGCCGTTCCCCACAGGTGGGGCATAGTCCGCGGCACTCTGTGTCGCACACCGGCGCAAGTGGCAGGTCCAACACGACAGCATCGCGGATAAGTGGCTCAAGGTCGATCAGATCATCCTCGAGCACCGGCAGCGGATCGTCTTCATCGGAGATCTCCTCGACCCTGCCACCACGAGCATCCGTTGCCGAATAGGTGAAGAGCTCGGTGAACTCAACGGTCTCTTGCCAGTCGAAGGGATCCAAGCACCGCGAACATTCCGCGCTCACTTCAAGATCCGCCGTACCGGTCACGAGCACGCCGTCCATGACGCTTTCCAGCCGAACATCTAATTCGATTGGTGAACCCTCACGGACCCGAGCCATGGCGACACCTAAACCTTCCGGAGCCGACGCCTGACGATTCACCTCCAGCATGGAACCCGGCCTGCGAGGCAGGCTGCGCACATCCAGCACCAGTTCACTGCCGGTGGATGAGACGCGGGGATCGGCGCCGATGGTGTCCTCCTGGTGTGGCACGGTGAGCCGTGGCCTCGCCCGAGGCTCGAGACGAACGGGGTAAGACTACCGGGTCAGGGGGTTAGGGCCGGCACAGGTGCGGCCCCGGCCATGGAAGGAGACCCTTCCCGCTAGCGGACAACCCCGTCAAAAACCTCGTCAACCTCCACAACGGGGGCAAGTTCCTCGTACATCTGGCTGCGCAAACGCTCCCTGCCGCGGTCAACAGTCTGCAGGGTCTTGTGTAACGTAATCTCAAAGGTGGCAAGTTTCGAGTCGATGTAATCGTCGGTCTCCTGACGCATCCTCGCCGTTTCTTGAATCGAATCGTGGCGGAGGGCATCTGCCTCAGACACGGCCGCGAGATACACCTCGTGCTCGGAAATCATCCGATCGGCCTCGGCTCGGGCCCGTTCCAGAATCCGATCAGCCTCCCGGCGACCGTCTTGCACCACAGCTTCACGATCAGCGAGCAGCTCATCAGCTCTCATCACGGACTCGGGCAACAATTGGCGGATTTCTTCGATGAGGTCAAGGACCTGAGCGCGGTTAAGAACGCATGACGCCGAAAGCGGCACCGACTTCGCGTCCTCAACTAGGACGGCAAGTTCGTCGAGTCTTTCTTGGACGTCCACGTGGATTTCCTCTCAGGCTGGCTCAAGACTGGGCATGAGTACTGCCCGCTGGTCCCTCCATTGTGGCCGAGAAACGCTCACTTAAGCGTTTCAACACGGCCTCCGGGACCAATCCGGATACATCTCCCCCGAAACGTGCGATCTCTTTGATAAGGCTAGAGGACAAGAAACTGTAGAGCGGGTTGGTGGTGATGAACAGCGTTTCCACCGTAGCCAGCCGATAATTCATCTGGGCCATCTGGAGTTCGTAGTCAAAATCGCTGACCGCACGAAGACCCTTCACAATGGCAGTGACGTTGTTTGCCTGGCAGTAGTCGACGAGGAGGCCATGAAAGGAGTCGACGCGGATATTGCCAAATGGCGCAGTCACTTCACGCAGAATTTCCATGCGTTCGTCGACCGAGAAAAGCCCCAACTTGGAGTGGTTGATGAGTACCGCCACCACGACCTCGTCGGCCAACGCCGATGCCCTGGCGAAAACATCAAGGTGACCATTTGTGACAGGGTCAAATGAGCCGGGGCACACCAGCGTTCTCATGGAGTTGACCGTACCAAACATGGGTGTCGCCGTAACGTCGTTGATCCACAAGTTCCCAGAACCTGCCGAGTGGATCCTGTGAGGAAGCCGGCCGCTCGATGGCGATAAGCGCGTTGGGTGCGATGCCGTGGTGTCGAGTTGCCACCTCCCATAGCTCCACCAAATCAGTGTCGGTGACCGTGTAGGGGGGATCAGCAAGAATTAAATTCCTGGGAGCGCCACCTGAGGATTTTGCCCACGCTCGGACATCTTGAGCGGCAATGCGCAGGTGTGTGGCATTGAGACTTGTCGCATTGAGAGATGCGACATTCCCCCTGATTACCCCTACGGCACTTCGCGAGGACTCGACGAGAACAACATCGGCAGCTCCGCGACTTGCCGCTTCTAAGCCCAATGCACCCGAGCCTGAATACAGATCGACTACAGCACATTGGTCCCACGACTTGTCTTCGCTCACGAGCAGGGAAGTAAGGCTCGAAAACATCGCCTCTCGCACCCGATCCGTGGTGGGGCGTGTGCCACTCGGAGGTACGGCAATTCGTCGGCCTCGCCATTCACCAGCGATGATCCGAGTCACGCCTTCTCCAAAAATGACGTTTGTTCGGTATCTAGTTCGTTAAGCCTCGCCAACAGCTCGGGATGTTTCTTCAAGCCCGGGTCTTCTGCGAGTACCTGCGACACGGCGTTTCGCGCCTCCTCAATAAGTTCAGCGTCTCGCACTACCTGCAACAGCCGCAGTGAGCTCTGGAGCCCCGACTGGCTACTTCCCAGCACGTCGCCTTCGCGACGAAGTTCAAGATCTACTTGTGCTAACTCGAATCCGTCAGTGGTCGCAGCGACCGCGCTGAGCCGGGCATGGCCGGGCGATCCTGATTCGGCATTGCTGACGAGTAAACATAAGCCAGGCAAACCGCCTCGTCCAACCCTGCCGCGCAACTGATGTAGAGCGGACATACCAAATCTTTCCGCGTCCATGATCACCATCATTGTTGCGATGGGAACATCCACGCCCACTTCAATCACGGTCGTCGACACCAGCACCTGAATGGGATTCTCGCTAGCCGGGTCTCGAAATCTTTGCATCGCGTCATCTTTTTCATCGGCCGACATTCTCCCGTGCATGACTCCGCACACAATGTTGGGTAAACGCTCGGCCAAATCCTCGGCTAGTCCGAGCACGCTTGCCATCGGCCTCGAAGAATCGTCGTCGATTACCTCCGATTCGGAATCTTCATCGTCGATTCTTGGGCACACGATGAAGACGCGGTGACCTTGCGCAACTTCCTCTTCCACGCGTTCCCATACCCGTGCGTACAAAGTTGCAGACTCGCGCGGATTTACGATGTGAGTTGTGATGGGCGAACGCCCCGCAGGTAATTCGTCAAGGGTAGAAACATCCAAATCACCGAAAGCCGTAAGCGCGATGGTGCGCGGTATCGGCGTTGCCGTCATGACCAACATGTGTGGGCGAAATTCACCGGACCCTTTCGAGGCAAGAACCGCTCGTTGCTCCACCCCAAATCGGTGTTGTTCGTCAATGACCGCTAGTGCTAAATCGTGAAACTCAACCGAGTCTTGGATCACCGAATGAGTGCCGATGATGATTCCTGCATCGCCACTGATGATGTCAAGGAGCGCAGCCCTGCGTTCGGCCGTTCGTAGTGATCCGGTGAGCAAAACTACTTTCGTGGCCCGCTGGGCGCCTCCTAGCATTCCTGGTTCTGCAATCGGCCCCAACAGGCTTGTGATCGAACGATGATGCTGAGTCGCGAGAACCTCAGTGGGAGCCAGCAGAACTGCTTGGCCACCCGCATCGATGACATCTAGCATTGCCCGAACAGCAACGAGGGTTTTGCCACTGCCCACATCTCCCTGCAGAAGTCGATGCATCGGGCGGGTACTCGACAGGTCAGTCGCAATCTCTTCACCAACTCGCACCTGCCCTGAGGTGAGCACGTACGGCAACCTGGCATCTAGATCTGCGCGTAATCCTTCATCGGATCCCGTTCTCGACTGAGCAATCATCGCGGCCATTTTGGATCGCCGAAGAAGCAGCACGCCTTGCAAATCAAAAGCCTCATGAAATGCCAGAGTTCGCCGAGATTCACTTACCTCTTCTCGGCTCTGCGGAATGTGAATCATGCGCAGCGCGGAATTGATCGAGAGTAAACCACTTTTCTCACGCACTTCGATGGGAATTGGATCGATCAATTCCGGCATGGTGTCGAGCAGGATGCGAACGGCCGCAGCGATGTTCCATGACGTTGTCTTTGAAGAGGCCGCGTAAATCGGCAGGATCGCCCCGGCGTAAGCAGCAACGGCGAGCGGATCATCATCTACTCCATCGGGAAAAAGCTCAAAGTGCGGATGAGCTAGCTGCCGTCGTCCACGATAGGTAGAAACCTGACCGGCAAAAAGCCCCTTCCGGCCCGTTCGAAGATCTCGTTCCCGCCATTTCTGGTTGAAAAAAGTAACAGAGATTTCCGACGTGCCATCTGTCACAATGACTTCAAGAATCGAGCCCCGTTTAGCCGCCATGGACCGTGAGGTCACTGATTTAATCTCCGCAACGATGGTGGCGCTTTCGCCATCGATCAGTTCCCGAAGATTCGTCAGTTGCCCGCGCTCGGCATACCTGCGTGGGTAATGCCGCAGCAGGTCCTCAGCTGTATGTATTCCTAACGATGAGGAAAGTGCCGTTGCCGTTTTGCCCCCAACGAGTGATTTCAGTGGGGTTGCTAAGAATTCGACGTTCATTTCACTCGACTCCGACAATGAGTGGCCACAGGGGCTGACCGCCGTCTTGAAGAACAACGTCGATTCCGGGGTATGAGGATTCGAGCCATTCGATGAGGCCTGACACCGCAGGTGCATCAGCATCTGCTCCGGCAACGATGGTCACGATCTCACCGCCTGCCGCCACGAGCCGTTCACACACGCCTTGGGCTACCGCAAGCACGCTCTGTCCAATCTGCACAATGTCACCGTCCACCAGGCCTAGAACATCACCTACGGCGCACCGTCCCGCGCTGGTCAGCGCGTCGCGCTCGGAAATTGTCACCGCACCGTAGCGGGTGGCACCCGCAGCGCGCGTCATCGTGACAACGTCGTCATCGAAGGTGCGCTCGGCATCATGTACGGCGATTGCGGCCAAGGATTGAACCACTGATCTCGTCGGCACGATGGCCACTCGAACGCCACTTGCGCGAAGTTGCTCGGCGGCGATTTCTGCTGTTCCTTGGTTGTCCCGATCACTGGGCAAAAGCACCACTTGGGAACTGTGCGAGGCATGAACCGCAGACAAAATTTCGGTCACCGATGGCCTCGTTCGTGGTTGCGCGGGTACGCAGTTAACACCAGCTGCAGTCACCAAGTCGGTGATTCCTGATCCGTGCGTGACCATCACCACTTGCCGATTACTCCGTAAGGTCGGCCTCGCATGTAGAGAGTTCACTCGAATGCGATGCGGACGTCCCACGGCGAGGCCATCTTCAATACAGGCCCCTGCATCATCAGCATGAACGTGCACATTCCACAGGCCATCACCTCCCACAATCACCACACTGTCGCCGCGTGCATCGAGTGCGGCTCTCAGTGCGTCGATGCGATCATCGGGCGCTTCAAGCAGGTACATCACTTCAAAATCAGGTGTATCACGTGGCATCGCTATCGGTTGCGGCACAAAGTTCATCGGCGCCTCACTTATGTCAAAGTCCTCAATTGGCTCACCAGAGAGAACCTCACCAGAGAGAACTCTGAACAATGCGTCATAGACCTCAACCAGACCTCGACCGCCAGCATCTACAACACCTGCTTGCCTGAGTACCTCAAGCATTGCTGGGGTTCGGAGTAGTGCGGCTCGCGCACCCTCCGCTGCTGCACCTACAACCCTTGCCACATCAGGTTCACCTGGAATCGACTTCACCAGATTCTCGGCAGCATCAGCGGCAGCCCTTGCAACGGTGAGAATCGTGCCCTCCACTGGCCGAGCCACCGATCGATACGCCTCATCCGCACCCGATCTAAATGCGCGGGCAACGGAGTGGGCACCCCGATCCGATGCCCCGGTGAGAGTTATTCCGATCCCTCGCAGAATTTGCGACAAAATCACCCCGGAGTTACCCCGCGCCCCCAGAAGCGCTCCTCGGGCGAGGATCGACGCAGCTTCGCCGGCATCTGCGGGTTGGATCTCGCTGAGGTCAAACTCCGCACACGCTGCTTCCATCGTCAGGTACAGGTTTGTTCCGGTGTCACCATCGGGCACTGGAAACACGTTGAGCGCGTCAATCTCCACCCGAGACCTGACCAGAGCCTCTCGAGCAGCCCGGGCCCAGTCCCGAATATTGCCTGCGGTCAGCCCCACCGGGCTCATTTCATTCAATGGACACCTCCCCTCTGAAAGCTCGACGCTACCCCTCGATTTGAGGTCCGGGAGGCATCTGGTTTACCCTTGGGCGTTCGCGGGCGAAAACCAGGCCCCGATTCCCAATCTGAAGGAGATCTCCCGTGGCTGCCAATTGCGACGTATGCGGCAAGGGCCCAAGCTTCGGGCACAGCATCTCCCACTCCCATCGCCGGACCAAGCGTCGCTGGAACCCGAACATCCAGACGGTCCGCGCACTGGTCGGTCGCACCCCTAAGCGCCTGAATGTATGCACTTCGTGCATCAAGGCCGGCAAGGTTGCACGCGCCTAGTCCTTGAAATGGTCGTAGCCGCTACCGCCAGCAAAAGGTTGCCCATTCACCAGAACTGGGTCGTCCGTTCTCTTCACCACGATGCCGATTCGGAAAAAGCCCTCGGGTAATTTCTTCCGCGGGCTAAACGTCGCAAGAAGTGCGTGATCATCTCCCCCGGTTAACATCCACACGCGCGGATCTACGTTGTAAGCCGCGGCAGCAGATGCCAAAGCGTCGGGAATCTCCCACGATGCTGCATCAATATCCAGGGTTACATCGGAAGCATCCGCGATGTGCCCAGCATCAGCTATCAAACCGTCGCTCACATCGATCATCGCTGAAGCACCTTTGGCCGCGGCTACTCCGGCTGCGTAGTTCACCTCCGGGAATCGGTGCGCATCGACAAGTGCTCTGGGCGACTTGAATCCTCTCGATAAAACGGCAAGGCCGGCCGCCGCCCAGCCGAACCGGCCGCAGATAGCCACAACATCCCCAGCTTTTGCTCCAGACCGCAGAACAGGCCCACCTGCCGGGGCATCGCCAATCGCGGTAACGCACACCACGATCGAAGGCGACGAGACAACATCTCCGCCGGCTACACAGGCCCCCGCAGTTGCGGCTTCTTCTCTAAGCCCAGCCGCGCAGGCCACTGCCCATGCACTAGGTGTGCTAGGTGGAGCGCCGAATGAGACGACTAGGGCGCGGGTTGAACCTCCCATCGCAGCGATGTCGGCCAGTGATGCAGCTGCTGCTCGGCGACCCACGTCAATAGCGCTGGACCAGTCTTGCCGGAAATGAACCCCCTCAACGAGCATGTCGGTGGTGATAAGGACCTCACCAGACATTCGCACCAGCGCCGTGTCATCTCCTGGACCAACCACAATGGCATCGGTCAGACCCGACGGGTCAACAATTCGCTCGATCAGCCCAAACTCCCCCAACTCAGCGAGGGTTCCGGTGCCGGGCTCATCCATGTCAACTCTCCTTCGTAGCGAATGCATGCACGAGCAGGCTATGCGAGTATGGCCACATGCCTCGTATTGAAGCGCCGACGCTTGCCCAGCACCGCGATCAGCGAAAAGCATCCCTGCTCGAGGCTGGCCATGAATTACTGATCTCTGGTGGTCCTCGCTCCGTGACAATGGCGGCGGTCGCTTCTCGAGCCGGGCTGTCGCGTCCGGCCGTCTATGAATACTTCGCCAGCACTGAAGACCTTCTTGGCGCCGTTCTGATGGAACGAATGGTTCTCTGGACCCACGACGTCACCGATGCTTTGGGCCAGGCCATCGGACCCGAGGAGAAAGTTCGAACCTACGTCGAAGTTTCCCTTCGGCTCATCGCTGAAGGAAGCCACGAGATGATCGCGGTACTCAGCGCCGAAACTTTGCCCGCGTCGGTGCGAGCCCAACTCGGTGAGCTACATGCCGCCTTGGCCGCTCCACTGGCTGACGCGGTCCACGAACTTGGCGGTGGGGAGTCCGATCTCACCACCCGATTTGTGCAAGGAGTGGTTGAGGCAGCTGCGCGGCGAGTGCCATCAGGAGCTGATCCCGGTCACGAAATCGACGTAGCCACCCGATTTATCGTTGCCGGAATCAAGGGGATGGGCGTAGACCCGAGTCACGCCTGAGCGCATCTGCAATCAGAACATCGACAATCTCGGGGTAAGACAGGCCGCTGGCTTGAAACATTTGCGGGAACATCGAGATGGGTGTGAACCCCGGCATGGTGTTGACTTCATTCACGATCAAGCCATCGTCGTTGGTAAGGAAAAAATCCACGCGCGCTAGACCTTCACAGCCCAGTGCCACAAAAGCAAGTACCGCTTCTCTTTGAACAGCCGCCATTTCCTCATCACTTATAGCTGCAGGAACTATCAATTCAGCACCATCGCTGAGGTACTTCGCATCGAAGTCGTAGTAATCAAACCCGGGCGCAACCTTGATTTCCGCACAAGTACTCGCCTGTGGCTGACCCGCGCTATCAACCATGACCCCGCATTCAATTTCTCGGGCGCCAACAACTGCAGCTTCAACGATCACCTTCGGATCATGTTGTCGCGCTCTCTCGATGGCACTGACGACATCACTCTCCTTTGCAGCCTTAGTGATTCCTCGCGAAGAGCCTGCTCGCGCTGGCTTGACAAAGACCGGGAGCGAAAGAGTGGCGACCACCCGAGCGGCAGCGGCTTCAACTGGCTCCCCCGCTGGCACTTCCACCCAGGAACCAGTTTTGAGACCAGCTGCAGTCAGTAAAGTTTTGGTGACCGGCTTATCCATTGCGGTCGCACTTGCAAGTACCCCGGAGCCGACGTACGGCACTCCCGCGAGCTCTAAGAGTCCTTGAACAGTGCCATCTTCTCCCCATAGCCCATGAAGAACTGGGAAAGCAACATCAAGGTCGATGAACTCTCCACCCACCATGAGCCCTGGCGATGCGGGGTTAATGGCTAGTTGGACTGGGACACCACCTTCCGAGACCTCCGGCAACTTCCCATTCACGATGGCCAGCGCACTTGCATCCCCCGCGAACAGAGTCCACCGACCAGATTTTGTGATGCCCACCGCGATGACCTCGTACCGGAGCGGATCCAGAGCCGCCAGAATGCCGCCGGCACTCACACAGGAAATTTCGTGCTCTGAGCTGCGCCCACCGAAAAGCACGCACACCCGAACACGATTCATGGGCTTGACCGTACCCCGTAGGCGCTTACTTAGTGACGCACCACCGGCTGAGCTAGTCTCGCGCTCATGTCCGAAGCAGAGCCGAGCCCGCGGCACCTACTCACCCGGGTTGTCGCTGCAGGGCGCCCTGCCCGCGAGCCCGATGCACCCTTGAACGCTCCGATCGTTCCAGTTTCGGCACTCCACGCGGGGGGCCCGTATGAATATGCCCGCGAGGGTGCGCCCACTACCGCTGCATTCGAAGAGGCGCTAGGCGAGGTCGAAGGTGGAATCGCCATTGCTTTTGCATCCGGCATGGCCGCGGCAAATGCAGTGTTTGATACCTGGCCGGGGGGTGTCACAGTCGTTGCGCCCAGCGCGGCGTATACCGGCGTTGCCGTGCGACTGCGTGAACTCGACGAACGCGGGGCGATCAACCTTCGCATTGTCGATGCACACGACACTAAAGGCGTGCTTGCCGCACTTGATGGCGCGCACACCCTGTGGATGGAATCCCCCACGAATCCCATGCTCGACGTTGCCGAACTTGAGGTGGTGATTCCCGAAGCCCGCCGGAGAGGGGTTCACACAGTCGTTGACAACACCTTTGCCACACCGATCATTCAGCGTCCTCTGGAATGGGGCGCAGACATCGTCTTGCATAGCGTCACCAAGTCCATCAGCGGTCACTCCGACCTCTTGATGGGCGCCTTGGTTACGCAAGACGCGGAAATGGCTGAGAAGTTACGCGTCCGACGAGTCCTTTTGGGTGCGGCTCCGAGTGCATTTGATTGTTATCTCGCACTGCGCGGCTTGCGCACACTTGGCCTTCGAGTTGAACGCGCCCAAGCAAATGCGAGTGCCATCACCCAAGCCATCAGCGCTCACCCAGCCATCACCAAAGTTCGATATCCAGGTTTTGGCACCATGGCAGCGATCGAAATTGTAGGTGGCGCGGAGGCAGCCGAGCGAGTATGTGAATCCGTTCAGGTGTGGACCCACGCGACGAGTCTCGGCGGAGTTGAGTCACTGCTGGAAAGGCGCCGACGTTGGCCGTTAGAAAGCCCGCGGGTACCTGAGTCATTGATCAGACTGTCTTTTGGCATTGAGTATGAGAGCGATCTGCTGGCTGATCTGCAGCAAGCACTTGATCGATCGCAAAGCTAACTAGACGCCAACTCCTTCAGTCTCAGCCTTAATGTCGCGAGACATAAAGGCACGGACCAGCTCTCGTGGCGAGCGCCCAAAATGCAACACCTGCACCACCTGCTCAGTGATCGGCATAGAGACCCCGTGCTGGTGCGCAAGGTCAATGATCGGCTGACAACTCCGATAAGCCTCGCACGTTTGCTGCGTGATCTTGATGGTCTCTTCAACAGAAAGACCACGGCCAAGGCTTTCACCGAATGAGCGGTTGCGAGAAAGTGGCGACTGGCAGGTTGCCACAAGATCACCGATGCCTGCTAAGCCTTGGAAAGTGAGTGGATCAGCGCCAAGAGCGACTCCAAGTCGGGCCATCTCGGCTAAGCCCCGAGTCATCAAAGACGCCTGGGTATTTTCACCCAACCCCATTCCTACTGCGATGCCGTTGGCCAGCGCGATCACATTCTTGACTGCACCGCCTATCTCGGTGCCGACAACATCTGCGGTCCAGTATGGACGGAAGTAGTCGGTCATGAAGGCTGCCTGCATACGTTTCGCTTGGATCTCATCCGTGCAAGCAATCGTGGTGGCGGTCGGCTGGTGCTCGGCGATTTCCTTCGCAAGGTTAGGACCTGACAGCACTGAAACCTTGGAAGGTTCTGCACCTGTCACTTGTTCGATGACCTGGCTCATGCGCAAGCTCGTGTTGATTTCGATGCCCTTGATCAGACTCATGTAGCTCACGTGGTGGCCAAGGCGTGAATTCCACCCTTCAAGATGGGCTCGCGCCACCTGCGAAGGGAGTGCAAGGACTAACAATTCAGCAGAATCAATCGCCTGGCCAGCATCCAACGTTGCCGTCACTGAATCTGGGAGTCGCACACCGGGGTGATACACCCGATTTCGATGGTGCAGGTTTATGTCGTCGACTACTGCACGATCTCGACCCCAAATCGTGACGCTGTTCCCGGCATCTGCCAACACCATGGCACAGGCAGTTCCCCAGGAGCCGCTCCCCATCATGGCGACCTGCATCACTTCTGCTCCTCTTCGGTATTGGTCATATCCGTCGCAGTCTTCTGCTCCTTCATGAACCGGTGCGTTGGGGCAGGCTCATCGCGGATAACGGCGAGCTCTGCGGTCAACGCATCCATGATGCAATCGGAGGCTGCATGCAGAGTATCTGCATCGAGCTCGCGGCCGGCAAAGGCTGATAGATCAACCGGATCCCCCACGCGCACCCGCATAGTTTTTCTGGGGAAAATGCGGAACTCCTTGCGGTAGGGGCGCATAACCTCTTGCGGTCCCCACATCGCCACGGGAAAAACGGGTCTGCCGGTGGCGAGAGCGATTCGGGCGGCCCCGGTCTTACCGTCCATCGGCCATAAATCTGGGTCCCGAGTAATCGTCCCCTCTGGGTAGACGACGACGCATTCGCCGGCTTCGACGGCTGCAATCGCATCGCGAACCGCGTCGACCGCGTCAGCGGTTTCCCGGTACACCTTGATCTGTCCAGCACTGGTGATCACCGCCCCCATAACGGGTACCCGGAACACCGACTCTTTGGCAAGGAATCTCGGAGGACGGTCGGAATTCCATAAAATCAAAGCGATCGTGAGAGGGTCAAACCAAGAAATATGGTTTGTCACGACGATGATTCCGGCACCATCACACTCTAATTTTTCTGCACCTTTCCAATCCCGCTTGGTGAACAACATCATGGGTGCCCACAACATGGCCACGGCAAGCCGGAATCCCCAGCCAAGAGCCCAGCGTCGACGAACCCGGGTTGATCCAGACACCTCGACAGACTATCTATCTATCCACAAAATGACGCACACGAGAAAACTATTGCCATCTTTTGCTAGGGGGCACGCAGAGAGTCATTGCCTTGGGTATTGAATGGGGCGGTGCCTTCTCACGATTGGTCAGTGATAATCCCGGTCAAACCATTCGCTTCGGCGAAGTCTCGACTGCCGCACGGGCCAATTTTTGCTCATTCCTTCTTGCTCGATGTGATTTCAGCGGTGCGTGGAAGTTCAGGGGTTTCCCACATTCGAGTGGTTACGTCAGATCCCTACGTGGCCGACGTTGCCGCTGCCCAGAACTGCTTCATCACCGTTGAAACGGCTCCCGATGGAATCAATCAAGCAGTTGCCCAAGCAGCCCTTGAGGTCCCGCCAGGCCATGGTATTGCCGTGATCCTGGGCGATCTTCCTTGCCTCACGCCTGATGCCCTGAACATTGCACTTGAAAGGGCCGCGCGCGTTGAGGTCGCCTTCGCATCAGATGAAGCTGGCACTGGCTCCACTATGTGGTTCTCCCGAAAAGGTGGGCCGATCGACACCCACTTCGGTGAGCGCTCGCGAGCCGCCCATCGCGCCTCTGGAGCTAGCGAGATCGATGCTGAACCTGGATCGCTGTGGAGCGCGCAACTGCATCGTGATGTCGATACCGAGGTAGACCTGTGGGACGCGATCCGAATCGGCGTGGGTCTGAACACCGCAGATGTTGTGACAGCCCAGGCAGCGGGCTCATGAACTCACCTCGTGGCGGAGATTCGGAACGGATAGTGACAATCATGTCGATCATGGCGAACGAAATTTACTGTGCCGACGAATCCGGGCAAACCATGTGCGTTGATCAGTCCCTTGTGCATGCAAGTGGTGTTCTCGCGCCCGCACTTGGCCAAAGACTCATTGTGGCTTTCACGAGCGCAAACGGTGCTGATGTGGTGTCCGTGCGCTTGCCTTCGTGACCGCAAAATAAATAATTGTGGGCCGGACCCTCCCGGAGTCCGACCCACAACACAAACAACTTCTAGCGACGCGTGGTCTTCTTAGCTGCAGCCTTCTTCGGTGCTGCCTTCTTCACAACCTTCTTGGCAGCGGCCTTCTTCGGTGCTGCCTTCTTCACGCCAGCCTTGGTCTCGACCTTCTTGGATCCGTTCACCACAGCCTTGAATTCAGTGCCGGGACGGAACTTGGGGATCTTGGTGGCCTTGATCTTTACGGTCTCGCCGGTGCGCGGGTTGCGTCCGAGACGAGCCTTGCGGTGCGATGCCTCAAAGACGCCAAAGCCGCTAACGGCAACTTTTTCGCCACGAACGAGAGCCTTCTTGGTCTCTTCGATGAATGCGTCGACTACGTCGGTGACATCGCGCTTGGCGAGATCGAGACGAGCGGACACTGAGTCAATTATTTCTGCCTTATTCACAGGAAAACCCCTCCGGAGGGTGTCAGATGACGATCGGTTGATCGCTTTCTCAATGTAGTGACGATCGAGCCACGATGAGGTACGCCACGCCGACAAAAATCATCGAGAATCGTTACAGGGCAACACTTTTTCTGCGATCGAAGACCACACTATGTGCGCTTGTGATCGATTAGCCAGCGACCGGCTTGTAGGAAGGACGGGCGGCTTCAAACGCGGCAATCTCATCGCCGTACTGAAGCGTGATGCCAATATCGTCGAGTCCCTCCATGAGCCGCCACCGCACGTAGTCATCTACTTCAAATTCAGCTGTGATGTCGCCGGCTGAGACGGTGCGGCTTTCCAGATCCACGGTGATGCGCACGGATGGGTCAGTCTCAACCGCTTCCCAGAGTGACTCAATGACATCTTGTGATACCTGCGCTGTGAGCAACCCACCCTTTCCCGAGTTTCCACGAAAAATGTCGGCGAATCGTGAGGAAAGAACGACCTTGAAGCCGTAGTTCTGTAGCGCCCACACAGCATGTTCCCGCGATGAACCCGTGCCAAAGTCTGGGCCAGCGATCAGAATCGACGCGCCTTTGTGGTGCTCCTTGTTCAGCACAAAATCAGGGTCCTTGCGCCAAGCGGAAAAGAGACCATCTTCAAAGCCGTCGCGGGTGATCCGCTTGAGGTACTCGGCCGGGATAATTTGATCCGTATCGACGTTACTCCTGCGCAGCGGAATAGCCGTTCCAGTGTGGGTGATGAATGCTTCCATAATCGACTCCTTAGGCCACGGCGGTGAGATCAGCAGGGGATGACAAACGACCGCGAACCGCGGTGGCAGCAGCTACCGCAGGTGACACAAGGTGGGTGCGTCCACCCGGTCCTTGCCGGCCTTCAAAGTTTCGATTGGAAGTCGAGGCTGCGCGCTCCCCCGGAGTGAGTTTGTCGGGGTTCATCGCCAAACACATGGAACATCCTGCCCCTCGCCATTCAGCACCAGCAGCCGTGAATACGTCGTTAAGGCCTTCACTCTCTGCTTGCAGTCGCACCCGCACGGAACCGGGAACAACCAGCATGCGCATTCCTGGCGCGACGTTCCTTCCACGCAGAACCTCAGCGACGATTCGAAGGTCCTCAATCCGACCGTTTGTGCACGAACCGACGAAAACGGTGTCGATGGGGATCTCGCGAAGCGGGGTTCCTGGTGTGAGATCCATGTATTCCAATGCCCGCTCGATGGCCACCCGCTCGACCTCGTCGCGCGCCTGATCAGGCGATGGGACAGACCCGGAAAGGGGCAGACCCTGCCCAGGGTTGGTTCCCCAGGTGACGAACGGGGTGAGGGATGCCGCATCAATGACTACCTCCGCATCGAACTCCGCGTCGTCGTCAGTAACAAGCGTGCTCCAATACTCAAGAGCCACATCCCAATCTGCACCCGACGGTGCTTTGGCACGGCCTTTGAGGTAGTCGAAGGTGGTCTGATCGGGGGCAACCATCCCAGCACGGGCACCGGCCTCAATCGACATGTTGCAGATTGTCATGCGGCCTTCCATGGAAAGGGCCCGAATCGCAGACCCCCGGTACTCCAGAACGTAACCCTGACCGCCACCTGTGCCGATTTGGGCAATCACCGCCAAAATTATGTCTTTGGCGCTTACACCTTCCGCCAATTCACCGTCGACGGTAATCGCCATGGTCTTGAATGGCTTGAGCGGGAGCGTCTGGGTGGCCAGAACGTGCTCAACCTCACTTGTGCCAATGCCAAAAGCCAGCGCACCGAAAGCGCCGTGGGTGCTGGTATGCGAGTCACCGCAGACAACCGTCATGCCCGGCTGAGTAAGACCCATTTGCGGACCCACCACGTGCACGATCCCCTGCTCAATGTCGCCTAGCGAATAGAGGGGAACACCAAACTCAGCACAGTTCGTGCGCAGTGCCTCAACCTGAGCCCGTGAGACGGGATCGACGATCGGCTTATCAATGTCGATGGTGGGGATGTTGTGATCCTCTGTTGCCACAGTTAAGTCCGGGCGGCGTAACGGCCGTCCGGTCGCGCGGAGACCATCGAAGGCTTGCGGGCTCGTAAC
>JANQZS010000042.1 GCA_030728405.1 Candidatus Nanopelagicales bacterium | reverse complement strand
CTATTCCTGTTGAGGAGACCTCCGGGCGTTCTTGCAACCACGTGCCGGCGGCAGCAAAGTCTGATGCCACATCCGAGATGTGCAAACCCATCATCAACTTGCTGGCTTCATCAGGTTCAGTTGTGGCAACACCTCGATAGTGGTCTATCGCTAATGCAACAAATCCCTCTTCAGCGAGCCGCTCCAAGACCGATTCGAGGTGCGCGACGATTCCCCACCATTCTTGAATCACAATCACTCCGGGACCTGAACCACTGGCGGGCAACGCGAGCAGTCCCGGAATGGGCTCGCCAATGACTGAATCGATGTTTACGTGTTCCATGTGCTTAGTCTGACGTATCCCGGCCTTGCAGTACCGCGCGATACCACTGGGCACTGTCTTTCGGGGTCCGGATTTGGGTATCAACGTCAACGCGCACGAGGCCAAATCGCTTAGTCCAACCTTCAGCCCATTCGATGTTGTCGAGAAGACTCCACGCGAAGTAGCCTCGAACGTCGACACCTTCAGTACGCGCTTGGAGCACTGCTGAAATGTGATCATGTAGGTAGTGCCTTCGAATCGGGTCGTGCACACCGGATTCGTCAATGGTTTCATCCATTGCCCCGCCGTTTTCGCAGACCCAGATAGGAATACCCGGCAAATCCCGCGCAATGCGATGGAGTACTTCGGTCATCCCAGGTGGATAAATCTCCCAGCCCATGTGGGTGAGCGGTGCACGAGGGGCGTAGGTCATGGGCGGGCAGCCTGGGCTGGCCAATGCGTCCTGGCCCACTGCCTCTGCAGTGCCCGTATCTGGCGGGGCAACGCGCATCACCGAGTAATAGTTCTCGCCAATCCAATCCATTTGCGTGGAGATAATGGAGTTATCCGACTCCTGAACAAAGGACCAGTCGGTCAGGTGCGCACAATTTTCGATCAGATCCTGGGGCACCCCTCGACCCGCAAGCAGGTCAAGAAAGAATCTGTTCTGGGTGCCATCCACATGATGGGCAGCCGCTTTCATCGAAGGTTCGGTGGCGTAGACCGGCGTGATGTTGAGAACGACGCCAAGGTTGTGTGCATTCACGGCACGAAGCCGTTGCATTGCCAGGCCGTGCCCGAGCATGAGGTGATACGCCGCAGCAAGCGATGCACCCGGATCGCGCATGCCAGGCGCGTGCACTCCCGCGGCGTAACCCAAAAAAGAGGAGCACCACGGTTCATTCAGTGTTGCCCAGCGCGCCACTCGGTCGGCGTAACGAGATCCCATCGCTTCGGCATAATCGGCAAAACGATCAGCAGTTTCCCGGCTGACCCAGCCACCAGTTGCCTGCAATTCGCTGGGCAAATCCCAGTGATACAAGGTCACGACGGGCTCGATTCCGCGTTCTAGTAATCCATCGATGAGCCGGTCATAGAAGTCAAGACCAGCTACTGCGAGCGGGCCCGACCCACCCGGCATCACCCTTGGCCAAGAGATCGAAAAGCGGTAGGTGTCTACGCCAAACCACGACAACAGGTCGAGATCTTCAACGTAGCGAGCCACGTGGTCACATGCTGGATCAGCTCTGGTCCCATCGACGATCGCACCGGGACGCATCGCGAAGTCATCCCACATGCACCTACCGCGACCAGCACTATCGCCTTCGATCTGCCACGAAGAAGTAGCCGCCCCCATCTGGAAACCGTCAGGGATTACAAGTGAAGATGCCATAAGCGCGTTAGCCCTTTACTGAGCCGGCAAGGAGACCCTTTACGAAGAATCGTTGCAACGAGAAGAACACGATGAGCGGGACAATGATGGCAACAAAAGCCCCCGCAGTAATCAGATGTAGTTGAGCTCCGTAGGTGCCCTTAATATTGGCGAGATAGGCGGTGATCGGAGCCACATCTGGCGTTCCCCCTGCGAACGTCAACGCGACCAGTAGGTCATTCCATACCCATAGGAACTGGAAGATAGCAAACGAGGCGATCGCTGGGATCGCGAGTGGCAGCACGATCTTGCGGAAGATCAGGAAGTGGCTGGCCCCATCAACGCGGGCCGCCTCCATGAGTTCTCGGGGCAACTGAGCAATGAAGTTATGAATCAAGAAGATCGCCAGCGGAAGAGCGAACATGGTGTGCGCAATCCAGAGCGGAAGGTAGGTTCCGGCTAACAGTGATTGCTCTGAACCAGGCTTGTTCAGATCCGGGAAAATCGGGATAGGACCGATGCTCCAGCCCTTGTTAAACATCTGCAAAAGCGGCAAGAGAGCCATCTGGAGTGGCACCACCTGCAGAGCGAAAATCCCGAAGAAAACTCCCGTAGACCATTTGAATGGCACCCACGCTAACGCGTAGGCAGCCATGCAGGCGATTACCAGCGGGAAGATCGCGGCGGGTAACGCGATCGCGAAGGAGTTCCAGAAGTAGGGAGTGATACCACCCGGGATCGTGGCTCCGCCGGTAATCACTTCAGCGTAATTACTTAACGTAACCGCAGGGTTGGCGAAGAAGGTCCACCAGCCAGAGTTCTGAGCATCCGCTGCCGGCCGCAAGGAGGTGATGAGTAGACCTAGCGTGGGAACCGTCCATAGGATCGTTATCCCCACCACCACTGCCGAAGCCCACGGACTACTCAATGTACGTCGAGCAGCCTGCGGAATTGATTCGGACCGCTCAGGTTGGGGCATGACGACAACTTCGTGTGCTTCAACGCTCATCGGATTGACCGTTCCTTGCGTAGTTGAACCACGTTGTAAATGATCAGTGGCACGACTGCCACGAACAGCACGACCGCAAGTGCGCTACCTCGACCCACGTCGAACTGAACAAAGGCCTGGGCGTACATCTCGTTCGCAACGACTTGCGTGCCAAAGTTGCCGTTTGTCATGACTCGAACAATGTCGAAAATCTTGAGCACCGCGATCATGATCGTGACCAATACAACAATCAGGGTTGCCCGGATCATGGGGATCGTGACTCGGCTAAAGAGCTTCCAACCCGTGGCGCCATCCAATTCCGCTGCTTCAACCACATCGCCAGGAATTGCCTTGATCGCTGCTGAGAGCACCACCATCGCAAAGCCCACTTGAATCCAGATCATGATTGCCATCAGCAGGTAGTTGTTGAACGGCGACCAAAGAATCCAATTGGGTGGATCATCGATTCCCACCCACATGGCTAACTGGCTTAAAAGCCCTACCTGCGCTTTCGAAGGGTCGCGGTACTCATAAATGAGGCCCCAAATGATGCCCGCTCCGACGAAAGAGATTGCCATCGGCATGAAGATGAGCGACTTCGCAACTGACTCGCGCCGCATCCTGTCAAGAAGAAGTGCAAGAGTCAGACCCAGAGCAGTTGACGCCAACGGCGCAATGACCAACCACAACAGGGTGTTGACAAGCACCGGAACCTTATTTTCAAAAATCCACAGATAGTTGGCAGCACCTATGAATTCCGTCCCAGCGGCATTTTGAAAACTTCCGGCTGTGGTCCGAATTGCGGGTACCACCAGACCGATCAACAAGAGAATTACTGCTGGGCCTAGGAAAATCACTAATGCGGCAGGGCTCTGCAACCGGCCGCGGAACCGAGATCCGATGAAGAAGACAACCAAAATCAGCGCAAAGAAAACAATGATCGCGAGAAATGAACTTGAAAGCTTTGCGGCACCGGAGAGAACTTCGTTCATGTCTCCTCCTCCTTAGCCGAATTCTTCGAAACTGACGTGACCGTACAAATGCCAACTGCCGGGGTCCAAAGGATTTCTACACCCTGCGGACCCCGGCAGTTGGTCATTTTCTGTTCTTGTTACCTAACTAGGAAGCAGGCCATGCAGCCTGGATGGCGTCAAGGACATCCTTTGTGGACTTATCCTCGGCAAACCATGCAGTCATTTCCGTCCACTCCGCACCCGCACCGACAGCAGCCGGCATAAGATCGGATGCATCAAAACGGAATGTTCCGCTCAGGTCAGTGAGGTACTGAGCTGAGAGTTGATCAATGCTGCCCGGCACATAGGCATCCAGAGGCACACCGCTGTTGGCTGATACCCAGGTACCCAACTTGACCTTGGCAGTTGCAAACTCAGGCGAAGCGAGGAAGGTCTGCACGGCAGCCACTTCGGGACGATTCGCGAATGCTGCAACGAATTCGCCGCCACCCACGACTGGCTGAGCGACATCATCGTTCATCGCCGGCAAGTAGAAGGCGTAGGCGTCGCCGTCAGGGGCAACGGTTGCATCGGGATTGAAGTTCACCCAGAAGTTGCCGTAGAACGAGGCCTGCTGAAGCATGCCGCACTCACCAGCGAGGATCGGACCGCCTGCATCTTGGAATGCGGTGGTGGCGATGGTCTGAACGTTACCGAATCCACCGTTCACGTAATCGGGGTTCTTCATCCAGGAAGCAAGAGTGTCCATGGCTGCGGTGACCTCAGGTGAGTTGAACTTGAGCTCGTTGCTGACCCACTTGTCGTAGGTTTCGCCACCGTACATGCGCAGCATGATCTGCTCGAGCCAGTCTGTTGCGGCCCAACCTGTTGCTCCTCCGGACTCAATGCCGCCACACCAAGGCTTAACGCCCGCGTCGACCATTGCGTCAGAAATTGCAAACATGTCTTCCCACGTGGTCGGAACTTCAAA
Organism: Candidatus Nanopelagicales bacterium; assembly: GCA_030728405.1. Classification (GTDB taxonomy): domain Bacteria; phylum Actinomycetota; class Actinomycetes; order S36-B12; family S36-B12; genus CAIXFB01. The sequence goes on along the minus strand of JANQZS010000042.1, from coordinate 1,835 downwards.
GCCCCACTCAGCAAACTTCTTGGGCGAGTACCACACGAAGGACTTCATGTTCGAACCAAGCGGTGCTGCATAGAATGTGTCGCCCACGGTGCCGTAAGACTTCCATGCTGGGTTCCAGTAGGAGTCGACGTTGGCAACAACGGACTCGGGAGCCGGCACGGGGCCGCCACCCTCAACGAGTTTGGCGAGCAGACCTGGCTGCGGGATAAAAGCGATGTCGGGTGCGTTGCCACCAGCGATGCGGGTGGGCAACTGCGCTTCGAACTGGTCGCTGCCTTCGTAAACGATGTCAATGCCAGTGCATGACTCGAACTCTGCCCAAGCTTCCTCAAATTTCTGCTGCTCGGGCGGAAGGATAGAAGTGAAGATGGACACTGAGGTGCCTTCACTACCTGCATATGCGGCATAGGCCTCACACCCTGCAGCTACTGCCCCGTCTCCCTCAGCTGCTGTTTCTGCTGCTGTCTCTGCTGCTGTCTCTGCGGCCGTCTCTTCGGCCGTTGTCTCGCTGGAACTGTCTCCACCACAAGCGGCGAGCAACATCATTGCTGCTGCACCACTGGCGATAAGAGCTGCTCCACGGCGCCGCTTCAGTGCGGTCATGGAATGTCTCCTTGCCTGATGAGTCAACGGGGCTGGTCCCCGTCGCGTAAGCGTTGTCATCGTCCACCCGAAAGACACCCGTCAGCAACCTGTAATCATGCAAACAAGCCATGTAACACGTAACAATCCGGTATCGAGCCACACTATGGCTCATGCTCGGGTAGGTTGAATAAGCACTCACGTTCACAAGCCATCTCACAACGGATCGTCCGGCACGTTCCTGCCGGTGGGAGGAATTTCTCATGTCTGCACCTGTGCGTTTTGACGACGTCTCACTCGTTTATCCCGGCTCAACTGACCCTGCGGTCAGCCACCTCGACCTGGACATCGCCCTCGGTGAATTTTTGGTTCTCGTTGGGCCCTCGGGGTGCGGCAAGTCCACATCTCTGCGGATGCTCGCAGGCTTGGAACCGATTAGCTCCGGACGAATCTATATCGGGGATCGGGATGTCACCGGAGTAGCAGCAAAAGATCGCGATATCGCGATGGTCTTCCAGAATTACGCCCTCTACCCCCACATGTCCGTTGGGGAGAACATGGGCTTTGCCCTGAAAATCCAGAAGGTTTCTAAATCCGAGATTGATCGTCGAGTGAAGGAAGCAGCTGCTTTGCTCGACCTCACTGAGTATCTCGACCGCAAACCGAAAGCACTTTCTGGTGGCCAACGTCAGCGGGTGGCAATGGGCCGCGCAATTGTTCGCGAGCCTCAGGTCTTTCTGATGGATGAGCCGCTGTCGAACCTCGATGCAAAACTTCGAGTGCAGACCCGCACTCAAATTGCAGCACTTCAACGCAGACTTGGCACGACCACCGTGTACGTGACCCACGATCAGGTAGAAGCCATGACCATGGGTGATCGAGTAGCTGTTCTCAAACTCGGTGTCCTGCAGCAGGTTGCGTCCCCGCGAGAACTCTATGAAAACCCAGCGAATGCCTTTGTAGGCACATTCATTGGATCGCCCAGCATGAACATCGCTTCTGTGCCTATCGAAGAGGGTGGCGTTGACTTCTGCGGATACCACGTCGACGTTGCCCGCGAGACTCTTGCCCGAGCCACAACACGCAGCGTCATTCTTGGTGTTCGGCCGGAGGATCTTCATATTGCAGAAACTGGTGCGCCCATGAAGGTCACGTTGGTTGAGGAGTTGGGAGCAGATACCTACCTGTACGGCGATATCACCACTCCCAGTGGCGATGTAGTCAATTTCGTAGCACGCTCGCGGCCATTCGAG
>JANQZS010000041.1:17218-33278 GCA_030728405.1 Candidatus Nanopelagicales bacterium | reverse complement strand
CTAGACTAACTGAACCAGAATCAGTTGGGCTGCCAATTACCCCATACCCCATGGGACGCAGGTAAGTGTAGGTGATGGGCTAGGTCAGGTCGACCGGGCGGTCTGCAAACGCGACAAGGACTCATCCCGGCCGAGAATCTCCATCGACTCAAAAAGTGGTGGGGATACCCGTCGGCCCGTGACAGCAACTCGAACCGGACCAAATGCCAATTTTGGTTTGATGCCCAGACCTTCAATCAGAGCGGCACGCAGTGCTTCTTGGATTGATTCTGTAGTCCAGGGTTCTAGATTCTGCAGGGCCGCCGATGCTGCAGCAAGTACGCCGTCGGCCGCAGGCCCCAAGACAGCAGCGCTGTCATCGGCATCCACGACAAAATTCTGAGGGTCGACGAGCAAGAATGACAGCATCGCCTCCGCCTGGTTGAGCGTCTCCATTCGCTCCTGAATCAACGGCACACCAGCTTCGAGGAGTGCCATCTGCGCTGCTGTAGGAACTTCGTCGACCAATCCGGCCTCATGCAGCAAAGGAGTGAGCCTAGCGATGAGTGATTCCAATGAGAGCGCCCTGATCCAGTCGCCGTTGAGCGCGGTGCACTTCTTCAGGTCAAAACGAGCTGGGTTGGGATTGACCCGCTCGAGGGTAAATGCCGCAGCCATCGCTTCCTTGTCGAAGAACTCAACGTCATTGCCCATCGACCAGCCGAGGAGCGCCAAGTAATTGAGCAGAGCCTCAGGAAGGTAGCCATTCTCGCGATACATGTGTAACGACGACTCAGGATCACGCTTGGAAAGTTTCTTGTTGCCCTCTCCCATTACGTAAGGAAGGTGACCAAACCGTGGCGTCGTGCCATCGCTAACACCGATAGCGGCCAAAGCTTCATAGAGTGCCAACTGCCTCGGAGTGGATGAAAGCAGGTCCTCGCCGCGCAGCACGTGAGTAATCCGCATCATGGCATCGTCGACCGGGTTAACGAGGGTGTACAGCGGCTCACCGTTGGCGCGTACGAGCACATAATCTGGTACGTGTTCAGCAGCAAAGGTGATGTCTCCACGGACAAGGTCATCCCATGTGAAGTCGCGATCAGGCATTCGAAAGCGCAGTACCGGTTCACGACCTTGTGCGACGAATGCGGCAATCTCCTCTTCCGATAAGTCACGACAGGTGCCCGCATATCCCGGAGTGCGGCTTTCAGCCTTCGCGGCTTCACGCGCATTCTCTAATTCCTCTGGACTGCAATAGCAGTAGTAGGCGTGACCGCTCTCGTGCAATTTATTGGCTACATCGGCGTAAATATCCATGCGCTCCGACTGGCGGTACGGGCCATAGTCGCCACCCACCTCGGGGCCCTCATCCCAGTCCAAACCCAGCCAGCGCAATGAGGCGAGCAGTGCATCGTAAGACTCCTGGGAGTCACGCGCCGAGTCTGTGTCTTCGATGCGAAACACAAACGTGCCACCTGTGTGCCGGGCGAATGCCCAGTTGAACAAAGCTGTGCGGATCATCCCCACATGCGGATTGCCCGTGGGTGAGGGGCAAAAACGAACGCGAATATTCTCAGACATGATCCACCACCGAATTAGTCAGCGTGCCTATCCCATGAACAGTGACGCTGACAGTGTCACCAGCAACAATCGGTCCCACCCCCGCAGGTGTTCCGGTGAGAATGACATCGCCTGGGAGCAACGTCATGACAGATGATGCATAGGCGATCAAGGCGGGTATGTCGTGCACGAGGTCGACGACGTTGCCATCCTGCGCGACCGTGCCGTTTACCGAGCACGTGATGGCAGCATCCTCAATAACCAGATCAGTTTCAATCCACGGGCCCAAGGGGCAAAATGTGTCAAAACCTTTAGCGCGGGTCCATTGACCATCGACCTTTTGAAGGTCTCTGGCAGTGACGTCGTTGGCGCAGGTAAAGCCCAACACCACATCGAAGGCATGCTCAGCGGGAACGTCCTTGCACATCCGGCCGATCACCACTGCCAGCTCGGCCTCATGGTCCACCCGCTCAGACTGCCACGGCAGCACAATCGAATCGTCCGGTCCAATCACACTGGTCGACGGTTTCAGGAACAGAAGCGGAGAAACGGGAGGAACCCCACCCATTTCGGCCGCATGGTCAACGTAATTCTTGCCGATGGCAATCACTTTCGACGGAATTACGGGTGCGAGCAGCTTTATCGCAGAAAGCGGGAGCACCGTGCCCTCTGGCGCTATGTCACCAAACGGGTGACCAGCCAACAACGCAACGATGGTCTCTTCGGGCGCCCCCGAGTCAGGAGCAGCATCATGAAGAACCGCGTAATGGATATCACCGTCAAGACTTACTCGGGCTATGCGCACCGTGACAGCCTATTCCGCACGCCGCTCTGCTCTCACTAAGCCGAAGGTGAGCGAATCTTCCAAGGCCATCCATGATGCGGCAATCACGTTCTCATGAACGCCCACGGTTGACCAATCTCCGTGACCATCCGTGGTACCCACGAGCACGCGAGTGATGGCATCGGTACCAGTGACCCCTTCGAGGATTCGCACCTTGTAATCCACCAATTCAAGGTCCTCAACCTGCGGATATAACTGTGCCACAGCTGCCCGTAGTGCACGATCGAGCGCGTTGACTGGACCATTGCCTTCGGCTGTTGAGATGAACCGTTCACCATTTGCATGCACTTTGACAGTAGCCTCACTGTGTACATCCCCGGCTGCATCCTGTTCCACGATCGTGCGCCACGACTCCACGTCGAATTTCTTTTCCAGCCCATCCTCGGCAAGTAGCAAAAGTTCAAACGAGGCATCTGCCGCCTCGAAAGTCCAGCCCTTGGCTTCGAGATCTTTCACCTTGTCCACCACTCGACCGATCCTGTCGGCGTCGCCGGTGAGGTTATAGCCGAGCTCTTTTCCTTTCAGCTCGATCGATGCCCGACCAGCCATCTCTGTGACCAGGATGCGTTGATCGTTTCCGACGTCGCTGGGGTCAATGTGGTTGTACAACTCGGGGTTGACCTTCAGCGCAGATGCATGCAGTCCCGCTTTGTGGGCGAAGGAGGAGACTCCCGCGTATGCCTGATGAGTGTCTGGCGCGATATTGGCGATCTCCGCGAGTGCATGGGAGATCCGGAAAGTCTCACGAATGTTGCCCTCGGGCAAGCAATCAATCCCCATCTTCAATTGCAGATTCGCTACCACGGGAAACAGGTCAGCGTTCCCGGTCCGTTCGCCATAGCCATTGGCCGTGCACTGGACGTGGGTTACGCCAGCATCAACCGCCGTGACCGTGTTGGCAACCGCGCAGGCGGTGTCGTCTTGGCAATGAATTCCCAGCCGCACACCTGAGCGCTGTAGAACATCAGAAACAATTGCGTGCACGCCCATGGGCAACATTCCGCCATTGGTGTCGCACAGAACTCCGACAGAGGCACCCTCCTCTGCCGCGGCAACTAGTAGGCGAACGCCGTACTCACGATCATGTTTGTATCCATCGAAGAAATGCTCCATATCGACGAACACCCGCCGGCCCTCCTGGGTAAGGAATCGAACCGTGTCGCGCACCATGGCTTCGTTTTCCTCTAGCGAGGTCCGCAGCGCCTGCACAACATGGTGCACGTCGCTCTTTGCCACGATCGTGATCACCGGGGCTTCGGAGTCGAGCAAAGCCCGAACTTGCAGATCCTCTTCGACCCGCACACCCGCTTTTCGAGTCGCCCCAAAAGCCACCAACTCGGCGTTACGTAGAGATAACTCCGTCCGCGCTCGTGAAAAGAATTCGGTGTCTTTAGGCATTGCGCCCGGCCAGCCGCCCTCAATGAACCCAACGCCATATTCATCTAGCAAGCGCGCGACGGCGAGCTTGTCGTTGACTGAATACGAGATGCCTTCTCTTTGGGCACCGTCTCGCAGAGTCGTGTCATAGACATGAAAAGCGTCGGGGCGGGTCATGCGGTCCTCATCTCAATCAAAAAGCCCCCCGCGGGTGCGAAGGGCTGCGCGCCGATAGAAAGAATCGACGCGCTAATGAATAATGATGGACACGGAAATAGGCCAAGCGCCCGCAACCGTGGTCAACATGGCCCTGATTCTGCCACATCAGTCACATCCGTGTCAGCAGATGGTGTGCAACCAATTGTGCCGGTCGGCCACCTGACCGGTCTGGATATCCAGAAGTGCTCCACGCAGCCGCATGGTGACCTCACCGGTGGCTCCCCCGGAAATCTCCCACGCGCCAAGATTTCGTGACTTTACGGTTCCCACGGGCGTGATGACAGCGGCGGTTCCACAGGCGAAAACTTCGGTTATCTCCCCTGAGGCACACCCATCGCGCCAGTCCTCAACACTGATCGAGCCCTCTTCGGCGCGGATCCCGAGGTCCTCAGCCACGGTCAGGAGAGAGTCGCGGGTGATCCCGGGGAGCAGCGAGCCGGTCAATCTCGGGGTGACCAAACGGGCGGAATCTCCAGCCCCGTAAACGAAGTACAGGTTCATCCCACCCATTTCCTCGACCCAGCGACGCTCAACGGCATCGAGCCACACCACCTGATCACAGCCATGCTGGGAAGCTTCCGCCTGGGCGATGAGCGAGGCTGCGTAGTTACCGGCGCACTTTGCCTCACCAGTGCCACCAGCCGCCGCCCGGACGTAATCATCAGATAACCACACGCTGACCGGCTTGATCCCCTGCGGGAAATACGCTCCGGCTGGAGCCGCGATCAAGTAGTAGTCATATCGAGCGGAGGGGCGCACCCCCAAGCCCAGTTCGGTTCCCAACATGAAAGGCCGCAAATACAGCGATTTTTCCTGATCGGTGGGTACCCATTCATTGTCTGCGCGGACGAGTGCCTCGATCGAGGCCACAAAAAGCTCTTCGGGGAGTTCAGCCATTGCCAACCGCCGAGCTGAATTAGCGAACCTGGTGGCATTGCGGAACGGACGAAAGGTTTTGATGGAGCCATCCGCGTACCTGTAGGCCTTGAGTCCCTCAAAGATAGCCTGACCGTAATGCAAGAAATTGGTGGTCGGATCAAATACGAGCGGGCCATAGGGAATCAACTCTGCGCCGTGCCAACCCGCATCCGCGGTCCACGTTGCGTGCACCATGTGATCCGTGGGGTACTTCGCGAAACCTGGGTTAGCGAGGATTTCCGCGCGCCGATCAACCGGGGTTGGGTTAGATGACGCCATCACATCGATCGGCCATAACGCTGAGCCCTGTGGGATCGAAGGCGTCTTGGTCATGCTTGCTCCTTTTCAGCGTCAGGGGGAAAAACTGTGTGTCTGGCTGGCTATCTCACTAGCGACCGGCGGAGGCGAGCGCCGCGAGGGAATCCCCGATTTCGGAGGTCGAGCGAGCTGCGGTGCCGCGGGTAGCCAGATCCTGAGCGACGGCCGCCTCAACCCAGCCAGCCGCTTCAGGCTGACCCACATGATCTAGCAACATCGCCAGCGACATCACCGTTGCAGTGGGATCAGCCTTGCCTTGGCCAGCAATATCCGGTGCTGATCCATGAACCGGTTCAAACATGGACGGATTGCTGCGCGACGGATCGATATTGCCACTTGCCGCCAGTCCAATTCCGCCACCGATGGCAGCACCAATGTCTGTGAGGATGTCACCAAAGAGGTTGTCAGTCACCACCACGTCGAAGCGCCCTGGATCGGTCAGGAAGAACATCGCTGCCGCATCAACGTGGCAGTAGTCGGTGGTGACGTCTGGGTACTCAAGACGCACGCGGTCGAATGTCCGCTGCCATGTGTCGCCCGCATGGACCAACACATTGGTCTTGTGAACCAGCGTGACCTTCTTCCTGCGCCGCAAGGAGCGGTCAAAGGCATCTCTGATGATGCGCTCTGCTCCGAACGCGGTGTTCAGGCTCACCTCGGTAGACACTTCCTGCGGCGTGCCCTTGCGAAGGAATCCTCCAGCGCCCACGTAGGGCCCTTCGGTACCTTCCCGGCACACGATGAAGTCGATGTCATCTGGCCCGAGCCCGGCCAGTGGCCCGGTCACACCGGGGTACAACTTCACGGGGCGGAGGTTGACGTGGTGATCCATGAGGAAGCGAAGTGGGAGAAGCACCCCGCGCTCCAAAACCCCTGGCTTGACCGACGGGTCGCCAATGGCACCCAACAAAATGGCGTCGTAAGCCCGTAATTCCTCCACCACTGCATCAGGGAGTAATTCCCCGGTCGCGTTGTACCTGCGCGCTCCAAGGTCATATTCGGTGGTGGTGACGCTGATCCCAGCAGCAGGGGCGATCGCTTCAAGGACTTTCATGGCCTCAGCGACCACTTCAGTGCCGATTCCATCACCAGGGATAAGGGCTAGATTCAACGACTTCGACATAGGGCGGAAGCCTACCTATGCCCCTGATATCCTCAGCAAACCATGTCAAGCGCACTGTTCCTTCGCAGCCGCGACGAGGCCTAGTCCACCGGCCACCTCGTCGCGGGTGCTCGCTGTGCCGGTCACTCCCAGACTAAAAAATGATCCCATCAGGAGCAACAGACATGAGTTTCGAGCGCAACGCCTCATACCTAGCCCGCACCGCCCAGCAACCCTCACCCATGCCGTGGCAGCGTTACCAACCTTTCACCCCGATCGATGTGCCCGATCGCACGTGGCCGACCAAGGTAATTGACGCTGCACCTCGCTGGTGTGCCGTGGATCTACGCGATGGCAATCAGGCATTGATTGATCCCATGACTCCCCAGCGCAAACTTCGGATGTTCCAGTTGCTCGTGGACATGGGCTACAAAGAAATTGAGGTCGGCTTCCCTTCGGCTTCGCAAACAGATTTCGATTTTGTGCGCCAAATTATTGAAGAAGATCTCATTCCTGATGACGTCGTCATTCAGGTGCTGACTCAATCGCGCGAGCATCTCATCGAACGGACCTTTGAATCTATTAGGGGTGCCAAGCAAGCAATAGTCCATCTCTATAACTCGACTTCCACTCTGCAGCGGCGAGTCGTGTTCGGGCTTGACCGGCAGGGAATCATCGATATCGCAGTGCATGGTGCACAGTTGTGTCAAAAGTTTGCCGATGAGATGTCAGATGAAACGGATATCTACTTTGAATATTCCCCGGAGTCGTACACGGGAACTGAATTAGATTTTGCGCTCGAGGTTTGTAATGCCGTAACCCAAGTCTGGCAACCAACACCAGATCACAAAATCATTTTCAACCTGCCAGCAACTGTTGAAATGACAACCCCCAACGTCTACGCAGACTCAATCGAGTGGATGAGCCGGCATCTAGACCGGCGCGACTCCATAGTTCTCTCCTTGCACCCACATAATGATCGCGGCACAGCAGTGGCAGCGGCCGAGCTCGGCTACCTTGCAGGTGCCGATCGCATTGAGGGGTGTCTGTTCGGAAATGGGGAGCGCACCGGCAACGTGTGTTTGGTAACTCTTGGCTTGAATCTGTTCAGCCAGGGAGTCGATCCACAGATCAACTTTGGTAATATTGATGAGATCCGTCGAACCGTTGAGTACTGCAATCAAATCCCGGTCCACGAACGCCATCCATACGGTGGTGACCTCGTCTACACCGCTTTCTCAGGCTCACATCAAGACGCAATCAACAAGGGCTTCAACGCTATGCAGGCTGATGCTGCCGCTGCCGGCGTGCCCGTCGATGCATTCCGCTGGGAAGTTCCCTACCTGCCCATCGATCCCAAGGATGTTGGTCGCACCTACGAGGCTGTGATTCGCGTAAATAGCCAGTCGGGCAAAGGCGGCGTGGCCTACATCATGCGCACGGAGCACAAACTCGAACTCCCCCGACGTCTCCAGATCGAATTTTCTCAAGTGGTGCAGCAGGTGACCGACTCCGAAGGTGGAGAGGTGAGCCCTGAAGACATCTGGTCGACCTTCTCCGGTGAATATCTACCCGACCCACAGGCACCCTGGGGCCGGTTCGCGTTGAAGTCAGTCAAGCTCGACTCCGCTGTCGATGGAGACACATCCGTCGATGTGGTCATCACCGACAACGGCGCAGAAGTCAGCCTTTCGGGCAATGGCAACGGTCCGGTAGCCGCTTTCTGTGACGCGATGCACGGACACGGAGTCGATGTGCGAGTTCTCGACTACCACGAGCACGCGATGAGCGCCGGCGGCGACGCTAAGGCTGCGGCCTACCTGGAGTGCGCAATCGAGGGCACTGTGCTGTGGGGAGTGGGGATTGATCCGTCAATCACCACATCTTCGCTCAAGGCAATCATTAGCGCCGTGAATCGCGCAGTGCGGTAGTCACTCCTCCGGAGCAACGAAACTCGGTGTGCGACTTCGCTGCGCCCAACCAACCGCAATCACCACCACAAGTGCTGCGGCGACGGTGCCCCACCCCTCGCCCAGGAACAAGGCCGACCACAACAGCGTCAACAGCGCCTGAAGTTGTTGCACCTGACCACCATGCGCAACTCCGGCCAAAGCGAGCCCGCGGTACCACGCAAAGAAGCCGAAATACATTGACGAGATTCCGAGCAGAAGAAGTGCACCCCACTCGACCGGAGTCGTCACATATGAATCCTTGGTCACCCACCACAGGATTACGGTTGCCGGCAGCGTGACAGGCAATGAGAAAACCACGACCCACGAGATCACCTGCCAGCCGGGCATCACCCTGGTCACCGCAGCACCTTGCACGTAACACAGGGATGAGGAAATAACTGCCCCGATGATCAAGAGGTCGGCGTAGATGCTGCCGCCTTCAAGTCCACCGCGACTCAACGAGAACGCGACGAGCGCGGCGGTCCCCACTGCCACTGCAACCCAAAAGGACTTTGAAACCCGCTCATGGGTAAACATGACAGCGAAGATCGCGGTCGTCATGGGCATGAACGCCGCAATGACTGCCGTGTGAGCTGAAGTGGTTGATTGCAGTGCAATCGCCAACAAGATTGGCCAGCCGAAGACCGCACCGAGCATGGTGATCAGGATCGGTTTCCACAAGTGCCGCGGTGGTATTGGAATACGTCGAATCGAGAGAAACACTATGGCAATAGCCGCCGCGATGACCGCCCTAGACGTCGCGGTAAAAACGGGGTCAAAGCCGCCAACAGCTACTTTCGTGAGCGGAACCGAAAACGAAAAGAGCACAACTCCTAAGAATGCCCAGGACAGGCCTATCCGGACCCGGGCATCCCCAGCGCTCACACCAGGTCGACGAATCTGCCCGAGTGGGCACCGATCTTGGTAATGATGGAATCAATGACTGTGCTTGGCACGGAAGAATCAACGGTGAGCACGATGAGGGCATGTGCAGTGTCATCTCGACTGACTTGCATGCCGCCGATGTTCACCCCAGCGTCACCAAGAATCTGTCCCACGATGCCCACCACGCCCGGCTTATCGTGATACCGGAAGAACACCATGTGCTCTGACACCGGCACATCGACGTCGAAGCCATCAACTTCCACAACCTTGCCGATGTTCTTGGCGCCGGTGACGGTGCCCGCAACACTGACCGAAGTGCCGTTTGTGAGCGTCAAGCGCACCCGCACCAGGTTGCGATGATCAGGCGAAGTCTTATCTGTGGTCATGGCAACTTCAACACCACGCTGTTCCGCGAGAACCGGAGCGTTGACGTAGGAGACCGGGTCATGCACGAGTTTCTGAAAGACACCCTTCAGCGCAGAAAGTTCGAGAACCCGTACATCATGTTCGATGACCTCACCGAGCACCTCAACATCAACCCGCTCCACGGCGTCGTCAGCCAAGCCGCACGCAATCGATCCAAGGCTTTCAGCAAGAGGCAGTAGCGGCTTGATCTGCTCAGCCAATTGACCTCCTTGCACATTCACCGCATCAGGCACGAGCTCGCCAGCAAGGGCGAGTCGCACCGAGCGCGCCACGGAGATGCCCGCCTTCTCTTGTGCCTCATCGGTGGATGCACCAAGGTGCGGCGTTGCGACTACCTTTTCCAGTGAGAAAAGCGGAGAGTCGGTGCAGGGCTCTTTGGCGTAGACATCGAGACCCGCACCAGCCACTCGACCTTCGACCATTGCTTGGTAGAGCGCAGCTTCATCAATGATTCCGCCGCGAGCAGCGTTGATGATGTGGACGGTCGGCTTGACCTTACGAAGTGCTTCCTCGCCAATGAGCCCCACTGTTTCCGGGGTCTTGGGGAGGTGGACCGTGATGAAGTCTGACTCGGCGAGGAGTTCATCAAGAGTGGTCATGCGCACACCTAGTTGTGCGGCCCGTGCTGGCTGCACGTAGGGGTCATAGGCAATCAGCTTGACGCCAAATGCGCTCAGGCGCTGGGCGACCAAAACGCCAATGCGCCCGAGGCCCACCACGCCTACGGTTTTATCTGCAACCTCAACGCCGGTGTACTTGGAGCGCTTCCACTCCCCCTTTGTGAGCGCAGAGTTCGCCGGGACGATGTTGCGCGCACTAGCAAGGAGCAGGCCAACAGCTAATTCAGCGGCGCTGACAATGTTTGAGGTCGGGGCATTGACAACCATGACGCCAGCTTGGGTGGCGGCCTTAACGTCGACGTTGTCTAGTCCCACGCCAGCCCTTGCGATCACCTTTAGATTCTTGGCAACGCCCAGTGCCTCTTCATCGACCATGGTCGCTGATCGCACAAGAATCGCATCCACGTCGACGATCGCCGCCAAAAGTGCTGTTCGATCGGCGCCATCACATTCGATGATCTCGAAATCTGGGCCTAGTGCCTCAACGGTGGCTGGGGACAATTCTTCGGCGATAAGTACTTTGGCTTTGGTCACCGGGTAAGCCTAGCGGCGGGTCCTTCTCCACGCTGTGTATGAGGTGACCGACCCCGCCCTGGGCCATTGCAGCCACGGCCACGGCGCAATTGCCACAAGGTCTAGAAGTGCCGCCCGCTCACGCCAGCCTGGGACGGGTGCGAAGGTGGCTGCCAACCGCTTGCCGGCAAGCACCTCAATGGGGTTGCCAAGCCAGACTTCCATTTCTCGTTCTTCGGCCAACTCAGCCAAGGTTTCGGTCAGAAATCGAAAACGGTTGGTCGACAATTTCAGTCGGCTCAAGAGCGGCTCGTCGAAAACAAAAATCAGTGGCACATCAGGAGCACAAGCACTTGCCGGATCGGCTATGCCCAGGCTCTCCGCGGTTATCCAGACGTATTCCGGTTCTCCACTCTGCTCCCACGTTCGCGGCCCGGAGATCTCCCTGAGATCGTCAATCTGCCGTAGCCGGTCATCGGTAAACGGCTTTGGCTCCCGCTCAGCCGCACTGGGCCACTCTGCGATCGGGCAGTTTCGCTCCAGGGGGCACCTGGTGCATAGACCCGGCGCCCGCTTTTCAACCTGCCATCGGGAAAATCCATAAGGCTTACCGGTCAGAGCGCCGATGGTCCATTGCCACCCAAGCCGGTTCGCTGCGCGAGATCCATCGAGCAGGTGCCGATACATGAGATCTTCACCATCTCGCCACCTCGCTCCTTCCCGAACACTCCAATGGGAAGCAAGCCACATGCGCTGTTGATTGGTCAGCCAGCCCGCCTCAGTGAGTTCCTGCCAGGCAGTTTCCACACACAATGCCGACGAACTCCACGGGTGCTCAGAATCATCCACAGCTGGCGGTGCGGAGCGTTCATCCACCTCGAACCTCAATGTCGCCCCCGACGCCGCGCCAACTCGCGCGTATAGGTGCCGGGCGTACTCCTGCCAGAGAAGTTCATCGCGAAATTTCGCGACGTCGTCATCGGGGCCGTCGGCTACTCGATCCCAAACTTCTTGGAGGGTTACCAGCCCATGGCGGATGTAAGGAGAAAGGCGTGAGGCCCCCCGGGTTTTCTCCGGCCACACGTTGTTGCGTCGACGGGCATAGCCGCGCACCTCAAAATTTGCCAGTGCCGCGTCTGCGGCCCGCTGTCCGCCACGAATTTCAACAGTTTCAGCCCCACTCAGATTAGGAGCAGCGGTGCTCACAGGTCCGAGGTGCTCAGCCACCCACTCTGGAATCGATTGGTTACCTGAGCCAGGAGTCAGTAGGCGGCGCGCTGTCATCGGGCCCGCCTGATGAAGAAGGTGCCTTTTGCGGTTGATGGATCAACCACCCTGCCTCCTTGAATGATTTCCACTTCTCCGGCGGCAACCAGTCGACGAGCCGCCCGCCGGATCGATTCAGCGGTTTCTGGACCAACAGCTCCGACGCCCAGTAATGCGCTATCTGAGGCAATGGCAGCACTTGTCGGCCGCATCCGAAGCAGCTCCAAGATTTTTGTTTCTAGCTCCACATCGAAATCGCTGACCCCGCGCGCACGGCAAGACTTTGAGCAGTATTTGACGTCGTCCCAATTTTTCGCCCACGATTTACGCCACGACATGGTTCGACCGCAGGACAGACACACTTTCGTATCCGTCCTGCGGTCGGAGGAACCAGTAGCCACCTGTGCATTCTTCACGAATACTGAAGGGAGCGCAGATCAGCGAGCAGCAGTGCCCTCGACGTAGTCATCGTCAGACTTCTTGACCCAACTCATCATCGCGCGGAGGTCACGACCAACAGCCTCGATGGGGTGCTTCTCTCCCTTTTCGCGAAGTTCAATGAACTCTGCTCCACCGCTGAGCTGATCGTCCATGAAACGCCGCGCGAAGGCACCATTTTGGATATCGGCCAGCACTGCCTTCATGTTCTCCTTGACGTGTGGGTCGATCACGCGCGGACCAGAGACATAGTCGCCATACTCGGCGGTGTCAGAAACGCTCCAGCGCTGCTTGGCAATGCCACCTTCATACATGAGATCGACAATGAGCTTGAGCTCATGAAGGCACTCGAAGTAGGCAACCTCAGGCTGGTATCCGGCCTCGGTCAACGTCTCGAAGCCGTACATGACCAACTGCGAGACTCCGCCACACAACACTGACTGCTCGCCGAATAGGTCGGTCTCTGTCTCTTCGGTGAAGGTCGTCTTGATGCCACCTGCGCGCAACGAACCGATGGCCCGGGCGTAGGACAGCGCGAGCTGCCAGGCTTGACCTGAAGCGTCTTGCTCAACAGCAACGATCGCAGGAACGCCACGGCCACTGACGTATTCGCGGCGCACCAAGTGACCTGGTCCCTTAGGAGCAACCATGCACACGTCGACGAAAGCAGGTGGCTTGATGAAGTCGTAACGAATGTTGAATCCGTGTGCGAAGAACAGCGCATCGCCCTCTTGCAGATTCGGCTCAATGGCCTCTTTGTACAACCGACCCTGAACGGGGTCAGGGACCAGAATCATGATGAGATCGGCTTCGGCGGCTGCCGTGGCGGGATCGACGACCCGCAAGCCGGCCTCTTCAGCCTTAGCCCGACTCTTTGAGCCCTCCGCGAGCCCAACGCGTACGTCCACACCAGAGTCGCGCAAGTTCAAAGCGTGTGCGTGACCCTGGCTACCGAAGCCGATGATCGCAACAACGCGGTTCTGGATGATGGAAAGATCTGCGTCGTCGTCATAAACCAGCTCAGCCACGGGTATTTCTCCTTTTTCGTTGGGTTCAGGAAGGGTATCGGGCACTCATCTGCACCCGGAATTCGGCTCAGGCCGAGCGGTCCAGCGAACGGACAGATCGGTCGGTGATCGAGCGGGGGCCGCGGCCCACCGCCACGAGACCGGACTTCACCAATTCCTTGATCCCGAACGGCTCAAGCACGCGCAGGAGCGCGTCGAGTTTGTCATGGGCGCCCGTGGCCTCGATCGTGACAGCATCGGTTGCTACGTCGACGACCTTTGCGCGGAAGAGTTGGACGGTCTCCAGAATGTGCGACCGGCTTTCCAGATCAGCCTTGACCTTGACAAGCATGATTTCTCGCTGAACCGACGCATCCTTATCGAGCTCTACGATCTTGAGCACGTTGATGAGCTTGTTCAACTGCTTGGTCACCTGCTCCAGAATGGCCCCTTCAACATTGACCACAATCGTCATGCGGGATACCTCCGGAACCTCTGTCGGTCCCACCGCAAGGGATTCGATATTGAAACCACGACGAGAAAAAAGACTCGCCACCCGCGCAAGAACGCCGGGCTTATCTTCAACTAAAACCGAAAGCGTATGCCTAGACATTAATCGTCACTTCCCCACTCTGGTGCCATGGACCGAGCGACCATTAGCTCATCATTGCTCGCGCCAGCTGCCACCATCGGCCACACCATCGCATCGCGGTGAACGATAAAATCGATGACGACAGGTGCATCGTTCATGCTGAGTGCCTTTTCAATCGTGGCATCTACCTGCTCAGCAGAATCACACTGCAATCCGTAACAGCCGTACGCCTCAGCCAGCTTCACAAAATCGGGGAATCTATGCGAGTGCAGATCAGTGTTGGAGTAGCGCGAATTGTAGAAGAGCGTCTGCCACTGACGCACCATGCCCAAACTTGAGTTGTTGATGAGGGCAACCTTGATGGGGATTTCATTGATCGTGCAGGTTGCAAGTTCCTGATTCGTCATCTGGAAGCAACCGTCACCATCAATCGCCCACACCGTTGTGTCAGGCATTGCAACTTTGGCGCCCATGGCAGCAGGTACCGAGTAGCCCATCGTGCCGAGGCCACCGGAGTTGAGCCAGGTACGCGGCTTCTCGTACTTAACAAACTGCGCCGCCCACATTTGGTGTTGGCCCACTCCAGCTGCGTAAATGGAATCGGGTCCGCTGATATCGCCGAGGCGCTCGATTACATACTGCGGAGACAGCGTTCCATCTTCGGGCAGGTCGTAGCCGAGCGGATAGGTGGTTCGCAAGCGATTGAGTTGCGCCCACCATCCTTCGTATTCGCCCACCGCACCTGCCGCCTGCTCGACCTTGATGGCGGCAACAAGCTCAGGGATGATCTCTGCGAGGTCGCCCACAATCGGAATGTCGGCAACGCGGTTCTTGCCGATCTCGGCAGGATCAATATCCGCATGGATCACGGCAGCGTTTGGTGCGAAGGTCGACAATCTTCCGGTCACCCGGTCATCGAAACGCGCACCCAGTGTGATCAGCAGGTCAGACTTCTGCAGAGCGCCAACAGCGGCAACAGTTCCATGCATGCCGGGCATGCCCAAGTTCAGCGGATGTGAATCTGGGAAAACGCCCCGCGCCATCAAGGTGGTAACAACAGGGATACCCGTGATATCCGCCAATTGACGCAGTGACTCTGACGCATTTGCCCGGATGGTTCCACCGCCAACGTAGAGCACCGGCTGCTTCGACGCGAGAATCATTTTCGCAGCTTCTCGGATCTGCTTCGAGTGCGGCTTGGTCACCGGGTGGTAGCCGGGCAGGTTAACCGAGGTCGGCCAATCGAATGTGGTTAGCGCCTGAAGCGCGTCCTTGGAAACGTCGACGAGCACAGGACCTGGACGACCTGACGATGCGAGGTAGAACGCCTCGGCGATCGCCCGCGGGATGTCGTCGGCATTGGTCACCAGGTAGTTGTGCTTGGTGATAGGCATCGTGATGCCGCGGATATCAGCTTCCTGGAACGCGTCAGTGCCGATCGAAGAACTGGGCACCTGTCCGGTGATAGCCACCATGGGAACGGAGTCCATATGCGCATCGGCAATAGGAGTGACCAGGTTGGTCGCTCCTGGACCCGAGGTGGCAAGGCAGACTCCTACTCGACCCGATGCCGCTGCGTAGCCCTCGGCAGCGTGGCCACCAGCTTGCTCGTGGCGGACCAAGATATGCCGAATCGTGGAGTCGAAGAGCGGGTCATACAACGGGAGAATCGCCCCGCCGGGGATCCCGAAAACATCGGTGACCCCAGCCGCCTCTAGGGCGTGGACCAGGCTCTGCGCACCGGTGATCTGCTCGCTCATATCCATCCACCTCTGCCCCTCGCGGGGCATCTTCTTGTCCGAGGACAAGATAATCCTGCCGTTTCAATGAAAAACCCCCCGACCCGGGATGGGTAACGGAGGGAGGCGCGCTGATGACGATTGCGTCAGACAGCGCGCCCGGGTACTACGAGAATTCGAGTCACAGACGAATACTACAACCCTTCAGCCTCATTTGTCACTAGGAACAGTGTTTGTTACTAGCAACCGTGGCCCCGCTGCCGGAGATCAGTCGCAGACCGCACCTTTTGAGGCCGAACCCA
>JANQZS010000041.1:0-17118 GCA_030728405.1 Candidatus Nanopelagicales bacterium | reverse complement strand
CGTGGCCCCGCTGCCGGAGATCAGTCGCAGACCGCACCTTTTGAGGCCGAACCCACCAATTTGACGTATTTTGCGAGGACTCCGCGCTCATACCTCGGGGGAAGCGGCTCGAATTCTGATCGACGCCGGTCCAGTTCGGCATCTTCGACCTGGAGGTCCAAGGTCCGAGCGTGCAGGTCGATCCGGATGCGATCACCATCGCGCACTAGCCCGATCGGGCCACCGTCGACCGCCTCTGGGGATACGTGGCCCACGCACAATCCGGTGGTACCACCAGAGAAGCGGCCATCAGTGATCAACAGCACGTCTTGACCGAGGCCAGCGCCCTTTATCGCTGCGGTGATCATCAGCATCTCGCGCATTCCTGGACCACCCTTGGGCCCTTCGTAACGAATGACGACGACATCCCCTGCCACGATCGTGCCATCGGCCAGAGCTGCCATGGCCGATTGCTCGCGCTCGAAGACCCGAGCTGCACCTTCAAAAACGTCGACGGGAACACCGGCGTTTTTCACTACAGCGCCTTCGGGAGCGAGTGATCCGCCCAGGATTGTGATCCCGCCGGTCGATGCAATGGGTTGATCAAAGCGGCGTACGACCTTGCCATCAGGGGCCGGCGGGTTGATCTCTGCCAGGTTTTCAGCGACCGTGCGTCCGGTGACCGTGAGGCAATCGCCGTGCAGCAAGCCTTCATCGAGCAGCATCTTCATCACCACCGGAACTCCGCCCACACGGTCAAGATCGAACATTACGTATTCACCAAATGGCTTGAGGTCTGCAATCAAGGGAGTGCGCTCACTGATCCGTTGAAAATCATTAAGGTCCAATTCGAAGCCGCACTCATGAGCAATGGCGGGCAGGTGCAGCACAGCGTTGGTGGACCCGCCCAAAGCCATGATCACAGTGATTGCATTTTCGATCGACCTCTTGGTGATGATGTCGCGGGTGGTGATTCCATTTCGGATGAGATCGAGAACGGCTTCGCCGGATTGTCTGGCCAGTGCATCGCGACGGGCATCTACGGCTGGCGGCGACGAAGATCCTGGGAGTGACATGCCCATGGCCTCTGATGCGCTTGCCATTGTGTTCGCCGTGTACATGCCCCCGCACGTGCCAGCGGTTGGACAGACCGCCCGTTCGATGATGTCGAGATCCTCATCAGACATCAGTCCACGCGCATTAGCCCCGACCGCCTCAAAGGATGTGACGATGTTGACTGTGTGCTCGGAGCCATCGGTAAGCCGCACATGCCCAGGAAGCAGGGAACCGGCATAAAGCAACACGCTGGCAACGTCGATGCGAGCAGCGGCCATCAACATTGCCGGGATGGACTTGTCGCAGCCCGCTAAAGTGACCATTCCATCGAGCCGCTCCGCCTGCATAACGGTTTCTACAGAATCGGCGATCACCTCGCGGCTCACCAGTGAGAAATGCATCCCTTCATGGCCCATGGAAATGACGTCGGAGACCGTGATGGTGCCGAACTCCATCGGGAAACCGCCACCGGCGGTGATGCCCTGCGCAACGCCAGTGGCGACATCTCGCAAAGACATATTGCACGGGGTGATTTGGTTCCATGACGATGCGATCCCGATCTGGGCCTTGGAGAAATCCGCATCCGTCATGCCCAGCGCCCGCAGCATTCCGCGGTTTGGTGAGCGATCTCGACCTTGGGTGACAAGCGCGCTGCGGGGGTTCATCGTCATGCCTCTACCCTAGGTGCGGGCCGCACACCATCGGAGGATGACCAATATGACTTTCACCACCATTATCAGCGTTCAGGAACTGAAAGCGATTATTGATGATCCTGAATTGGTGGTTTTTGATGTTCGTTTCTCACTCGACGACGAGCTGTGGGCACAACGCGCTTATCTCGAAGGTCACATTCCAGGTGCTCTTCAGGCCGACCTCGCCGAACACCTATCGGGTGAAATCATTGAAGGGGTAACTGGCCGCCGGCCGTTCCCTGATTCACAGGAGTTTGCTGCCCAACTTGGCCGTTGGGGTATCAGCCCAAACACCCAAGTAGTTGTCTATGACAACGAGGGCGGACTGATGGCCGCTTCACGGTTATGGCTGATGCTTCGCTGGCTCGGCCACGATGCGGTGGCGGTTCTCGATGGTGGATTCCCGGCATGGTTGGCTGCAGGAGAACCGATCGAAACTGATGTGCGTATCCCGATTGCTGGCACATTTATCCCGAATATTCGACCCGAACTGCTCGCCGACGTGACTGAAGTCGATGAAGCCAGAGTTCTGGAGACCACCTGCGTTTTTGATTCCAGGGGTGCGGAGGGTTACCACGGTGGCGGCAAGTATTACGACCCCGTTCGCGGCCATATCGCAGGTGCCGGGCTCGCTGATCGCGCAGAAACCATGACCAGCGATGGCCATATTCGAAGTGTCGATGAACTGCGCACGCACTTTTTCCAACTCATCGGGGACCAGCAGCCATCCGACATCATCTTTTACTGCGGCTCCGGGGTAACCGCTGCGCAGAACATTTTGGCTATGACCCACGCCGGTCTTTCCGGTTCACGCATGTATGTCGGCTCGTGGAGTGAATGGATCACCGATCCCGGAAGGCCGGTGGAACTGTGAGCCGCCCCTACCGATTCGCCATGATCGGCACGGGTTTCTTTGCCCAGAATCATCTCCATGCATGGGCTCAGATGCCTGAGGTAGAACTCGTCGCCACCTGCGACATAGATCTGAACAAAGCGACCGCGGCTGCGGATCAATTCGGTGGGCGGGCCTACACAGATGCCCGCGAACTGTTTGAGAATGAAGAACTCGATTTCGTGGATATCGCAACCACCCCACCAACCCATCGGATGATGGTCGAGCTTGCCGCGGAGTTTGGTGTCGCGGCCATCTGCCAAAAGCCGCTGGCGTGGGAAATGGACGATGCACGAGCAATGGTCGATGCCATGGCGGCCGCGCAGTTGCCCTTCATGGTTCACGAGAACTTTCGGTTTCAGTCCCCCATGCGCAAGATCAAGTCGATCATTGATGAAGGCGTAATTGGCACACCATTCTTTGGTCGTATGAGTTTTCGGACCGCCCACGATGTGTACTCCGCACAATCTTGGCTCGTTGAATCTGAGCGCATGATCATCGTTGACGTGGCAGTGCATCTCTTTGACCTCGCACGCTTCTTCATCGGCGAGCCTGAAACGATTTTCACCAGTGCACTTCGGGTCAACCCACGGATCAAGGGTGAAGACGTCGCAACGGTTTTGATGCACATGCCACATGCCACGTGCATCGTTGATGCGAGCTATGAAACAAAATCCGACCACAACACGTACCCACAGACATTCGTGACCATCGAGGGTACGAAGGGCACCATCACACTGGGACCCGATTACCACCTGCAGGTGGTGTCTGGAGACACGGTGATTGATGAGGATCTGGTTATTCCAGATCATGGTTGGACGTCAGTGCCATGGAATGCGATTCAGGACAGCGTGGTCAACGTTCAGCGCCAGTGGATTGCAAGTCTTGACTCTGGAGTTGTGAACGAGTGCTCTGGTGTGGAAACCCTCGGTCTACTCGATATCACCTTGGGGGCGTACGAGTCTCTCGCTAGCGGACAGGTCTACAAGGTGGGTAGCTCGCTGTGAGTGCCAATATTGTGAGCGCCAGTACCTTGACCTTGCACGCCGGACCGGTCACTGTTGATTTTGACAATGGCGATCTCCGGAATATTCGGGTAGGTGGGATTGAAGTAATCCGCCGGATCTACTTGGCGTATCAGGATAAGAACTGGACTGCTCGCCCATGGGTCCTCAGCAACGTCGAGATTTCCCCTACCACAGATGCGTTCAGTATCCATTTCGATGCACAAGGCACTTTCGATGCACACGCATTGAAAGTCAACTGCATACTCTCCGGGGCAGCTGATGGGTCAGTCACCTATTCAGTCAGTGGTACTACGACTGAACCTTTTCTTCGGAATCGACTTGGCCTATGCGTGCTCCATCCACTAACGCTGGCCGGAACCGCCATCGACATCGAGCGCAGCGATGGTCACATCGAATCATCTGCCTTTCCCGATGCCATTGATCCAGACCAACCATTTCTCGATATTCGCGCCATGACCCATGAGGTAATCCCTGGACTGCGCGCACGCCTCGAGTTAACAGGTGAAGTATTTGAATCCGAAGACCACCGCAACTGGAGTGATGCCTCGTACAAGACCTACTGCACGCCAATTTCACTACCATTCCCGGTTACCGTTGAACCCACCTGGGAACTGCATCAATCTGCAGCACTCACCTTTGTTGGAGCTTTTCCCCCTGCGACACAATCTCGCGTAACGGAAACAGCGGCGTCTGCTGACACCACAATCGAAGTATTTGATGTGACGTCACCACTCCCCCGGATCGGACTGCAACTGGGTCAGACAGAATTGACAGATGTCCACATAAGTGCTCTTCAAGCCCTTGAACTAGATCACGTTCGCGTGGATATTGACGCGACTGATCCAGCCCGCGCTACCGAAAGTCTGGCAGCAGCAGCCACCGTGGCTGCGCAGATCGGGTGCTCAGTGCAGGCCGCGGTTTTCGATGCTGATGCGCCAACACTGACTCAACTTGGCCGGAAGAATCGTGAACTCGGCGACGTGGTCTCGTGCTGGCTCATCTTCGCAAGCAATGAGAAAGTTACCTCAGCATCGAGAATCGCCGAAGCACGTCAATGTCTCGGACCGGTAGAAGTGATTGCCGGCGGCACGAACTTGTACTTCACGGAACTGAACCGGCAGCCGCCAACACTTGAGAATCTAGATGTCATCAACTTCTCAGTGAATCCGCAGGTGCATTCCTTTGATAACCGCACCATTCTCCAGAACGCTTCAACCCTCATGGTCATTGCGCAGAATGCTGTTCGGTTAGCCGGCGCCGCAGCAATTTCGATCTCTCCGATCACCTTGCGTCCCCGCTTCAACCCCAATGCCACTGACCCCGCCACTGACGTGAGCAACGATGACCTTCCGGCATCTGTTGACTACCGCCAGTCAACCTGGTTCGCAGCCGCCTGGACAGCACTAAGCCTTGGCTATCTTGCAGCGCCAGGGACCATACGTTCAGTCACGTACTGTGAGACTGCTGGGGCCCGCGGAATTCTCGATGCCGAAACCGCAGCGCCATATCCGGTCTATGACTTCTTTGCAGCACTCGTTGGTGCGACATCTGTCCGCCCATGCGAATCGTCCAACCCGGAAATCTGTGACGCAATAATCGTGGAAAGTGAATCCTTCACGCGCGTCATGATCGCTAACGTTGGTACCGAGGTGCAGTCCGTGGAACTCCGCGGCCACATCAATGCAAGGATCACAGCACCACCCGAGCAATTAACGATCATTGACCTTCCCGGAGGATGAAAATGCCACTGCCCGCACCTGATCCCCTTTTCTCGCTCCAAGATAAACGAGTCATCATCACTGGAGCGGGTGGATCTATTGGATCGTTAGTGGCAGAGGCGATGGCTGATCGCGGCGCCGTTGTCGGACTGCAAGACATTTCAGCTGAAAAAGTTGACGTAGTGCGAGATCGCATCGAATCAACAGGAGGTCGCGCGATCACACTGGTCTCTGACCTCTCGACCGCAGAGGGTGCGCACACCATGGTCACAGATGCAGCAGAGCGCTTAGGTGGCCTCGATGTGCTCATCAATGGCGCTGGAATCAATCGTCGCAAGCCCATTGTTGATGTGACCCCTGATGATTTCGACGCCATCGTGGCGGTGAATATGCGCGCGGTGTACTTCGCTTGCCAGGCCGCGCACCCGCTCATGAAGGACGCCGGTGGTGGAGCCATCGTCAACTTGAGTTCGCTCAGCGCTCGCTTTAGCTTCAACACGATTTCCGTTTATGCAGCAACCAAAGCGGCCGTGAGTTCGATGACGAGGAGTTGCGCCCGAGAGTGGGCCGCTGATGGCATACGCGTGAACTGCATCGAGCCATCGGTGATTAAGACGGAATTCACTAAACCGTTGTGGGGAGAAGCCCACCGGCAACGCTGGTTCGATGAGACAACGCCGATCGGGCGGCTTGCACTTCCTGAGGAAATGATCGGTTCGATCATTTTCTTATCGACGCAGGCATCCTCGTACATCACCGGACAGTCCATCGTGATCGATGGCGGCATCCTCAGCGGTGCTGACTGGGATTCCTACAAAGACGATTAATCGCTTCGGAGTGTTAGGGAGCCTCGACCACTCTGTTTCGCTGCTCACCCAGAGCGCTCACGCCCAAAGTCACAAGGTCGCCGACCTTCAACCACGTGGGGTCGGACATGCCCATCCCCACGCCCGGTGGCGTTCCGGTGATCACCAGATCACCCGGATCTAGAACCATGACCTGGGAGATGTAGTGCAGCACCGTTGCGATATCGAAAATTAAGTTCGATGTGCTGCCCGTTTGCCGGCGCACCCCATTGACATCGAGCCATAGATCGAAATACTCAGGAATGCTGGGATCATCCGGTGTGACCAACCACGGACCGGTCGGGCACGAGGTTTCAAAAGCCTTGCCTTTGACCCACTGACCACCGCGCTCTGCTTGAAATACTCGTTCTGACACGTCGTTGATCGCAACGAACCCAGCGATGTGCGAAAGGGAAACCTCTGGTGATTCCAAGTAGCGGCAGGTTGTTCCGATGACAAAACCCAATTCAACTTCCCAGTCGACCTTGACGCCACCACGAGGAAAGTGAATGTCGTCGTTGGGTCCGATCACTGTGTTCGGCGCCTTGTTGAACAGCAAAGGCTCGGCGGGGATCTCCATATTTGCCTCGCGCGCATGATCCGCGTAATTCAAACCAACTGCGACCAAGTTTCCGGGGCGAGCGATAGGGGCGCCCACCCGAAGATCTCCCGAGAGGACCGGTAGGACTGCAAGATCAACATCTCGAAGCGACTGTATTCCGCCACTGGCAAAGAATTCCGCGTTGAAGTCACCACACAATGAAGAGACGTCGCGGTACTGGCCCTTTGCGTCGATGACCGCTGGCTTTTCAGACCCTGCTGGACCGATCCGAACTAAGCGCACGGTTTTCTCCTAATCACGGACTTTCCTCTAATCACAGACGGCGCCGCGGGATGCGGAACCGACGAGCTTTGAGTACTTAGCCAAAACACCTCGGTTGAACTTGTGCGGTAGCGGTACAAATGCAGCACGGCGTCGCTCGAGTTCAGCCTCGTCAACGAGTAGATCGAGGGTGCGCGCCTTCAGGTCAATGCGAATGCGATCTCCATCCGCGACCAAACCGATCGGCCCACCATCAACCGCCTCGGGAGCGACGTGTCCCACGCACAATCCCGTGGTGCCACCGGAGAACCGGCCATCGGTGATGAGAAGTACGTCTTTGCCCAGCCCTGCACCCTTGATAGCACCAGTGATCATCAGCATCTCGCGCATACCGGGACCACCCTTCGGACCTTCGTAGCGGATGATCACAACATCGCCCTTTTTGATGGTGCCATCTTCTAGCGCTGCCATCGCGGACTGCTCACGCTCGAAAACTCGAGCAGCGCCCTCGAATGTGTCAACGGGCACTCCCGCGATCTTGACAACCGCCCCCTCGGGCGCCAGCGAACCACCCAGGATGGTGATACCCCCGCTGACCGCGATCGCGTTCTTTGAGGCATACAGAATGTCGCCATCGGGGTCTGGCGGATTTATGCTCGCTAGGTTCTCAGCCATTGTCTTGCCCGTGACCGTGAGGCAGTCTCCGTGCATGAGGCCCGCGTCGAGCAGCGCCCGCATGATGACCGGAACGCCACCGACTCGGTCTACGTCGCTCATGACGTAGCGACCGAATGGCTTCACATCAGCTAGCAAAGGCACCTTGGAACCGATCCGATGGAAATCTTGCAGGTGCAGTTCGATTTCAGCCTCGTGGGCGATTGCCAGCAAATGAAGTACCGCATTTGTGGAGCCGCCGAATGCCATCACGATGGCTATGGCATTTTCGAGCGACTGCTTGGTAATGATGTCGCGGGTGGTGATTCCCTGGCGGATCAACTCGACGACTGCCTCACCTGATCTGCGGGAGAAGCCATCGCGACGACGATCGACCGCGGGTGGTGCCGCTGAGCCAGGCAGCGACATCCCCATCGCCTCAGCAGCGCTGGCCATGGTGTTGGCCGTGTACATGCCACCGCAGGCTCCTTCGCCAGGACAAATAGCACGCTCAATCGTGTCGACGTCCTCGCGTGACATGAGCCCCCGTGCGCACGCACCGACCGCCTCGAAAGCATCGATGATGGTGACGTCTTTTTCGGTTCCATCCGAGAGTTTCACGTGGCCCGGCAGAATCGATCCTGCGTACACGAACACTGAGGCCACGTCGAGTCGGGCAGAGGCCATCAACATGCCCGGCAGAGACTTATCGCAACCTGCGAACGTGACCATGCCGTCGAGGCGTTCTGCCTGCATGACTGCCTCAACGGAGTCTGCGATGATTTCCCGGCTCACGAGGGAGAAGTGCATGCCGTCATGGCCCATCGAGATGCCATCAGAGACGGAGATTGTGCCGAACTGCATGGGGAACCCACCAGCTTGGAAAACCCCTTCCTTGGCAGATTTAGCGAGGCGCTCCAAAGACAGGTTGCACGGAGTGATCTCGTTCCACGACGATGCAATGCCGATCTGTGCTTTGGGGAAATCCTCATCAGACATGCCTACTGCGCGCAACATTCCACGGGCTGGTGCCCGCTCAAGACCATCGGTGACTTCGGAACTGCGCGGCTTCATATTCGTCATGCCATCCACCCTATTAGGGCCGAGGGCTGCTGAACGAGGAAGGCTTGTCAGGACAATCTAACCAGCGACGTGGATCACATTCTCCAAGCGTGAACCGGTCCGCCAATTATGAATTTGGCGCGCGATAAGGGCCCTCGCCAAGACCGGAAATGCATCTGAATCTCCACCCACATGGGGTGTGATCAACACATTCGGCATCGACCACAGCACGTGATCAACGGGCAACGGCTCGGGATCGGTGACATCGAGAGCGGCCCGGATCCTCCCGGTCTCCAATTCACGAACGAGGTCGGCCGTGAGCACTACAGGTCCTCGCGCCACATTGACCAGCAGCGATCCGGTCTTGAGCTGGGAGAGGAACTGGGCATCGACCATCCCCTGAGTTGCGGGGGTCAGCGGAAGCGCGAGCACGACAACGTCGGCATGAGGCAGGAGGCCTGGTAATTCGGTCACTGCCGCTAAATCTTCTCGGGCGGTTTGCGCGACCATCGTGATCGATGCACCCATTGGTGCGCATACTGCGGCAATCGCACGACCAACGGGACCAGCCCCAATGATCAGCATCCGCTTGCCCTGCAGCGACTCCCCCCGCTGGTGGTTCCATATTCCTGCTGCACCCTCGCGAACGGACCGATCAATACCGCGTAGCGATGCAATGATCAGCCCGAGGGTCAGTTCAGCGGTACTCGCCTCATGCACGCCTTGTGCATTACACAAGGCCACTCCGGGCCGCACGTACTCAAGTGCGTAGTCGTATCCGATTGTCAGCAGCTGAAGAACCTGAAGGTGGGGCATCTTCAATGACAGATGTGCATTGGGCCCGGATCCCAAATACCGGGGAACAAAGAATCCGACATCTGCACAGTCGGCTGGATCTGGATTTATGTCATCTGCGTACCACTGCACCCCCGGCACGTCCAATGGCGCGAGCACCCGAGGAAGCAAGGCAATCGCAGGATT
Source organism: Candidatus Nanopelagicales bacterium (assembly GCA_030728405.1). GTDB lineage: Bacteria > Actinomycetota > Actinomycetes > S36-B12 > S36-B12 > CAIXFB01. The sequence continues at coordinate 7,388 of JANQZS010000041.1, read as the reverse complement.
CATGAAGAGATAGCCCGCGCTACTCGGATACGCCGAGCTTTTCGAGCAAGAGCGCTCGGACCTTGGCTGCATCAGCTTGGCCCTGCGTTGCTTTCATCACAGCGCCGACGATAGCTCCAGCAGCTTGTACTTTGCCCGAAGCGATTTTCTCGGCCACATCCGGTTGCGCAGCTAGCGCCTCATCGATTGCAGCAAGCAGCGAAGTGTCGTCGCTGACTACAACCAAACCGCGCTGCGCGATCACAGAATCAACATCGCCTTCACCTGCAAGAACCCCTTCAAAAACCTGTCGGGCCATCTTGTCCGTGAGTGCACCTTCACCGATGAGGGCCTCCACCCGAACAATGTCGGCTGGCCGCACCCTCAACTGTGACAGCTCAATCCCCTGCTCCTTGGCTGAACGCGCAAACTCGCCCATCCACCACTTACGGGCCGCACTCTGCTCAACCCCGGCTGCAACGGTCTCTTCAATCACATCGAGCGCGTCGGTGTTAACGAGTGTTTGCATCTCAAAGTCCGTGATCCCCCACGACTCTTGCAAGCGCGCACGTTTTGCCGCTGGCGCCTCAGGCAGACTGGCTCGAAGTTGCTCAATCCACTCGAGCGATGGAGCCACCGGCACTAGATCAGGCTCGGGGAAGTATCGGTAATCCTCGGCCTGCTCCTTAGATCGACCAGAAGTACTTCGCCCGGTGTCTTCGTGAAAGTGCCGGGTTTCTTGAATTACGCGCCCACCTGAGGTGAGGAGAGCCGACTGACGCTCGATCTCGCTGTGCACTGCTCGTTCCACCGACCGAAGCGAGTTGACGTTCTTTGTTTCTGACCTGGTGCCCCACGGCTCACCCGGCTTGGCCAAAGACACGTTGACGTCGCAGCGCAACGATCCCTCTTCCATGCGCACATTAGAAACACCCAATGAGCGCATCAGGTTGCGTAGCTCTGCAACGTAAGCACGGGCAACGACAGGTGCCAATGCCCCAGTGCCAGGAATCGGTTTTGTGACGATCTCAATGAGTGGAATGCCCGCGCGGTTGTAATCAACGAGCGAGTAATCCGCACCATGAATCCGACCAGTATCTCCACCTGAGTGCGTGAGCTTTCCGGTGTCTTCCTCCATGTGGACCCGCTCGATTTCAATGCGGAAGACCTGGGGTCCATCATCAGTAGGCACAATCACATCGAGGTAGCCATCAGTGCACAACGGCTCGTCGTACTGGCTAATTTGGTAATCCTTGGGCATATCCGGATAGAAGTAGTTTTTGCGGGCAAACCGGCACCACGAGGCGATATCGCAGTTCAAAGCGAGTCCCATGCGAATCGTTGACTCAACTGCCACAGCGTTCACTACCGGCATAGAACCTGGCAAGCCCACACACACGGGGCAGATCTGCGTGTTTGCTTCTGCACCGAATTCGGTGGGGCAGGAGCAAAACATTTTTGAGTTGGTTCCCAATTCCACATGGGTTTCAAGGCCGATCACCGGGTCAAAAAGTGACACCGCTTGGTCGTAGTCCATCAGTTCGTCTGCGTGTGCGCTCATAGTGCTGGCGCCTCCTCAATGAGTAGCTGACCCCATTTATCAACGAGTGCTGACTCCACCGCGGAACCCACGCGGTAAAGACGGTCATCAGTCATGGGCGGTGCGATGATTTGCAAACCGACCGGCAGACCATCTTCAGGGGCAAGCCCGATGGGCAAGGACATGGCCGCGTTTCCTGCCAGGTTTACCGGAATGGTGGCGACGTCGTTTAAGTACATAGCGATGGGATCGTCGACCTTTTCACCTATCTTGAAAGCGGTTGTGGGAGCAGTAGGTGAAATCAGAACGTCAACTTGAGTGAAAGCGGCATCAAAATCTCGGGTAATGAGCGTTCGGATTTTCTGAGCTTGTCCGTAGTAGGCGTCGTAGTAGCCGCTGGAAAGTGCGTAGGTGCCCAGCATGATGCGCCGCTTCACTTCGGGGCCAAAACCGGCTTCGCGAGTGATTGCCATGACCTCTTCAACGGAATGACTGCCGTCATCGCCGGCTCGCAAGCCGTAACGCATGCCGTCGAAACGAGCCAGGTTGCTTGAGGCTTCAGAGGGAAGGATCAAGTAGTAGGCACCCAATGCATATTCGAAGTGTGGGCAGGACACCTCGATTACTTCGGCGCCAAGTCCTTCAAGAAGCTCTACCGCTTCACGAAAACGCTGTTCGACGCCCGCTTGATATCCCGCACCAGAGAGTTCTCGCACTAATCCGATCCGCATGCCACGAACATCGCCATTCAGTGCTGCGCCAACCACGTCGGGCACGGCTGCGTTGATGGAGGTGGAATCACGCGGGTCATGGCCGGCGATGGCGGCATGCAACAACGCCGTGTCGAGCACGTTGCGCGCGCATGGGCCGGCTTGATCAAGAGAAGATGCCAACGCGACTAACCCGTAACGGGAGACACCACCGTATGTGGGCTTGACGCCAACTGTTCCCGTCACAGCTGCCGGTTGCCTGATGGAGCCGCCGGTATCGGTACCAATTGCCAAGGGTGCTTCAAATGCAGCAATGGCAGCCGATGAGCCACCACCCGATCCACCCGGGATTCGTTCAAGATCCCACGGGTTTCGGGTCGGCCCATAAGCACTGTGTTCGGTGGATGAGCCCATCGCGAACTCGTCCATATTTGTTTTGCCAAGAATGACGATGTCGCTGGTCCGAAGACGCTCGACCACATGTGAGTCATAGGGCGGGCGCCATCCTTCAAGGATTTTCGAACCGCAGGTGGTTGGCACACCCTTCATCGTCAGAATGTCTTTCAATGCGAGTGGCACTCCGGCAAGGGCACCTAATCGATCCCCACGGGCTCGCTTGGCATCGACACCTTTGGCTGCAGCAAGCGCATCGTCGGAATCGACATACAGAAACGCGTGCACCCGAGGGTCAACCTCGGCAATGCGCTCAAGGTGAGCCTTGGTGACCTCTTCTGCCGAGACCTCGCCCTGCGAAATGGCATCGGCCAGGGTGGAGGCACTTTGCCTTGTGAGGTCGTGACCCATGAGATCTCCCATGTTTATGCCTCACCCAAAATTCTGGGAACCCGGAATCGGTCGTCTTCCCAAGCTGGGGCACCCGCTGCAACATCGGCCCGAAGCAACCCAGGGCGCACAACGTCTTCGCGGTACACATTCTCGACAGGAATGGGGTGTGAAGTAGGCGGAATGTCATGTGCAGCCACCTCTGAAATCCGAGCAACAGAGGCCAGAATCACATCTAGTTGGCCTGCAAAATTGTCGATTTCTTCGGGAGTCAGATTGAGGCGGGCGAGTCGACCGAGGTGCTCGACATCAGCCCGAGTGATGGCGCTCATGGGGTAAAGCCTATGGCCGAGGGGTCATGCTCACGCCTACTGCACCTGAAGCAGAAGAGCAGCGGCTAATCCAGACTCAAGAAGAGCAGTGAAGCCTTCCGCTCCCACAATTGGCACCCCGAGACTCACGGCCTTGTCGAATTTTGACCCTGCGCTCTCCCCAGCGACGAGCAGGCTTGTTTTCGACGAGACTGAGCCAGCCACTTTGCCCCCAAGCTCAGTCACGGCAGCTGCTGCGCTATCCCGGGTGAACCCTGGCAACGATCCGGTGATGACCACCGTAAGGCCAGAGAGTGGTTGGTCTCCCACCTCAATAACGGGATCTGCCATTCGCATTCCACCGCGCCGCCACTTATCAACAATGTCTCGGTGCCAATCGGTCGAGAACCACTCGATGACAGCGTCCGCGATCACCTCGCCCACTCCATCGACAGCCGCTAACTCTTCTCGTTGGGCATTAGCGATGGCATCGATGGAACCAAATGTGCGAGCCAAACTTTGGGCCGCTGTCGGACCAACGTGTCTGATGGACAGCGCCACTAAGGCGCGCCACAGGGGCTTTTCCCGTGCAGCGTGAATATTCGCCAGCATAGATTTGGCGTTTTCAGATAGTTGAGCACCTGACTCACCCTTCGCTGGATCGCGGGTGAAAAATTCACAGGTGAGTAAATCGGCTTCGGTGATGAGGAACAGATCTCCAGGATCGGTGACTATCCCGCAGTCCAACAGGGCCGTGGCTGCTTTTACCCCAAGGCCCTCAATGTCAAGGGCACCTCTGGACGCTAGGTGGAATAACCGTTCGCGCACCTGCGCTGGACAGCTCCGCGCATTGGGGCACCGGATATCTTTATCCCCCTCTTTTTCTGGACGAAGGGTAGATCCGCATGCAGGGCACTCGGTGGGCATCACGAATGCGCGTTCGGTGCCCGTGCGTACCTCTGTAACTGGGCCCAAGACCTCGGGGATCACATCGCCAGCCTTACGAAGGAAGACCATGTCGCCGATGAGTACGCCTTTGCGCTCGACTTCATAGGCGTTATGCAAGGTGGCCATCGACACCGTTGATCCGGCCACCTTGATCGGTTCCATCACCGCAAAGGGTGTGACTCGACCTGTGCGCCCCACGTTCACCTCGATATCGAGCAATCTGGTGCGCACAACCTCTGGGGGGTACTTGTAGGCGATTGCCCAACGCGGGGCACGTGAGGTTTCGCCCAATTGCCTTTGCAGATCGAGATCGTCAACTTTCACAACGACGCCATCGATTTCGTGGCTCACATCATGGCGATGGATTCCGTAGTGGGATACGTAGTCCAGAACTTCGGAATTGCTCGTTCGCACTGACATCACCGGGCTCACGGGCAAGCCAAATCCGGCGAGGATTTCATATGCCTGACTTTGATGGGTAATGGTGATGCCGTCGATTGCGCCGATTCCGTGGACAATCAGCTGCAGATTGTTGAGTCGATTGACGGCGTGCTCTAGATCTGCCCGAGCCTTGTCTGCGCGTTTCGCTCCTGCTGCTTCTGCCGCCGAAAGTTCTTCAAGACGGCGATCGACTCGCTGCCGCATGGTGCCAGCAGCCGCGTTGCGCGGGTTGGCAAACGGCGCGGCACCGATGCGAAGTTGCTCCTCGTTTATTCGATCAAATTCGGCGAGCCCGAAGAAGATTTCACCTCGAACTTCAACAAGTGCTGGAACCTTCTTCCCAGTCAACCGAGCCGGAATGCTGTCAATGTAGGTCGCATTGAAAGTGACGTCTTCACCCACTACCCCATCGCCTCTGGTGGCAAGCGTCTTCAGCGCACCGTCCACGTACACGGCATCTACTGCAAGGCCGTCGATCTTGAGTTCACATAAATAGTCAGGCACAAATCCCAGAGACTTTTCAACTCGATCTAGCCAGGCATTCATTTCCTCTTCGCTAAATACGTTGTCTAGTGAATACATTCGCGAAAGGTGCGCAACCGGTTCAAACATCTCAGATTTTTGGCCACCCACGGTCTGGGTGGGCGACTCTCCACTCGCCAATTCCGGGTGCAGGTTTTCCAGTTCCACTAACTTCCGGTACATCTGGTCGTACTCATCGTCGGAAAGCGCGGGTGCGTCGTGCTGGTAGTAGGAGACTCGAGCACTGTTGATGGCATCTGCCAGTTCACTCCATCGCTGACGCGCCGCGGCGGGAATCCCCGTGCCCATTACTCCCCTCCCTCAGTGTTCGTCACGTTCATCACGATCTTGTTCATCACGACCCTGATCATCCCGCACGATCCGGCCGAGGGACTGGCACGCGGCCAATGCATGTCGCACCCACGACGGCGAAGCACCTGCCAACCCACAGGTTGGGGTGATCGCCATGCGATCGAGTGATTCAGGGTCGGTGAAGCCAAGATCTGCAAGGTACCGGCGTAGCGGCCGGCTCATCTGCTCCTGCGTGCCAGGCTCGTTACCAAGTGCAGGTACGCAACCCACTAAAACACCCACGCCGGATTCCCAAGCGCGCCCAACGGCATCATCATTGGGGCGGGCATCGAGGATGTCGAAGGAAACGAACTGCGCCCCCGCTGATCGAACAACATCAATGGGAAAATTCGGAGCGCAGCAATGCACGCCAGCGATCACGTTGGGCAGAGCCCCCAGGACAGTTCGAAGGTGCTCGGTTGCCAGCGGCTCTGACACTGATCGGTAGGTCGCAAGCCCACTCGCAGTACCCACGGTGCCACTCATCACAGCAGGTAAAGCAGGTTCATCCCACTGCACCACAACGGATGCACCTGGAACTCTGCGACGAAGGTCAGCCAGGTGCAGGGCAATTGCTTCAGAAAGCGCACCGGCGATATGCGCGACTGCCCCGTGGTCGCGCAGCGCACGCTCCCCACCTGGCAATTCCACGCTGGCGGCAAAGGTCCACGGACCCACGATTTGGAGCTTGAATGAACCATGGAAGCCAGCGGCAGCTTCTTCCATGACATCAAGGTCTTCACCCAGCCAAGAAACTGCACGACGCATGTCGCGGGTATTGCCACCGCTGATTCGCCAACCGGTGGGAGTTGTCTCCAGACCCAATGAACCATCAACCTGGCTCAGCAATCCCCCGGTTCTACCGATCGCATCAGAGCCGGGGCCTCGCCCGGGTAGTTCTGGTAGTTGGGGAAAGGACGGAAGTTCACCAACAACAATCTGCGCTGTGTCTCGGATATCACTGCCCGGGTACGAGCCGATCGCTGTGGCCGATGCCCGAGGCCACCACATCGTTTGGTCCACCTGCTGATCGGTCATTGACGAGTCGATGCCAGTGGCTCGCGTGCAGCAATGCGATCAGTGGCATCGATCGTGGCAGAGCCCACCACTCTGGTTCCATCAAAAATTGCAACAGTCTGCCCGGGTGCCAAACCACGAATGGGATCTATCAATTCGACGCGGACTGTTTCCCCGTCAAAGCGCACCTGCGCGGGCACTGGATCAGAGTGCGCGCGCACTTGCACCAGTAACTCGCGGGAGTTCGAATCCAGGGAAGCCCCGCACCAAATGGGATGGGTCGCTTCGATGGCATGAACGTCGAGAAGGTCCGGCGAGCCAACAATGACGTTGCGGGTTTCCATATCGATATCCACGACGTAACGCGGAGTGCCATCTTCCGCCGGCACCCGCAGGTCCAGGCCCCGACGCTGACCGATGGTGACGGTAAATGTTCCGCGGTGCTGTCCCAGAACCGCTCCACTAACGGCATCGACGATGTTCCCCGCGGCTTCGCCAAGGCGATCGACCAAGAAACCCGCAGTATCGCCATCGGGAATGAAGCAGATGTCATGGCTATCTGGCTTTGCTGCGGTGATCAGCCCACGTTCGGTTGCTTCAGCTCGAACAACACCTTTGATGTCATCCCCCAACGGAAACAAGGAGTGTTCAATTTGCTCGGCGGATAACACCGAGAGCACGTACGACTGATCTTTAAGTGGATCTGCTGCGCGATGCAACTCCGCGCCGTGCGGACCATCGATTCGTCTGGCGTAGTGACCGGTTCCCACCGCATCAAATCCAAGG
>JANQZS010000040.1 GCA_030728405.1 Candidatus Nanopelagicales bacterium | reverse complement strand
CCTTCGACGTGCTGGGCATCCACTTATTGCTCCCTAAGCTCGTGTCGCGATTTCCCCCGCAGGAGGGTCAGCCTTTCATATTCCCTGGAGGCCTGAACACCACCCGGCAGATCCACTGGACCCTGGCCGTGCCAGTTGACAATGAGCGAGTCGATGGTGCGCACCTGCTCAAAAGTGAGGGCCGATGAAACCGCATCAACACCAGCAACATCTTCGAACATCAGGCGAATTACTCGGGTTCTGATCGCCCGAGGCAGTTCCGTGAGATCGGCGATCGCCACCGATACCTGGCCATCCCGCTTGCTCACCTTGTCCGCGAAATCCCCCGCACTCCACGCAGACAGGACATCGTCGTCATCGCGCAACAATTCCGCCGATCTGATCAGTCCCATCACTACTCCAGGGCCGAGTTCAGCAGTTATCTCTGCAAGTAATGCCCTAATCCGGACCCGGGCAAAATCCCGAGACTGGTTATGGGGATCACTCCACGGTTCCAGTCCCAAAGGAGACAGGGCCTCCACCGCCACCTCGTGCACGAGGGAACGTGACTGAGCCAGGAACGGTCGGTGCCAGATGCCTGAGCAGGTGCGCATCGCACCGAGTGATCTCGCACCGGCACCCCGTGAGAGCCGAAGGAGCACGGTCTCTGCTTGGTCGTCAAGCGTGTGACCCAAAAGCACAGCGCCCGCCTGTTTTTCTGTTGCTAACTGTTCGAGCGCTGCTAACCGAGCGGCCCGGGCACCGGCCTCCAGCCCTTGGCCGTTCTCGACGTTGACCGGAATCACAATCGCCTCATCGACGCCCAGAGCCTTACTCGCCACCTGCGCCTGCACAGCAACCTCAGCCGCCGCTTCTTGCAATTGATGGTTGATGGTTGCGCTGATGACCCGGCGCCCTTGATGGGCTCCCACCCACACTGCAACGGAGACCAAGGCCAGCGAATCGGGTCCGCCAGAACAGCCGACGATGATCGGGGCATCCGATGCCACCCCGTCAAGGCAAGTGCTGAGGTCGTTGCGCAGTGCGACCGTTGCTAGAGAACTCATGCAGCAACTCCGGAAGCAACCCGATCGATCCACAACTGTGGATCATGCAGTTCGATCCGGGTTGGCAGATTTTCTGCGCTTTCCCACACCTGATTGAAACCCTGCATTCCGATCTCATCAACCACGCGTCGAACAAACACTGCACCGTCGGCGTACTGCCGCATTTTCGCATCCATGCCCAGCGCGCTTCTCACCATTCGATCCAACGTCGAGGGGTTTGTGCGTCGTTCTTGAAAACGGGAACGAATCTGAGCAACAGAGCCCACTACGTGCGGCCCTACTTCATCCATCACAACATCTGCGTGGCCTTCAAGGAGAGACATGACCGCGGTCACCCGATCAAAGAGTTCGCGCTGCTCGGCATTCATCATGCGCTCGAACCAGGACCGCTCAAAGTCACCAGATGAGTCATCTTTACTGGCCGCATGCGTGAGTTGACTCAGAAGTTGTTGCGGAGGGACATCGGAGATCTCTAGAAAAGAAATCGTGAGCGCGCGCAGATACTCACCCAGCCAAGGATGCGCAGCGAACTGAACCCGATGGGTTTCTTCGTGCAGGCAGACCCATAACCGAAAATCCCGCGGATTCACCTCAAGGGTTTGCTCGACCTCAACAATGTTTGGTGCTACCAGAAGCAGTCGACCAGAAAGTTCACTTGGCGTGAAGACTTCATATTGGCCAAGGACTTTGGTGGACATCCACGACAAAGCAACGCCCACTTCAATAGCCAACGCGCGCGAGCCAATCGAACGAGCAAATGCGGATGGTTTCTTGCGCGGCGTCCAACTGTGCAAAAGATCGGCCAGTGATGACACGTTCGCATCTATCCACTCACGGCGGTCGATCACAAAGACGGCGTTATCTGACGGTGCCGCAATTCCGGTCACGGCAGCCACATGTTCTTGCGCCTCTGCCGCGAGGTCGCGCAACATCACCACTGCATCTCGGGCAGTTGACCTGCTTACCTCTGGGCCCGACGACGCGAACTGGCGGCCGATGGCCCCAGCAAGACCGGCATCGATCAGCGCACTTGTCACCGTGCGCCAGGTGCCGCATCTGCTGCTGGTGGCCGGCAAGCCACTCCCATAACGTTGCCGCTGAGCGTCCAGTCACCGTGGGCGTGCGCGATCAGAATTGCATCGCCGGTGGAAACCGGCTGGTCGCCCACACCTGAATGCAGAACGCCTGAGCCCTCGAGGATCAACAACACCGCGAAGCCGGCTGGCATCCCCACATCACCACCACGTGCATCAACGCGGTCGGCCCTGAAGTACTGATCGGCCGCTGATGGCATAAGCGACATCACACCGCTACCGGCTACTGATGCCGCAGGAATCACGAGTGCGTCAAGATCACTCGCGCTGATTGCGGTGAGATCGACTGCCTGCAACGCAGTGTCAAAGCCCAAGCCCAGATGGCCATCAACAAAACCGTCGACCGCAAAGTCTTGCCACTCCAGCAAGATCGACATGTCCGAAGGTTCTTGCAACTCCAGCACAAAGACACCCTCTTGCACGGTATGCGGGAGGCCGGCGGGAACGAGCATGCAATCACCGGGTTGCACGGTCTTGGTCTGCAGCGCAGAGAGAAGTGCTTCGCTGTTGCGGTTCATCACCCACGAACTCACCTGGTCAAGGCTCATCTGTTCTTTAAAGCCAACGCCCACCTGGGCACCGGCAGGCGCATCAAGCACAATCCACGCCTCGGTCTTGCCATGCGAAAGACCCAGATGCGTGCGGGCGAATTCACGATTCGGGTGCAGGTGCACCGGCAGGCGCTGACCAAGGTCAAGTAGCTTCACAAGCAGTTCCGTGCTCGAGCCGTAGCGATCTGCGTGGTCAGCACCGAACCATGCAATCGGATCCGCTGCCACGGCTTCGGCGAGCACCTGTCCATCTGGCAACACCGTTAATCCCTGACTTACTGTTCCGAACCGGGATGTGGCTGAACCGATCCACTCCTCTGGCCGCTGCGGGCCGCCGGGGCCACCTCTAAGTGCACCGATCCGGTCACCACCGCGGTAAAAGTGATCGAACTGGTTGGCAGGGAGAGCGACGGGCTGTGCTGGAACGGTCATGAAGTACACCCACATTCGGCAAGTTGGCTGGCAATTTTGTCCATTGTCTCGCGAGCACTGTAGAGGGATGACACCTTGTTGGAAATTAGTGCAAAGACCAGCAGCCGGCCGTCGTCATCTCGCACCAAACCCGCTAGGGATGAGACCCCAGTGAGCGATCCGGTCTTCGCTCGAACGACCCCGGCGCCGGCTTTCGTGGATTTGGTCTTGAATCGGTTAGCCAATGTTCCTGTGCTTCCGGCAATGGCTAGTCCAGCAGAGATCGGCCACCAAGAACTCTCTTTTCCCAGCGCAACGACGGAAAGCAGATCGGCGAGCGTGTCGGCAGAGATTGCATTGCTCCGCGATAGCCCGCTGCCATCGGCCAACTTCATCCCCGCAGTGCTGATGCCTGCCGATTTCAGAATCGAGGCCGTTGCCTGGGCCCCTCCTTTGAAGGAGGCATCTCCTACGACCTTGCCACCCACGAGGTGGGCGAGGGATTCGGCGAGATCGTTGTCGGAATCAGCGAGCAGGTCGCCTATCAATTCGGTCATGTGAACTGATTGGTGCTGGGCCAACTCGGTGGCAGTAGCCGGCGCTACACCTTTTACTACTGACTCAACCTGAACACTTTGAGCCTTAAGGCTTTGGGCGAAAAGGGTGGCAGCTTGCCGGGCCGGATTCTTTACCCGGCTGCGCGCACCAGGTGCCGTCTTCCCCAGCCCGACCATGAGAGGAGAGACTGGAGCGGCCACCCCAAGTGATGGGAAGGATCGCGACCAACCTGGACCCAGCTTTGGTCCGCTGAACAAGCTTTCATCGAAAACCACATTCACGCGCTTGGTGGCACCGAGCGCTTTCACTGTTTCTCGAGCGAGTTTCCTTAGTTGCGGACGGGTGAGGGTTGTGTCGCCGCCGCCCACTAGATAGACGGTGTCTTGGGAGCGCTTGGTGGTGGTGGTGAGGCGGTGGGTCGTGCCAAAAGTCTTGAGCGCAGCTGCAGCCGTCGCGAGTTTTGCTGTGGAGGCCGGGATAAGGGGTCGATCACCCTTGCGGTCAAAGAGCACCTCGCCGCTGCCGGGGTCGATCACCATTCCAGAGAAACTTCCCCACGCGTTGGTTTTCGTGAGGGGCCCGATCACCTTCTTCACACCTTGGGCCGAAGGAATCGGAGCAGTTGACCGCTGCACCTCGGCCGGGGAAATCAGCGGGGGCGCAGGGTCGGCCGCAAAGGCGCTCGGGGCAAAGAGCACCAGCGCGAGGCTGATCAGGGAGCTTATGAGTGTTCGGCTGAGTCGAATACAACGCTGATCCTGCAACTCACACCCCTCTCCACGCCGGATTGTTACCCTACGTCAACGCACCCAAACCATGGAGGACCGATGGATCAGCTCGAGTTCGACGTCACCATCGAAATCCCCGCTGGTAGCCGCAATAAATATGAGATGGATCATGAGACGGGCCGCATGCGGCTTGACCGCATGCTCTTCACGTCGACCCGCTACCCCCATGACTATGGATTTATCGACGACTCCCTCGGCCAAGACGGTGATCCACTCGATGCCCTCGTGATCGTTGGGGAACCCACGTTTCCCGGCATCGTGATCCGGTGCCGCGCGGTGGGCATGTTCCGCATGACCGATGAGGCCGGCGGTGACGACAAGGTGCTGTGTGTGCCGGCCCGTGATCCGCGCGTGGAGCACATGCGCGATATCCATCATGTGGCCGAGTTCGATCGACTCGAGATCCAGCATTTCTTCGAGGTCTACAAAGACCTTGAGCCCGGCAAGTCCGTTGAAGGTGCAACCTGGGTGGGCCGCACCGAAGCAGAGGCCGAAATCCACGAATCATGGGACCGGTACAAGAGAACCTCGCATTGAGGCCGGTCCCCGCACGTCCGAACTAGATCACTGAGCGCGGAGCTTGATCAGGTACTGACCGCCACCCTCGTCGATCTGGGTGGTCAGCATCAGATCAGGCGCGAAGCGTGAGAGTCGATCCAGTAGCCACACCGAAGCTTCCTCGGCGTCAGCCTGGCTTGGGCAGCGCGCCACTACTTCCTGACCGCCTTTGCGAGCAAGTCGATCGACGGCAGCAACGATCGGCGCGGGGTCGATGACGAAGAGCTCTGCTGGCCAGGGCACGCTCGCTGCGATTTTGCCCTTCTGGGTGTTGCATGCTCGGTGCGCCAAGCGCTCAATGCCCACACTTTTCTTCTTGCCCTTCGACGCCGAGCCACTGTCGACGCTCGGTCCCCGATCCGCGTTGACCGATGCCTCCGGATCAACCGGTTCATCGCACAGCCAGCAGCGCCAGGCATCGCGGGCACCCACCTCGTTCAGATCGCTCATGACCGGAGGCTACGGGATGGCGCGCAACTGCTGTTCATCTGAACGCGAGACCCCTAGCTGGGGCCAGTAGCTTCATCCTCCTGATCCAGACTCGTGAGATGAGACTCCACAACTTCATTGCGTTGCAAATAGGTACTCAGGAAAGCTTTGACAGTTGCTGCGAACGGCAGGGCTAACAGCGCGCCGATGGGTCCGAGCACAGCCGCTCCGGCAAGTACCGACAGGAATGAGACCGCGGTGTTCAGTTCCATTGCTTTTGCCGAAATGCGCGGTTCGATCGTCAAGTTCTCCACCTGCTGATAAGCAAGGATGAAAATTAACGTTGCGATTCCTTGCGCAGGGCTCGCGCCAAAGGCCACGAGCACCGGTACGGCACCAGCAATATATGTTCCGATTGTGGGCACAAACTGCGCGACGATGCCGGTGAAGGCACCGAGCGCGAGCGCATAGGGAACCTGCGCAATGAGCAAGAAGATCGCAGTGGCCGTGCCACAGATTGCCGCCAAAATCGATCTCGAGACGAGGTAACTCGAAGTTTTGTCGATCGCGACTTCCCAAATCGCCAGAATCTCCGTCTGCTTACGAGCAGGGAAGACCGAGCACACCGCCCGGCGAAAACGCGGGCCATCTGCCACCAGATAAAACGTGACCAGCAACACGGTTAACGTGCCGAAGAGCACCAGGAGCAGTGAACTCAGCACACCGAGGACCTCGGCTGCAGCAAATCGCACAACGTCGTCTAGATAATTCTCGATCAGGAAATCAGGGGCCGGCAACGTGTAACCGAGACTGCTCTCAACCTGATCTGCCAATTCCACGTAGAGGGCCTGGGCATTACTCGTCAACCCAACTATCTGCGCGAACAGGAGGCGCCCGAAAAGTGCAAAGAAGAGACTCGCTCCGGCAATGACCGCGACATACACCAACAGTGTGGCCCGCCCCCGCTTCCAGCCACGGGCCGCAAGTCGATTCACCGCCGGTTCAATCGCGAAAGCCAGGAAGAAACAGATGGCGACGGTGATCATCAGATCGGTCAGCCTGGAGGCGACGTACCAGATGCCCACCGCAACAGAGATCGCAAAAAGGGTGAACCAGA